>CAYRGM010000011.1:0-23250 GCA_964423765.1 uncultured Desulfobulbaceae bacterium
TGCATTGGCATGCCTTTCAGGGGGTTGATGCACTCATTTTTAGCGAGGTCTGTATAACACATTGTTGCTGGTCAATCCGAACCAGCTATGGCCAGTTATTTAGACAGGTGAGAGAATCCTTGACAACAGAAAAGGTTTTCTCCATTATAAATAAATGATATCTCCTCAGGCCAGCCCCCCCTCCCCTTTTAGCTTAAATAATGTACGAAGATTTATCGCATTTCGTGTTTTCTTCAACGCCCGTTTCTATTATCCTGTTTTTACAATTCTTTTTCTTGATTACGGCCTGACCTTGGAACAGTTTGCCCTTCTCAATACGGTCTGGGCCGCTACTGTTGTCTTGGCAGAGGTTCCCTCTGGAGCCTTGGCTGATCTGGTAGGCAGAAAAAAGTTACTGGTCGCCACCAGCCTGTTGATGGTCATGGAGCTTGCTATTATCGCCTTTGTCCCGCTAAATAATCCCTCTCTGGTTTTCTGGGCATTTTTGCTCAACCGCATTATCAGCGGTCTGGCCGAGGCCATGGCCAGCGGTGCAGATGAAGCACTTGCTTATGATACCCTGATTCAGGCGGGGATTGCCGATGAATGGCCTAAGGTTTTAGATATGCAGATGCGGGTTCAGCATATCGGTTATATTTTTGCCATGACCCTTGGTGCCTTGGTCTATGATGAAAACATTATCAATATTCTTTTGAGCTGGACAGGTTTAAATCTCAGGGTTGACCAGCAGATAACCATGCGCTGGCCGGTATTTCTGACTCTAATTTTAGGAATTATGGCCTTATTCACCTCTCTTGGTATGCGTGATCCGGTGATGACAGGCCCCAAAAGAAATCAACAATTATGGGAAAAGGTAAAAGAAGCAGTAAAACTGCCGGTGGTGGCAGGAAACTGGATATTACGAACTCCTTTTGCCCTGGCAATAATCCTGATCGGCATGAGTTATGACCATGTCCTGCGTATGCTGGTCACCCTGACCAGCCAGTATTTCCGGCAAATTAACCTGCCTGAAGCCAGTTTCGGGCTGATCGGTTCCGGTATTGCCGTGGTTGGCTTGATAGTTCCCCGGATCGCCATGGTCATGAGCCGCACTTACAGCCCGATGATTAATGGTGCTGTTGTGGGTGGAATAGCTTTTGCAGCCATCTGGAGCCTCACTTTTTTTCTGCCCTGGGCAGGTATCCTGCCGGTGGTCTTTATTTTTGTCGCCATGACCATGACTTCCTTTTTTACCAGTCATTATCTAAACAAAATAACCGACTCATCCCATCGGGCAACCGTTCTCAGCTTTAAAGGTCTTGCCTTTAATGCAGCCTATGGTCTGATTGGCATGTTTTATGCTATTCTCATGGTTGATCTTAGTAACACGGCAGCAATACAACATCCTGACTGGTCATCATCGGCAATTACAGAAGAGGCCTTTTATAACTCCATAAGCTGGTTCCCTTGGTACTTGTTGCTGGTGCTGATTATTGTTTTGGGATTTTTATGGTTTAATCACCCTAAAAATGATATTTCAGAATAGGTGTACCCTCTTAGAATTTTCTCAAATATAGATTAAATGATAAAATTTATTCTTTGATATAATTAATTCTTGACATCACCTTGGAAACAAGTAAAGATAGTAATCAAGAATAATTATTACAAAAGAATAATGATGACATACCGGTCAGGTCAGATAACTCATTTTGAAGAAACCTGCAGGGCACAAGGATTAAAGATAACCCATCAACGATTAGAGATCTACCAAGTGCTTGTAGCTTCAAGTGAACATCCTTCGGCAGAGTCCCTGTACAGGGAACTTGTCCAGCGAATGCCGACCTTGTCCCTGGATACTGTTTACCGAACCCTGGCAACCTTTGAAGAGCTTGGACTGGTTAAACGGGTAGAAACCCAGGGAAGTCAGGCCAGATTTGAAGCACGAGTCGACCAGCATCATCATTTCTTTTGTGACCGGTGCAGTCAGTTAAGTGATTTTCTCTGGGATTCTTTTGATTCCATGGGTTTGCCTGAAGAGATTCAAAAAATTGGTCGGATCCGGGGGAAAAATGTTGTTGTTCATGGTGTCTGTAACCAATGTTTATCAAGTATCAGGGGACAGGGTGGTAAAGAAAATTGTCCAGAAAACAGGGCATGTTTATAGGCCCTTTATGAGGTCTGGAGGAGGTTTATTGCAACATGACAAGAAAGATTATTAGATAAAAAGAATAATTAGGTAAGATAGAACCAAGAAGAAGTTGGCTGGGTGGATACAACAATATCCATGTCGTTACACTAAATAATAATGGAGAGATCAAGACAATGGCAGAGAAAAAGAAGTTAACAGGCAATAGTGGTGCCCCGGTTGGGGATAATCAGAATGCATTGACAGCAGGGCCGCGAGGACCAATGCTGCTTCAGGATGTATGGTTTCTGGAAAAACTTGCCCATTTTGACCGGGAAGTGATTCCTGAGCGGCGGATGCACGCCAAAGGCTCTGGTGCTTATGGTACATTTACTGTTACTCACGACATTACCCGCTATACCAGGGCAAAGATTTTTTCTGAAGTGGGCAAACAAACCGAACTTTTTGCCCGCTTTTCAACCGTTGCCGGTGAGCGGGGTGCTGCAGATGCCGAACGAGATATTCGTGGTTTTGCCCTGAAATTTTATACTGAAGAGGGTAACTGGGATCTGGTCGGCAACAACACCCCGGTGTTTTTTCTGCGTGATCCTCTGAAATTCCCGGATCTTAACCACGCGGTGAAACGGGACCCAAGAACCAACCTGCGCAGTGCTAAAAATAATTGGGATTTCTGGACCTTACTGCCCGAAGCCCTGCACCAGGTAACCATCACCATGAGTGACCGGGGAATTCCGGCCAGTTATCGTCACATGCACGGATTCGGCAGTCATACATTCAGCCTGATTAATGCGGATAATGAACGATTCTGGGTTAAATTTCATTTCCATACAAAGCAGGGTATCAAAAACCTTACCGATGCAGAGGCACAGGAACTTGTCGGACAGTGCCGGGAAAGCCATCAACGAGACCTCTATGAAAGCATTGAAAAGGATGATTTTCCCAAGTGGACCATGTTTATCCAGGTGATGCCGGAGAGTGAGGCTGCGAAATGTCCATATAACCCCTTTGATTTAACCAAGGTCTGGTATCATAATGATTATCCACTGATCGAGGTTGGTGAACTGGAACTGAATCGTAACCCGGAAAATTATTTTGCCGAGGTTGAGCAGTCGGCCTTTAATCCGGCCAGCGTTGTGCCGGGCATTGGATTTTCTCCGGATAAAATGTTGCAGGGCCGTCTTTTTTCCTATGGAGATGCTCAGCGCTACCGTCTTGGAGTCAATCATCAGCAGATACCGGTCAATGCCCCAAAATGTCCCTTTCACAGCTATCACCGGGATGGTTCCATGCGGGTGGACGGTAATCACGGCAGCACCATCGGTTATGAACCAAACAGTTACGGAGAATGGCAGGAACAGCCGGATTTTACCGAGCCGCCGCTTAGTCTGGAAGGAGCCGCTGATCACTGGAATCACCGGGAGGATGAAGATTATTACTCACAGCCCGGAAAATTATTCCAACTGATGAGTCCCGAACAGCAACAGGTTCTGTTTGAAAATACAGCCCGGGCCCTGGGAGATGCACCTGATAAAATTAAAAAACGCCATATAGGAAACTGCATGCAAGCAGATCCTGCTTATGGTAAAGGAGTGGCTGAGGCTCTTAGCCTGTCACCTGAGGAGTAGAGCGTTCAAATCGAGAGGGAATTGCCAAAAAAATGCTGGTATTTTCCTGCCGATTCTTGTGTTTTTTATGAATATGCCTTCTTTAACAACTGAAGTTTCCCGCTTTTATTTTTATGGCAAATCTTCCAAAACATTGTATCTTGCTGAAATATTGGATATTTATCCTGAGGGACAGGATTCGTGCGTTAAGGAATAATAAAATGGGGTTTTGTTAGTTGCATGGCAAACACCGCAAAAAATAAATTCATTCCCCTGCTGTGGCGTGTCACAGCAGTTTAAGAAGCTTTGAAAAGCGGGAAACTTCAGTTTAACAAGTAGGCAGTATCATATTCACTCAACAAGCAGGAGGTGTCAATGGCAAAGAAAGCAATTGTCGGATGTGCCCGTCCCACAGGCGGGCCGGTTGGAGAAGAGTTCAAGGAAAATGGAAAAATCAAACAAGATCAAAAAACAGTCAAGGAGGAACGGACAATGATAATGGTTGGTCAAAAGGCCCCGGATTTTGTAGCCCCGGGCTATCAAAAAGGTGAGTTTATTGATGTAAAGCTATCTGATTATCTTGGCAAATGGGTATTGCTTTGTTTTTATCCGGGTGATTTCACCTTTGTTTGATCTACCGAAATCTCAGCGGTCGCTGAAAAATATTCGGAAATACAAAAGCTTGGTGTTGAAGTACTGTCCATGAGCATTGATTCCATGTTTGTCCATAAGATGTGGGATGATAATGAGTTGAAAAAGATGGTTGACGGTGGTGTGCCGTTCCCCATGCTCTCCGATGCAGGCGGCAGGGTGGGGAAAGTTTACGGTATTTTTGATGAAAATGCCGGGGTTGAAACCCGCGGTCGTTTCATTATCGACCCCGACGGCGTGGTGCAAGGGTATGAGGTACTGACCCCGCCGGTTGGCAGAAATGTTATGGAAACCATCCGTCAGATTCAGGCCTTTCAGCTTGTCAGAGAAACCGATGGAGCAGAAGCTACGCCTTCAGGCTGGAAACCTGGTAAAAAGACCCTGAAGCCGGGAATCGATCTGGTTGGTAAAGTTTGGCAAGAATGGAAAACAGAAATGGCATTTGATGATTAATTATCCCTAAAGGGATAGGTTTTCATGAACAGAGATACGGTGAGTACAGACTTCGGGATCGACTAATAAATAAAAGAACTCGAAGTCTGTGCTTAGGGTTCGTAAAGAAATAACTTGAACAACTCCTTACCTGCGAGACTTTAACGAGGCTCTGGAAAACGGTTATAGATAATTTATGCTTTTACAGGAGGAAGGCCCATGGCCACTTTAAAAGAAACCAGAACAGAAAAGAACATTTTAACCGCATTTTGCGGAGAATCCCAGGCCCGTAACCGTTATACCTATTTCTCTTCCCAGGCCAAGAGGGAGGGGTTTGTTCAGGTTTCCCATATCTTTGAGGAAACTGCCAACCAGGAAAAAGAACACGCTAAAAGGCTTTTTAAACTGCTGGAAGGTGGAGAGATTGAAATCAGTGGGTCTTTCCCTGCCGGTGTCATCGGCACAACTGCCGATAATCTGAAAGAAGCGGCCGCTGGTGAACACTATGAGCATACAGTCATGTATCCTGAGTTTGCCGTGACTGCACGGGACGAGGGTTTCCCCGAGATTGCTATTATTTTTGAGGCTATTGCCATAGCCGAAAAACAGCATGAAAAACGCTATCTTGACCTGAGAATCAATATCGAGTCCGGCAGGGTATTTGAGCGACCGGAAAAAGTAACCTGGCGCTGCCGTAACTGCGGTTACCTGCATGAGGGTAAAAAGGCTCCGGAGAAATGCCTGGCCTGTGATCATGCCAAGGCACATTTTGAGCTTCTGGGCGAAAACTGGTAATATCTATGCTGTGCCATAGGAGCCTGTCTGAGAATAAAAGTCGCAGCGAAAATCACAGAAAAAAGGTTATAAGGTGAGTTTATTGAATGAGGCGAATAGTTGTGCTATTTAACGATTTCAATAAGCTCAGATTATGACCCTTATGGCAAGTTTTTTTGGCAAAACCACCTTTTTGGTTTTTTTTTATGCAAGGCAAGTCCTCTGATAATCGGTGTGAAATAAAGACCATGGGCATGGAGAGTGACTAAAAAAAACATATTACCATTGACAAAATCATTACGCTCTGTATTATATAGTGCATAATATTGCTTTTTATCCTGTATAAAAGGGTTGAAAGCATGTTCACTTCAAAAATTTTAGTTGGAGGAAATACCATGGCAAAAGACAAGAAAAAAGACGCGAAGTCTTGTTGCAAAGGGAAAGACAACAAAGGAAAAAAGAAGGACAAAAAGAAAAAGAAATAACTTCTTTTAACATCATGATAAAAAAAAGGGGGAAGATGCATCAACGGCATCTTCCCCTTTTTTTGTAACAGTTCACATAAACCTGAATTGAGCGATTTTATGACGCAGATATGTGCTGATATCTTGTGTGCCACAAGGCTTTTAAGGAAACCGCAGGCATACCCGTTGGTCTGTTGAGGATTTCCTTAAAAGCCTTGGCGTGCAAGAGATCGGTGCAGATCAAGTTAGAAAATCGCTCAACTCAGGATAAACATTCACCAAGGGTTTAACTTTACAGTAAATGATTTGCTGTAAATGTAAATATTCGGGTTGGCAAAAAAGAATCTCATAATCGAGGACTGTAAATGTTTGGTTAGTGTCCCAGGTTCGCTCAATCCGGCTTGAGAGCTATATTGAGCTATATGCTTTCAAGCCGGATTGGGCGGAAATGGGATGCTACCCGAATATTTACCTGTAAATCTATATCTCTACTGAAGTTTCCCGCTTTTCAAAGCTTCTTAAACTGCTGTGACACGCCACAGCAGGGGAATGAATTTATTTTTTGCGGTGTTTGCCATGCAACTAACAAAACCCCATTTTATTATTCCTTAACGCACGAATCCTGTCCCTCAGGATAAATATCCAATATTTCAGCAAGATACAATGTTTTGGAAGATTTGCCATAAAAATAAAAGCGGGAAACTTCAGTATCTCTAATGAGTGCTTACAAATATTCAACTGGTTAACAACCAGCCCACAATCCGGCATACTCAATGCTAATCATCATAAAGCCCGGTTTTTTTCAGCAAAAGAATTGAACCTACAAAACCACCCACAATCATAGCAAGCCAGGATACAAGAAGAACAGTTGTCATGATGACCTCCATCAGAAAACCAGGGATAAATAATTTGATCTATGTACCCCCGTTTCCAGGTTAATTATTAATAGACAATATCATCTACACCAATTTTTTTCCTGTCCATCGCCCACCAGGCATAAGCAACATAGGCAACAACAAAGGGAATAGCCAAAGACACATAAGTCATGACCTGCAAGGTTATAAGACTACTGGAAGCATTATAAATGGTCAGGCTTGATTGCAGATCAAACTTTGACGGATAAAATGCGGTGTTATTCAAAGCAGGCAACAGAAAAACCACTAAGCCAACCAGCACGGTTCCCGGACCAGCGAACCAGATACCCATTCGATTGACGGTTGTCCTGGCTGTCCGCAAGGCCCCCATAATCACAAGCAACAGACCGGCAACAAGCATTATTATCAGCCAGGGATTGGCAATCAGGTTAAGCAGGTATTTATGGCTAACCATCTCTATCATTCCCTGTTCATTGATTCCAAATCCTTCCATAAGCAACAGGCTGATTAAAAAATAACCAAGAAATGGCAGGGAGCAGAGAAAACTGATTCCACAGGATCTACGAAGCCTGGTTTCAAGCTCTGGTACGGTTGCAAAATCAATATTATTGACAAGATACATGGCCCCAAGGGCTCTCGCATTAAAAACCAGAAAAAGGCCAAGTGACAGATTAAACAGAGAAAAAGCAGCCTCAAGTCCACGGAGAGGATGTTGCCAGGTTACAAAATTATGCATGCTCAACTGGAAGTTTGCACCAGTATAAAAAGTCCCCACAGCCACCCCAATCAGGAGGATGCCCACAGAGCCATTGATAAAAAGGAACAGTTCAAAAACCCTTGACCCAAGAATATTATTCGGTCTTTTTCGGTACTCATAACTGACCGCCTGAAGAATAAAGGTGAATAGAATCAATATCCATACCCAGTAGGCACCACCAAATGAAGTTGAGTAAAACTTGGGAAACGCCGCAAACAAGGCACCGCCAAAGAGAACCAAGGTGGTGAAACCCAGTTCCCATTTCCTGCCAAGGGAGTTAACCACCAGATCCTTTTCCTCTTCACTTTTGGTGACCTGCCAGAGCATGGTCTGGCCTCCCTGGACAAAATTTAAAAAAAGAAACAAGGCTCCGACAAGGGAGCAGATAAACCACCAGAGATACTGCAACGAGCTATGCTCAAGATTCTCTATTATTCCCATTTTCTTCCTCCTTTGGTCCTGTACTGATCTGCTTAAGCATTATGCTGGTTGCAGAAACAATTAAAATGGTAAACACCGTGGCAAACATATAAAAAGTTGTTCTGACGGTGTCAAGATCAAGATTGGTTCGTGCCACGCTTACCGGCAGCAACCCTTGGATAATCCAAGGTTGACGACCAATTTCAGCAACATTCCAACCTGACCAGTGGGCGACAAGAGCAAGAAAAATCATCACTGTACCCGGAAAGAGAAGCCATCGTTTGTCTTCCAGAGTACCCTTGACACCGAATATAAGATACGCAAGAAAAACAAGAGGGAATAAAGTGCCAAGGACCACCATAATATAAAATGAATAAAAGACTTTGGCAACTGGCGGAACTATATCTGTCGGTTGGTCAAGAAAACCATAACCAAAAAATTCCTGATGGTACTCAAACTTTACCAAGGCAACAGCAGCTCTCTCTTCATCACCTGCCTTTTTAGCTTTTTTATAAATTTCAAGCTGTTCAAGGGCAATCTTACCTTTGGCAATTTTTTCCGCAGCTCCCATTATACCCTGTTCCGGGTTGCCAAACACCAGGTCGTCAATGCCGGGTACAAATGAATCAAAAGAACGATTTGCAAGAAACGACAACATGCCCGGGGCACTGATCTCAAAGAGAAACGGATCCTGATCATCACCTGGCTTTTTATCAGGATTCAGTATACCAAAAAGTACCAGATCAGCACCGACTTCACCTTGATACAGACCTTTAAAAGCCGCCATCTTCATTGGCTGTTTTTGGGCAGCTGTAAAAGCTGATTCATCGCCGGTGAAAGCAACCATAACCGAGGCAATCAAGCCAAAAAAAGATGCCACCATGATGGAGCGTTTTGCCATTTTAATATGTCTTTTGCGCAGCAGATAAAAAGATGAAACAGCGATAATAAACAGGGCCGCAAACACAATGGATGCACTTGTTACATGGGTAAAACTGCTAATAGCCACTGGGTTAAACACCACCTCGGCAAAACTCTGCATTTCAAAACGGAATAGATCCGGGTTGAACGAATAACCAACAGGATTCTGCATCCAGGCATTGGCCACCAAAATCCAGATTGCCGACATATTGGCACCTATGGCAACCATCCAGGTGGCAAACAGATGGAATCCTTTTGAAACCCGATCCCAGCCAAAAAACATGACCACAAAAAAGGTAGCTTCAAGGAAAAAGGAGAAAATCCCTTCAATGGCAAGGGGAGCACCAAATATATCACCAACCATCCAGGCATAGTTAGACCAGTTGGTGCCAAACTGAAACTCCATAATAATACCAGTTGCTATACCAATAACAAAATTAATTGCTAAAATATTCATCCAGAACTTGGTCAGGTTTTTCCACTCTTCACTGCCAGTTCTCACATAAATAGTGTGATAAAAAGCAATCATCCAGGTAATACCAAGGGTTAACGGCACAAAAATCCAATGGTAGAGTGCCGTCATGGCAAACTGAGCTCTGGCCCAATTCACCATGGCAATATCAACATTTTCAATCATTCCTGTTTTCCTCCTTTTGTGTAAGTGTTTGAATTTTAACTTACAGGGTTATCTAAACAGTGGAAATAAAATAACAAACAGCAATACGGATTAGTGAATTTCCATTCGAAAAAAACACCATACGGACAGAAAGATTGAAGGCAAGTAAAAACATAACTATTCAGATCGCTGAATAGTTACTCCTATTGATAATAAACTACCATGTTCATCACCAGAACTTAGAAGCCCGGAATTAGGGAGGCAAACCCCATCTTGCACCAGATCAGCAAAAGTTACCCCGGCAAGGGTTTCCCTTAACTGGTCACGAGCCTCCAGCCAGACCCTGTGAGCAGCACATACATCACTTATTTTGCAACTCCCCGGTCTGACAACACAGTCATTGAGATATATCTCACCTATCATGGTCTCAACTACTTCAAGCATGGTTATCTTTTCCGGCGGCTTAAGCAGGATAAAGCCGCCCCTGCTCCCCTGCCTGATTTCAAGAAAACCAGCTTTGGCCAGTTCTCTGGCAATCTTTGCCAAAAAATGACTGGGAATGTCTGCCTGTTCAGCTATCTCACGCCGACATGTTAATACGAGTACTCCTTTTCCGGCAAGATATATCATACAGCGAATGGCATATTCTGCTGCTCTTGTTATACGCATCGATTATTCATGTGGTTATCCATATATAGGACATATAAGATGATATTTGTTGCATATAAGATGAAACAAGAAAAAATGTCAATACAAAAAAGTAAACCTTTGTCATTTTTCATGGCAAAGTTCAGCAAAAAACAATTATCTTGTATTGTGACAAGTTAAACAGTATCTTTTTTTTCGCAAAGAGTCTTCAGGTGAAAATAAAAAAGGAGCATAACAGCATGGTGGAAGAGGCAAACAAGATCATTTATTCGATGATCAGGGTAAGTAGAAAATATAGTAATAAAGTAATTCTCAAAGATATTTCCCTGTCTTATTTCTATGGGGCAAAAATAGGAGTGCTGGGTCTTAACGGTTCGGGGAAAAGTACTCTTTTACGGATTTTGGCAGGGATTGATAGTGAGTTTGAGGGCAAAACCACCATGTCAGAGGGGTTCACAATTGATTATCTACCCCAAGAACCTGATATTGACCCGGAGAAAACAGTTAGAGAGGTGGTGGAGGAAGGAGTTCAGGCAACGATTGACCTGATTGGTGAATTTAACATAATCAATGAAAAATTTGCTGAGCCGATGAGTGATGATGCAATGCAGGCTCTGATTGAGCGACAAGGCGAGGTACAGGACAGGTTAGACGCTCTTGATGCCTGGAATCTGGACAGCCGCCTTGATATGGCAATGGATGCCCTGCGATGTCCGCCGGCAGAGAGTAAAATTGCCCCTCTTTCCGGCGGGGAAAAGAGGCGGGTTGCCTTATGCCGGATTCTGCTCAAGAAACCGGATATTCTCCTTCTTGACGAGCCGACCAACCATCTTGACGCTGAATCGGTTGCTTGGTTGGAACATCATCTTCAGGCTTATGCCGGCACAGTCATAGCCGTTACCCATGACCGTTATTTTCTTGACAATGTTGCAGGCTGGATTCTGGAGCTTGACCGGGGTCAGGGTATTCCCTGGAAAGGTAATTATTCCTCATGGCTTGACCAGAAACAGAAACGGTTGGCTACGGAAGAGAAAAAAGAGAGCGAGCGGCAGCGAACTCTCAAGCGGGAGTTGGAATGGATCAGGATGAGTCCCAAGGGAAGAAGAGCAAAGGCCAAAGCAAGAATTACTGCCTATGAAGATCTGTTGAACCAGCAGGGCAATGATACGCTCAGTAAAATGGAGATTTATATCCCGCCGGGGCCGCGGCTTGGTAAACTGGTGGTGGAAGCCAAGGGAGTCAGTAAAGGTTATGGGGATCATCTTTTGCTGGATAATTTTAGTTTTTCTTTGCCGCCGGGCAGTATCGTCGGAGTGGTCGGCCCCAACGGTGCCGGCAAGACCACTCTGTTCAGGATGATTACCGGCCAGGAGGAGCCTGACCAGGGTGAAATAAGGGTCGGTGAAACAGTAAAACTCTCTTATGTGGATCAGAGTCGGGACAGCCTTGATCCTGAACAAAGCGTTTTTGAAGTAATCACCGAGGGACAGGAAACCATTTGGCTTGGTACCAAAGAGATCAATGCCCGTGCCTATGTGGCAAAATTTAATTTTGCCGGCAGTGACCAGCAGGCAAAGGTCGGTCGGCTTTCCGGCGGTCAACGAAACCGGGTGCATCTTGCCAGAATGCTGAAAGAAGGTGGCAACCTGCTACTACTCGATGAGCCAACCAATGACCTGGATGTCAATACTCTACGGGCATTGGAGGAAGCTCTGGAGAATTTTGGCGGCTGTGCAGTGGTAATCAGCCATGATCGCTGGTTTCTTGACCGGATTACCACCCATATCATGGCCTTTGAAGGTAACTCCGAGGTGGTGTGGTTTGAGGGAGGCTATTCCGATTACGAAGCTGATTATAAAAAACGAAAAGGACAGGCAGCCGACCTGCCGCAGCGGATAAAGTACCGCAGTTTAACCAGGGATTAAAAAAACGCTTGCGATACAGAATCGTTGCCCTTAACTGCCGCTATACCCACTCCTGTCCGGGAATATTTTATGTTCGGGAGATGTTGCTGACCCACGGGGTAGTTGAGAATATAAAAGAGATTGAGTTACTCCAATTAACCATAAATGACCCTTATTATCAGACCTTGCTTAAGGTTTCTGAAGGGGAGCCAGAGGCTTTGTTTTTTTCGGCCTATATCTGGAATGGCGAGTATCTGCGAAGACTTCTCTGTGATTTAATAAAGATATGTCCGGATTTACCCCTCATAATCGGCGGGCCTCAGGCGGAATTTCTTGGTAAGATTTCCCAGAAATGCAGCCTGATTATCGGGGGAATTGAAGCGGTGGCCCCTGAGTTTTATCAGGATTTGCAAAGAGGTGAACTACAACCGGTTTATCGTTGCGGAGCCGGTGGTGATTTTCCTTTTCCGTACCGGCGGGATGATTTCGGCAGCCATCTGCAAAACCGGCAGATTCTTTATGAATCTTCCCGGGGCTGTCCCTTTTCCTGTTCCTATTGCTTATCCTCTGTCAGTCACCGGGTCTTTCATAAACCGGTCAACAAGGTGGAAAAAGAACTCTCTATTATCCTTAAGAGCAATCCACCATTGATAAAATTTGTCGACCGTACCTTTAATGATAAACCAGCCCGGGCTCTGGCAATCTGGCAGTTTATTGTTGACTGGTATGACAAGGAAAGGGGAAAAACAGACACAAAAGCAAAAACAAGATTTCACTTTGAGATTGCCCCGGATCGCTTCAATGAAGAGTTGTTTGCTTTTCTGAAAACAGTTAAAATCGGTCTCTTTCAGTTTGAGATCGGTATCCAGTCCACAGATGCCAGGGTTTTAACCGCAATTAATCGCAAAATGGAGGTAAACTCTGCTCTTACAGCAATCAGCCGTCTTGCTGGATCAAGAAATATCCATCTTCATGTTGATCTTATCCTTGGTCTGCCGGAGGATACGGTGGAATCGTTTGCCAATTCGTTCCGCCAGGTTTTTGCCTGTTGCCCCCACCATATTCAGATGGGATTGTTAAAAGTTCTGCCCGCTACCCCTCTTGCCAGAGATTGCCATAAGTACGGGCTTGTCCATTGCCAGAGTCCTCCCTATGAAATTCTTGCCACTACCGATATGGGGGCGGCAGAGATCAGGGAATTGTATTTTTTTGGTAAATGTGTAGAGAAATTTCATAATAATCGTTATTTTCTCTCATTTTTTAATTATCTTAGAAATAGCCAGGAAGACATTTTTACTTTTTTTTCCGGCCTTCTCCAGTTATGTAAAAAAAGAGGGTTTTTTATGCGGGCCGCCACCCAGGAACTGTTGAACAGTCTGTTGACAGAATATCTGGCTGCCTGTAAACATAAAAATATGAAAATATTGAGGGAACTGCTTGTTTATGACTGGCTGCGTACCGGTCATCGTTTTTTATGCGAATGTCTCTGCACAGTTTCCCTGGCAGATATTCGCTCAGAATTACGCTCAGAGATGCCCCAGTCCATGGAACCATTTTTTACAGCAAGGGAGCGGAACCGGTTTTTCAAGCAGGGAATATTTTATAAATTTTCCGGCGAAACTCTTGTCATTCTGGGGCTGTCCAAGCGGCAAGACTATTCAGGGGTGGTTTGTTTCCTGCCGGAAAAAGATCTTAGTTTATCAAGGTTGAATCGTTGTTTTATATTGCCAAGCACATAAAAAGTTTATATAAATTATGGTGATTATCATTGATATAGGCATCGTAAACGCCCTATAAAATGCCCTGTTTTTTTGGACGATTTTCTTTCCTGCTTCACCGTTCTCATCTGCCGTCCTCTTACACTGTCTGGATTTGGTAGAGACGGGGTTCAAACCCGTCTTCACGGTGGTGCCGGCATGTCTGATGATTGCCGGAAGGAGGTGCGGGTTTGAAACCCGTCTCTACGGTTGTCTGCTTATTTTACGATGTCTGGATACATGCTATAACCATCTCCTGGATCTGTGATCGTTCATAAGCTGGTCAATTTTCTCCAGCCGTCTTGGTTGTTGTATATTATTTTGAGGTATAATTATACAGATGAAAAAAAAGATACCAGCAGATTGTGATGACACAGCCTGTCACGGTGGTTCTGATTTCAAACGGGTTCAAGGGGTTATCCGAGAGCTATGCGATCAATTTTGTTCCGGGGCCTGGACAAGCCATATTGCTCCGGTTGCCATACCCTCCAAAGATGCAATTATTTCTCTTATTCGGGACCTTCAGCAGATACTCTTTCCCGGTTATTTTACCCGGGAAACTATTACCCCAGAAAACCTTGAATACCATCTTGGTCAGAAAGTTGCAGTATTTTATGAAAGGCTTGTTCTCCAGATAAGTGCTGCAATTCGTCATCACTGTTTCCGTAATAACCAGCCCTGTACCAAGTGTGCTGAACTGAGCTATCAGATTGCAGAAATATTTATTGAATCGCTGCCGACAATCCGCAAACAGCTGGAAACCGATATCCGAGCAACTCTAGCTGGTGACCCGGCAGCTGATAATGTGGATGTGGTTATATTTAGTTATCCCGGTTTGTTTGCCACCATGGTATACCGCTTAGCTCATCGTCTGGTGGAGTTGGGAGTGCCGATTATCCCCAGAATTATGAGTGAGTATGCCTATCACCGTACCGCCATTGATATTAATCCCGAAGCAAACATCGGCAACAATTTTTTTATTGACCATGGTGCCGGAGTTGTAGTGGGAGCCACCACTGATATTGGCGACCGGGTCAGGGTGTATCAAGGGGTTACTCTTGGAGCACTTTCCCTGCCCAAGGATGCCGGGGAGAAATTAAGAAATACCAAACGACATCCAACCATTGAAGATGATGTAATTCTCTACGCCAATGCTATTATTCTTGGTGGTGATACGGTCATTGGTGCCCGCTCCATTATCGGTGGTAATGTCTGGCTGACCAGATCGGTGGCACCTGATACCAAGGTACTGCTTAAACAACCAGAACTTATTTATATCGGGGGGGATGGTGCAAACAAAAGCAAGTAAAACCCTGACGGAAACAGTTGGCGGCACGCCGCTTGTTCGGATTGGGAAAATAGAGTGTGGAGCAGAGTTATACGGTAAGCTGGAGTCCCATAATCCCTTGGGCAGCGTGAAAGATCGGATCGCGGTTGCCATGATTGATGCAGCTGAAAAAAGCGGTCATTTATCGTCCAGAACAGTGGTTATTGAGCCAACCAGTGGTAATACCGGGATTGGGCTGGCATTTGTCTGTGCCGAACGGGGATATCGATTAGTTTTAACTATGCCGGAGACCATGAGTATTGAGCGGCGGCGACTTCTTGCTTATCTTGGTGCAGAACTGGTACTGACCCCGGGAAAACAGGGGATGAAAGGAGCAATTGCCAGAGCCCATGAATTGCTGGGTGGAGAGGATCACGGCTGGATGCCCGATCAGTTTGCCAATCCGGCTAATCCTGCCATTCATAAAAAAACAACCGGCCCTGAAATATGGGAACAGAGCGGTGGTGAAGTTGATTTTTTTGTAACCGGGGTGGGAACCGGTGGGACCCTTACCGGGGTGGGCGGTTATTTAAAGGAACAGGGAAGAGGAAATATCTCTGTGATTGCCGTTGAACCTGCGGCTTCGCCGGTGTTGTCCGGCGGTCAGGCAGGGGCCCATAAAATTCAGGGGATCGGAGCCGGCTTTATTCCTGAAATACTTGATACCAGCCTGATTGATGAAGTGGTTACGGTGGAGGATGAACAGGCTTTCCGGATGGCCAGGATGCTTGCCAGACAGCAGGGAATTTGTTGTGGTATCTCTTCCGGAGCGGTTTTGAGTGCAGCCGTTAGGACAGGAAATCGTCCTGAAAATAAAGATAAGCGAATTGTGCTGATACTGGCTGATACCGGGGAGAGATATTTGAGCAGCAATCTGGTGGAGTCGTGAGAGAGCAAAAAAAGCAATGTCATCATTGCGGTTCCTGCTGCAAACAGGGAGGACCGGCTCTTCATGGTGGCGATTTGACTTTGCTACACACCGGATTTTTATCCATGGAACACCTGGTTACTGTCCGGCAAGGTGAACTGGCTGTCCAACCGGTCAGCGGTCAGGCTGAGCCAGTTGGACAGGAGTTTCTCAAAGTTCAGGGACGGGCCGGGTCCTGGTGCTGTCTGTTTTATGATGAGCTTGGCAAGACCTGCAGGATTTATTCCCATCGTCCCCTTGCCTGCGAGTTGTTAGACTGTGCGGCCCCGGAAGCTTTGCTGGCCATTGCCGGTCGGAAACTTTTGAGCCGCTTTGAGCTGATTGATAAAAATTCTCCCATCTTAGTATTGGTGAAGCAGCATGAAGAGGAATGTCGCTGCCCTGATATGCAGCAGTTAGGCAACCGAATTGCAAACCTTTCTGAGCGGGAAAGTCTTCTTGCTGAACTTCACATCATAATCAACCGTGATATTCGTTTTCGTAACCAGGCTATCAAAAAGTATAACCTTTCCACCGAAATGGAACTCTTTTACTTTGGCCGGCCTTTGTTTCAGTTGTTGATCCCCTTGGGTATTCAGGTGCGGGATGAAGTTTCTGGTGAGCTGATTCTGGAATTCAGGGGTTGATTTATTAGAAAACAGAGGACAGAAGTCAGAAATCAAAAATGGAATTTGCAGGAGCAGTGAAGCGGCGGCAGTGAAGCGGCGGCAGTTAATCCCGTGCTGATGGTTGGCATAATAAATTTAGTTTATTTAAACCTGAGTTGAGCGATTTTCTAACTTGATCTGCACCAGGTAAGCGAGTGCAACGAGACTCCGATCTCTTGCACGCCAAGGCATCTCAAGAAAATCCTCAACAGACCAACGGGTATGCCTGCGGTTTCCGGAAATCCTTGGCACGCAAGATATCAGCACATATCTGGTAAATATTCGGGTTGGTAAAAAAACTCTCATAAACGAGGACTGTAAATGTTTGGGTAGTGCCTTAGATTCGTTCATTCTGGCCGGTGAAGCGTACTTTTGCTACTCGAACCGGTCAGAATGGACGAATAGGTAAGCGAGGAACGAGACTCCGTGAGGTGCTACCCGAATATTTACCATATCTGCGTCATAAAATCGCTCAATTCAGGTAAAAAAAAATGAATATCTATCTATTTGCGGTTATTTTTATCCTGATTGCATGGTATCTGCTTGATCTGATTGTTTCTCTTCTTAACATTCGTTCCCTTGACTCCAAGTTACCGGAAGAATTCAAAAATGTTTATCAGGTTGACGAGTATGCCCGTTCCCAGGAGTACACGAGGGTAACCACCAGATTTTCTCTGATGCATGGAACTTTTTCCCTGTTTGTGACCATTGCGTTCATTCTCCTGGGCGGTTTCAACCTGATTGACCTGTGGGCGAGGAGTTTTGGATTTTCAATCATTATTACCGGCCTTATCTTCACCGGTATTCTTGTTGTGCTTGTTTTCCTGACTCAGCTTCCCTTTTCTATCTACTCCACCTTTGTTATCGAAGAAAAATATGGCTTAAACCGAACAACCGTCACAACCTTTGTGCTCGATATGCTCAAGGGTGCTATGTTAGCAATTGTCCTTGGTGCCCCCCTGCTGGCCATGGTTTTCTGGTTTTTTGAAAGTGCAGGTGCTCTGGCATGGTTTTATTGCTGGCTGCTGATAGCGGTTTTTTCGTTCATCATGCAATTTATCTCTCCTGTACTGATTATGCCATTATTTAACAAGTTTACTCCCCTTGAAGACGGGGAATTGAAAAATGGTATTAACAAGTATGCCCACAAGCAAAATTTCGCCCTGCAAGGGATTTATACCATGGACGGCTCAAAACGATCCGGGCGGTTAAACGCTTTTTTTACCGGTTTTGGCCGATTTAGAAGGATTGTTTTTTTTGATACCCTGGTTGATAAACTAAGCCCCAAAGAGATTGTCGCTGTTCTTGCCCATGAGATGGGGCATTTCAAGAAAAAGCATATTAGGAAAATGATGGCGGCCTCGTTAATCCAGAGTGCTCTTTCTCTCTATATCCTTTCCTGGTTTATTAAAAATCCGGGGCTGGCCGCGGCTTTTGGCCTGGAAGAACCGACTGTCTACGCCGGGATAGTATTCTTTGGATTTATTTACACACCGATTTCCACTCTGTTCTCTGTGGTTGCCAATATGTTTTCCCGAAAATATGAATATGAGGCGGATCGGTTTGCAGTTCATACCAGTAATCTTGGGGCAGAACTTGTAAGTGGTTTAAAAAAATTATGTCAGGCCAACCTCGCTAATCTGACTCCCCATGCCATAGAGGTATTTCTCCATCATTCTCATCCACCAATCCTGGCAAGAATCAGAAATATAGAAGCACTCTGCAATGAAAGCAAATAAAGGTCAACAGCAGCAACATATCTGGCTTGACAACTCCTTAAAGAAAGTGTGGTTAGATCAGTTAATTCTGGAGTATGAAACTATCTGTTACTGCTATAGAGTTGAACTTACACTACCTGTTTTTGAACTCAATGAATCCCGCCGCTGTTTTGGCTCATGGAACAACAACCACCGGATCCTAACCATTTCTTCCCGACTGCTCTACGCTTATCCATGGACAACCACCATCGCAGTGCTTAAACATGAAATGGCCCACCAGATATGTGCCGAACTGTTTCATCGTCCCGATGAGTCCCACCATGAGTTGTTTAAAAAAGCCTGCACCATGATTGGTCTTTTCGGTTCCATGTCCAGAGCCAGCTCCGACCTTGCAGATTCCTTTACCGATGTCTGTGATAAACCAGGTGAAGTTACCGCAGAGGGTCGACGGGTACTTGTTAGGGTTGAGAAATTGCTGGCATTGTCAGGCTCTGAAAATGAACATGAGGCATCCCTGGCCATGCAGCGGGCCGGCGAACTGCTGGAAAAGCATAACCTGACCATGGAGGCAGCAAGAGCAGAAAAAGATAATTTTTCCCGGCTGATTATCAATACAGGGAAACAGCGAAAGCCTGCCCATTTGCTTTATATTGTCTCTTTGCTCAAGGAATATTTTTTTGTTAATATAATCTATTCGTCTATTTATGATCCCATTAAAAACTACGAATTACGAACGGTTGAGTTGTTCGGCAGAGCAGAGAATGTGGTTATTGCTGAATATTGCTATCATTTTCTTATCAATACCCTTGATTCTCTCTGGACGGCAAACCGGAAAAAATTTAAAGGCGGTGGTCAGAGGGCAAGGAATAGTTATTTTATCGGGGTGATTGAGGGATTCAGAAGGAAGATGGCAGAGACAATGAGCAAAAAAGAAGACAAACGGCAACCTGTATCAGCACATAACCGTGAAACCGTCAGTTCTCTTGTGGTACAGGAAGATACCGCCCTTGCTGAATTTATCTCCGCTTATTATCCGAGGCTGCGAACATCATGTGGTACTCGAATACAGCTTCATAATAATATTTATCAGCAGGCCGTAGAAACCGGAAGAAAACTGATTTTTCATCGGGCGGTTCAGGATTCATCTTCAGGTTTTGGCGGGCTGATAGAGTAACCAGTATGGCTGAAAAAAGCATATCATTAGCAAACAAAACCTTATAGGGAGCTTGATGCCGTTGCCATTTTTTTTTATTTGGTGAAGGATATTTTTCTATAAAGTAAAAGAACAGGGTAGCAGCTTTTTTTCAGGGTTTAGCAAAAGACTGTACGGCTGTGATAATTTTTTCGGCAATTTCCTGAGGGGAAACGGTATCAGCATTAATGTTTATGTCAGCCCGGCTTTGGTAGAGGGGAAGCCGCCTGATAAAGAGTTCACTGAAGTCTTGTCCTTCTTCACTGACCAGTCCCCTGCTGTCCATATTGGTGATTCTTTTTTTTAGGGTTTGCAGAGAAACAGTTAGGAGAACCACCGGACCGGTTGATTGGAGATAATCCAGCCCGGCTTTACTGTAAATAGCACTGCCGCCGGTACCTATCACATTGTTTTGCTTAGGGAGACTTAAAAGCACCTGTTCTTCAGTTTTTAGAAACTGTCTACGACCAACTGAATCAAGATATTTATGGAGGTTCATGCCTGTCAAGTTGGCAATAATTTGATCTGTATCCTGAAATTTTTTTCCGGTAAGCCGGGCAAGAATCCTGCCTGTGGTTGATTTCCCGGCACCAGCCATACCTATGAGGGTTATATTGCAAAAAAGATTGGTTAACATTTTTTCTTGCCGTCATCCATTAAATACACTAAAAAGAAAATGAATAAATATTCATTTTGATAATTTTTTATTTTTTACCTGAATTGAGCAATTTATATTTATCCTGAATTGAGCGATTTTATGACGCAGATATGTGCTGATATCTTATGTGTCAAGGCTGCCCGAAAACCGTAGGCATACCCGTTTTGGTCTGTTGAGGATTTTCGGGCAGCCTTGGCGTGCAAGAGATCAGTGCAGGTCAAGTTAAAAAATCGCTCAACTTAGGTTTATACTTTATTGTGTCGAAAAATCAAAGTTTCTATGCTAATCTTTAGACTTTGCCCATGTCACAGCAATCACCTGTCATAGTTCATTTATGGGTGCCTTGAAAAATTAGAATTTTCGTTCAAAATCGAGGCTCAAGAAAAATTTCACCCCAAGCATATAGTTAATACTACGAGGATAAAATTCTTCTTGCAACAAAGAGTTTGGGCGAAAAGGCAATTTTTCAAGGTAGCCTTATGTCTAATCTGGAAATTGTATGCCTCAAATTTAAAGATAGTTTCGGAGGAAAATCTTTAATGAAACAATGTAATATGCACAACCCGCTGGTTAACTCTATGGTTTTGATTGCTGTACTGTCATTATTCATTGGGCTTATGCTCTCCACCGGCGGATTTTTTTCCGGTATATGGGCTTTTATTGTGCTTGTACTCCAAACAATTCACTGGTCAATTGCCTTGACCATTGGGATTCTTTTCTGTCTGGCTTTCTTGATTGGTATTTTTCTTTTAGCTACAGCTTATCATGATAAAGACAGTGCAATCAGAATAAGTAAAGGCTTGAAAACAAAACTGTTAGGATGGGTCAATCAGGCAAGAGGTATTTGCCCCTGCATTCGTAAAAAAAAGGTATCTGCTGAGCTGGCTAAAGATTCCATAAGTTCTGAGTTTTCTGAATTGGTTGATGATGTCCATGAGGAAGTTGTTGAAGCAATCGAGTCAAGCGGAACTGATATTGCTGCTGTTCGGAAAGAATTTGACAAGAAAATCGAAAGCCTGAACAGACAATTACAGGTTGTTCAGGAGAGCACTGTTTCACCGGAATATGTTAAGGCAGTGGCAAGTGAGATGGTTGAATCAACAGGCGTGGAGATTATTGCTGTCAAAGAGGCGGTGACAACCACTGATGCCGGGGTGAAAGAACTACATACCAGGTTGAATGATATTGCTGGTCAGGTGGAAGCTGTAAAACCGGAAAATATAATTGGAGATATCCCTGCCCGACTGGAAAAACTTGAAAAACAAGAAATGCCTGCCCCTGTTGATCTGAATCCTGTACAGAATCAAATAACTGCATTGCAAAACGAGGTCGCAGCGTTGAAAGAAGCTCTTGCAGAGGCTCGTTCAAGTGCTGTCGAGAAGATAAAAACAGATGAAGCGGCGGCTCCGTCTGTTTCAGCCCAAAACCAGAAAAAAGGGACTGGGCAGGAAGATGAACACCGTTTATTGAGCTATTATGACAATCAAGCTGATAAACAAAAACTCTTAGACCTGGTAAATCAAACCCTTAAAAAAGATATGACTTATGCCCAGGTGATGAACTTTCTAATTGAGGGAATGGACGAAGAAAGCGGCAAAGTTATCAGTGAACACCCTTCCCTTGCTAAGGATTATATTCGTCATTGTCGCCGTAATGCCTGATTTCAAAGTGTTTGTATAAAAACTATAGTACAGCTTTTCATTTGGCTTTACCGGTGAGAAAAATATTACAACCGGTGTGATGGACATATTCAGCTGCCAGTTGAAGAGCATTATTTTTAGAGTTTTTGAAGAAGGGTTTCTCCCGCAGAGACATAGAACAGGATAGTTTGCCGACTTTGACGGATCACTTCTCATCAGCGAACGCAAAAAGGAACGCAGTTTTTTCATGTCAGGTGGATAGCCATATTACCTGAATGTTCGTTTTATAATGACTTTCAGCTTGGCTCGCACACTCTCTCTTTTATGGTCCAGTCTATTGAAGCGTTTTGCTTGACTCGTTCTTTAGCACTTTTGTTATCTCCTAAGTTGAGCGATTTTCTAACTTGATTTGCACCAGGTAAGTGAGTGTAACGAGACTCCGATCTCTTGCACGCCAAGGCTTCTAAGAAAATCCGTGGGCAGACCAACGGGTATGTCTGCGGTTTTATTAGAAGCCTTGGCACACAAAATATCAGTACATATCTGCGTCATAAAATCGCTCAATTCAGGTTTAAGAAAAATCGTAACTATTCACAGCGGCATCTATATGTTTTCTGAGCTTGTCAGCCGATTTCCAGAGTTGTTTTTCCAGTGATTCTGCAGGTATTTCTTTTTTCTTCGCCATTTTATCTCCGTTTATTTAGCTCGTTATTGGCAGGTTATTTTTTGGGCAGCCCGGTTAAGCTGAAAACGAATTTATAAAAATAATTGTCAACACCTTGAAAAAATTTGCAGTAAATCATTTCTTGTAAAGAAATATCCCCAATGAATGCGTCCAGTAATCACCTGATAACTTCATCAATATAACTGTTATCCACTTCAGCGGTAATTTTCACATCGCCAATTCCTCTTGGCAAAATAAAAAACAACCTTTTGCCAATCCTTTTTTTATCGGTAAGGAGAAATTTTTTAATCAGACTTCGATCAATATCGGCAGGGACAGCCACATTCATACCATAACTCTCAATCAATAAGAGGATACGCCTGCAGTCGTCTGCAGATAAACAGCCGGTAAGCACAGCCAATTCAGAGGCTGCCCGCATGCCGATCGCAATTGCCAGACCATGGATCAAGGTAAAACCAGAAGCTGCCTCAACCGCATGACCGATGGTATGACCGAAGTTAAGAATCC
>CAYRGM010000012.1:0-23248 GCA_964423765.1 uncultured Desulfobulbaceae bacterium
AACCCGTCTCTACCAAATTCAGCAGTTTAAGAGGACGGCAGATGATATCGGTGAAGCAGCAAAGAAAATTGTCCCAAAACAGGACATTTTTATAGGGCGTTTACGAGGTCTGTCATATATAAAATAGTCAAGGTATACGGAGAAAATTATGTCACGCGTAACACGCGGCTTTAAAGCACGCCGCAGAAGAAACAAGATATTGAATCAGGCAAAAGGGTACAGGGGCGGGAAAAGCCGTCTGTTTCGTACTGCAACCGAAGCAGTTAGCAGAGCTTTATCCTATAGTTATCGGGATCGGCGTACCAGGAAGAGAGATTTTCGTCGTCTCTGGATCATTCGTGTCGGAGCCGCTGCCAAGCAAAATGGTATCAGCTATTCCAGGTTGATTAATGGTCTGAAAAAAGCTGGTATTGAACTTGATCGCAAGGTGTTGTCTAACCTTGCCATTGTTGATCCAAAGGCATTTACCGAAGTCGTCAAGACTACAGGGTTTGCTTCTGCTTAAACCTTTTTAAATGGAAGTAATCTGCGTTACCAGTACTCGTTTAAGTCTCGCAGGTAAATGTAGACTTTGAGCTTGCTTACCTCTTCGCCATGTCAGAGTTTAGTTCCTTGCTGGCCTGCTTGCCTAAAATAGTATGCTGTGTACAGGTTAGGCGCTGGATGAATGATCGCCGCTTCACTGATACAGCAGGTTATTGACTGCAAATTTATACCTTTGGTCAATGTTTACAAATGGAACAGGAATTATCCAGCCTTAAAGATGAGGCGGTACGAGAGCTGTCAGCGATTACCAGTGCATCTGCACTTGAACCTTTCCGGGTTAAGTATCTTGGTCGTAAATCGGGACTCTTGACCTCGGTCATGCGTAGCCTTTCCCAGGTTACCAAGGAAGACCGACCACGCCTGGGACAGCTTGCCAATGATCTTAAAAAAGAGATTACAGATCTTTTTGAAGAGAAGAAAGAAAATTTTAAGGTTAACGCCGGTGAACAGGCCGGTATCTCAGGCATTAATGATTTAAGTCTGCCCGGACGATTTTTGCCCGCAGCAAGTCTGCACCCCGTGACACAAGTCATGGAGGAGATATGTTCCATCTTTGAGGGAATGGGGTTTGCAGTTGCTGAAGGTCCTGATGTTGAGACCGATCATTATAATTTTGAGGCACTTAACATCCCTGCCCATCATCCTGCCCGAGATATGCATGATACCTTCTATATCTCTGAATCCATTCTCCTGCGGACTCATACCTCTCCCATGCAGGCCAGAATTATGGAAAAGAAGGAGCCGCCCCTTCGCTATATTGCTCCCGGTAAGGTCTATCGTTGCGATTCAGATATAACCCATACTCCAATGTTTGTTCAAGTGGAGGGTTTTCTTGTGGATCGACAGGTATCTTTTGCAGACCTTAAAGGTGTTTTGACCAATTTTCTGAGGCACATGTTTTCAGATGATCTCAAAGTTCGTTTCCGGCCAAGTTTTTTCCCGTTTACTGAGCCCAGTGCCGAGGTTGATATTGCCTGTGTGATCTGCAACATGGATGGATGCAGGGTTTGTAAGCAAACCGGCTGGTTGGAGGTACTTGGGGCAGGCTTGATTGACCCTGAAGTAATGAAGATGGTTGGCTACGACCCTGACGAATATTCCGGTTTTGCCTTTGGACTTGGGGTTGAGCGGATTGCCATGCTCAAGTATGGTATTAACGATATCCGTCTCTATTATGAAAACGATCTTCGTTTTCTTAATCAGTTTTAATACCGGCTGTCCATTTCCCATTTTTTCATGTTTGTCTCGCCGCCTTGTGTTGTAGTACCTTACTCCTGAAAGTCTGTCATGGAAAACAGGTACGACAATAATTCCTGTTTACTTTTTTTATAATGTTGTCGTCTGGTATCTGATATGAAATTCACACTCAACTGGCTCTCTTCTTTTGTTGATTACAGTTCTCTATCTCCTGAAGAACTCTCTGAAAAGCTCACCATGTTAGGGCTTGAGGTGGATCAGGTGCTTCCTCTTTATCAGGGATTGGCTGGGATTATCGTTGCCAGGGTTCTTGAGGTCAACAAACATCCCAATGCAGAGCGTTTGACTCTATGCCAAGTGGATATCGGCGAAGAGATTGTTCAAGTTGTCTGTGGAGCTCCAAATGTGCGGGAATCCCTAATGACCGCAATGGCGGGGCCAGGGGTTTGTCTGCCGGGGGGGATGAAGATCAAAAAAGCCAAGGTTCGCGGGGAACAATCTTTAGGGATGCTTTGTTCACCCAGGGAGTTGGAGATTGGTGATGGTCATGAAGGCATTATTGAGCTTGATGACAATCTATCTCCTGGACAGTCGCTTACCGAAGCTCTTGGTCTTGCTGATACCATGATTGAAGTGGATTTGACTCCTAATCGTTCCGATTGTGCCTCTGTCCTTGGTATCGCCCGGGAAGTTGCTGGTTTTACTGGTAAAAAAATCAGGATGCCGGTCATTAGCAGAGATTCTCTTGACTCCACCGGAATTGACTTTTCTCTCACCATTGAGGAACCGGAGCTTTGTCTGCGGTATGCGGCTCGTAAACTGATCAATGTGAAAATTGCTACTTCTCCCTGGTGGTTGCAGAGACAGTTGTTAGCGGTTGGGATGCGGCCAATTAACAATATCGTTGATATTACTAACTTTGTCATGATTGAGTATGGGCAGCCGCTCCATGCCTTTGATTGTCAAACGCTGCGGCAGAACAAAATCGTTGTTCGCTGCCCCTCATCGTCTGAAAATAATTTCGTGACCCTTGATGGAACCAGCCGGCAACTGAACTCTGATACATTGATGATCTGTGATGGTGAGGGGCCGGTTGCCATTGCCGGAGTTATGGGGGGACTTGACTCTGAAGTGACTGGTTCCACCACTGAAGTCCTGCTGGAAGCGGCCTGTTTTGATCCGCTCTCCATCCGTCGTACAGCCCGTCGCCTTAACCTTTCGTCTGAGGCCTCTTATCGTTTTGAGCGGGGAGTTGATCCCAATATAACTCTTCATGCCCTGGAGAGGGCACTTCGTTTGATGGAAGAGATTGCCGGAGCAACGATTATAGCCGGCGGGGTTGATGAATATCCGGGCAGGAAACCGGAACTGGAGCTTGATTTAAGGGTTGAGCGGGTCAGCAGTCTTTTGGGGATAAATTTAGATAAAGAAGAGATTATCCGCCACCTTGAATCTATTGAGTTTGTGGTTGTTGCTGCTGACGAGAAATCTATTTGCCTGAAAATTCCTGGTTTCAGACCTGATATTAAACGGGAAGTTGATCTGGTTGAGGAGATTGCCCGGTTAATTGGTTATGATCAAATCCCGACCACCATGCCTGTGATTGCCATGGATTATCCGGTTCGTGATGAGATGCGTGAATTGCGAAAGCAGGTATCAGCAGTTGGTATTGGCAGTGGTTTTTTTGAAGCCATTAACTACAGTTTTACCGATGAAAAGCATTTAGATCTGATGCTGCTTGCCGGAGATGATCCCCGCCGTCAGGTTACCCGGCTTCTGAATCCTTTTACAGAAGAACAGGCTGTCATGCGTTCTATGCTTCTGCCGGGGCTGCTTGAAAATATTGTCCGTAATATAAATTATCAGCAGCCTGATATTCGTCTCTTTGAAGTTGGAAAAGTCTTTATTCAACGAGAGAGTGTAGGGCAGCCGGAAGAACGATACCATTTCTGTGGTGTTTGTACAGGGGAGAGGTATCCAGGTGCGGTTCCGTTGCATTTTTCGGGCAAGAGGGCTGATTTTCTTGACATTAAAGGACTTGCTGAATCAATTTTTGCCCACCTGTACCCTGCCGGTGCTGCAGAGCAGGTTGAATTTATTGCGGCTGATGATGATAATCCACCATATAGTGAACCGGGCAGTTCGCTTTTATTGGTTAACGGGAAGGATAAGATAGGTTCTCTTGGTACTGTTCAAAAAGGTATTTTGCGACATTATTCTATTAAGCAACCTGTTTATTTTTTTGAGCTTGACCTGCATCATCTTCTTGCTTTGCCGGCAGAGACAATAAAGTTTAGCCCGCTCCCCCGTTATCCTCTGGTAAAACGGGATATTGGTCTGCTGGTTCCTGAAGATGTTTTGGCAGGGGATATCCTTAAAAAAATCCGTAATCATAAAACCAGGTTAGTGGAATCTATGCAACTATTTGATGTTTATAGTGGCAAGCCAATTGAAGATGGTATGAAAAATGTTGCTGTTTCTGTTACCTATCGTTCATCGGAAAAGACCCTTGATGATCAGAGCGTGGACATGGTTCATGATAAAATTGTTGCATCTCTGATGAAAGATTTTGGCGGTAGGTATCGGGAAGGTGGGGTATAATAATTAATTGATAATTGAGAATTGATAATTATAAAGAGTGTGTTTGATGCCTGTAGATAACTGTTTTTAGGTACCATATTTTATGGAAATTTATGAAAGAAAAAAATGTAACCCGTAGGGAGCTTGCTGTTTCGATTGATGACCAGTTAGGAATTTCTTACAGTAATGCCGCAGAAATTGTTGATAAAGTCTTTGCTGTTATGAAAGATACCATGGCTTCCGGAGAGTCGATTAAACTTGTCCGCTTCGGTACATTAACTGTTAAGGATAAAGAGCCGCGTCTGGGACGAAACCCAAGGACAGGTGAGGCCATGACAATTACCAAGAGACAGACGGTCTTTTTCAGACCGAGCAAATGTCTGAGGGAGATGTTGAATTGGGGGACAGGAAACAAGGAACAGGGAACAGGTGACAGGTGACAGGGGGGTGGCATTTAGAACCCGAATCAGTGTTCTTATTTTCAGGTTTGTTGGAGAATAATATCAGTGGACGATAAACCGGTCTTAGGTCATAGCGAAATACCAAAGAAAAAATATTTCCGTATAGGGGAAGCCGGTAAAATTATAGGAGTTGAGCCGCATGTTTTGCGATACTGGGAAACAGAGTTTACAATAATAAAACCATATCGTCCCAAGTCCGGACAACGCTTGTACAGGAAAAAAGATGTTAAAAATTTTCTCCGCATAAAGTTACTTCTCTATGATGAAGGATATACTATTGCAGGAGCCAGAAAAATATTGAGCAGGAAAGGTTCAGGCGAAGATAGTGACCCTAGGGTACTTAAGAAGCCTGCCTGTATTCATGCAGGTGATAGATTAACCTTTATAAAAGGCGAATTGCAGGCTATTATGGATTGCGTTATGCGGGATAAGAGAAAATGATTCCGGCAGGGCGTGTTTGTTACCTGAATTGAGCGATTTTATGACGAAGAGATGTGCTAGGTAAGCGAGCTTGCGAGACTCCGATATCTTGTGTGCCGAGGGTTTTAAGAAAACCGCAGGCATACCCGTTGGTCTGTTGAGGATTTTCGGGAATACTTGGCGTGCAAGAGATCGGTGCAGATCAAGTTAGAAAATCGCTCAACTCAGGTTCTAATAAAAGAGAAAAATGACCGGAACGTGGCCTAGCTTGGTAAGGCGCTTGACTGGGGGTCAAGAGATCGGAGGTTCAAATCCTCTCGTTCCGACCATTGTAAAGGGAGCTGATATGATTCAGCTCCCTTTTTTGGTTGATATATTGCAGAAGACAGAAAATTGAAATTGTTTTGTTAGTACCTGACTCATGAAAATATGTCATGAAAAACAGGTAAGCATAAACTCCGAGACAATTAGCGGCATTTATTAATTTCAGACCTCGTAAACGCACTACCCTATAATGGTCGAGAATTATCAATTATAAATTATCTAAGCATATCACCAATATAGAGGACAATAAGTTCATTATTATCCGCCTTGCCAATGGTACGACCAGTTGAAAATGGCAGGTTGTTATCGTTGCCGACAATAATATGATGTTCATCAACCATATCGACACTCTCAACAGTCACAAAGGGAAAAGTGAAGACATTATCGATGGTCCCGGCCAGGGCAATGCCGTCTGAATCGTTGATATTCATTAAATCCACATAACCGATTTTTTCAACAAAACCATCTTCTGATCCCGCAAAATCAATCAGATAGACTCGTTTAAACCTAGCAGGAACATTAAAACAGTCAGGCTGGGGTGCTCCCGTGCAGGCAAAACGAGGGTCACCCTCACCGTTATCTCGTTCGATTACCAATCCCCTGGTGGCTGAGATCATGTTAAAGTCGCCAATATTATTGCCGTTAATTTCTAATAAATATTTCCATTGCTGTCCTGTGAATTCTCTGGTTTCAATATTGAATTCAAGGATTTGCAGGAACTGTCTTCCGTCTATATTCTGCCAGTCTTGTTTTTCGGCATCCCATAGAGGACCTTCAAGCATTGGATATAAAAATTTGCCGTCCGGAGATGCGGCCATTCCCTCAAGCCCGCGGCTTCGTCGTACTTCAAAATTAACCTCACCGGGTACTGAAGGCATTCTAATACTATGATTATCAGGGGAGCGGACAATCTTGCCATCGACTTCGATTTCATAAAATGCGATGACCTTACCTTCTAAATCTGTGGCAAAGATGTATGGACCAAATTCATCACCAAACCAGATCTGCTCACCGATAATCTGCATTCCTTCAGGGTCAAAGTCAGAACCGGTCAGATAGCGTTTTTGTGTATGTTCATTGACTAATCTAAAAGGTAGAATTCTTTCCGAATCGTGTAGGTAAATAGTATTCATAATTTTTACACGACCTCGTTCCCAGTCAGGACGAATAAGATGAGCCATCAACATTGCATCTGGGGAATTTTTTTTAGAGCCAAAACCATTGTCAGACAGCACCATAAAATCTCCATTGTCAAGAGTTTTGATTCCGGAAAATCCCTGAACCGGCTGGCCGATAAATGGTAGATAAAGACCGGTTGTCCGTGGTGCTTCCGGAGCAGCAAGCCATGTCTTGCCTGCAATGCTGTAAAGCTGATCAGTACGCTTAGAGTCAGGAGTTGTGAAACGCCCTGAAATTTTTAGTCCTTTGGGTGCATCATCGGGTACCATAACAAATGTTGAAGCCGGAACATACGCATGTTTAACTAATTTTGCAGGGAATACCTTTTGGTTAATAGTTTCTGCCGCTAAAAAAGGTACATTAAAAAGTAACATTCCAAGGCTGAATACCGCTGTTGAAACAATCGTCCTGTTTTTCATAACAATGTTCTCCAGTTTTAAGAAAGTTTACATGAACATGACAACTACTCACTTACCCATGCCCCAGCAACCATCTTTCATAGTTGGTTTAAGGCCGGTCAATTTGCTCGCGGCCATGCTGGTTACAGATTAATGAATTGAATCGTTGTCAAACCAGCCTGTCTTTTACCTTAGAAATATTTAGAAAATATTCGATAATCATTATTTTTTTGTCATAATGTTTTGGGGATATTGTGATGGGGGGAGGGGGTGTTGTTGTTATCTGGTACAGGCATACAGGGCAGGATCTTTGCTGCCTGCTTCGCTAAAACCTTTAAGCCTCAGCAGGCAGGCATCACAAATGCCGCAGGATAAATCATCGACCGGGTCGTAACAGCTATGGGTCATCCCGTAGTCAGCACCGAGCTTGATTCCGGTCTGGATTATTTCCTTTTTGCTCATTTTAATCAGAGGGGCATGAATCTTAAAAGGATGTCCTTCACTGCCGGCTCTGGTGCCAAGATTTGCCATGTTGACAAAAGCCTCAAGAAATTCAGGTCGACAGTCGGGATACCCGCTGTAATCCACGGCATTGATTCCAAGAAAAATATCTCTGACTACCAATACTTCTGCCCAAGCCAGGGCATGACTGAGGAAAATTATATTGCGGGCCGGAACATAAGTAACAGGAATATTTTTTTCTATTGCCGCCATGTTCCTGTTTCCGGGTACTGCGATATCTGCGGTCAGGGCTGAACCGCCAATGGCACCAAGATCCAGCCGGAGGATCAGGTGTTTTTTTATTCCCATTTTTCGGACAATTTCTTTTGCTCTGGCTAATTCTATGGCTTGCCGTTGTCCGTAGTTAAAACTTAAACAATATGGTTCAAAACCCTGGTCCCTGGCAATGTGAAGAACAGTGGTTGAGTCAAGACCGCCGCTGAACAGGATAACTGCCGGTTTGAGCAAAGACATATATAAATCCTTAAAAAATCACAGGAAGTTTGTTGTTTGAAAATATTTCTTCCGGTTGGGTAACACTTTGATAGGCAAGAACCCATACACCTCTTGCCTGTATTTTTTTATATGAATATTGGCGGTTACGAGTTATCATATAATACCACCTGATATAGAGTGGACACCTTGTGTTCCGTCACGGATTCAGGCAAGGGACAATCTTTACCAGTAAAGGAGAAAAAGAGCAATGAAACTTGGAGTTAACGGACTTGGCAGAATTGGTAAACTGTCGTTATGGCATCATGTGTCCCGGCAGTTTTTTTCTGGAATTGTTGTTAATCTTGGTCGGAATGTGGGCAGTGGTCTGGAGGATATTGCCGCAACAGTGGAAAAGGATTCGACTTATGGCAGGTTGAGCAGTTACCTGCATGGTCACAAGGGTGGAAGAGTTATTGAGAATCTGGATGAAAAAAAAGGGAGCATGACTGTTAACGGGGTGGAGGTTACTTTCCTCCGTGAGGCAAGAAATCCTAAAGATATCGGCTGGCAGGATAATGAAGTTCGTCTTGTAATCGATACCACCGGGGCATTTTTGGATCCGACGGCTGATGTTGGTGAGGGGCGTGGTGCTCTCCGTGGCCATTTTCAGGCTGGTGCGGAAAAAGTCATGCTTTCTGCACCTTTTAAAATCAGGTCAAAAGGTCTCGAGATGCCGGAAGATGTAGTGACCGCTGTCATGGGAATCAACGATGACGATTATGACCCTGACCGGCATGCCATTATCTCGGCGGCATCTTGCACCACTACCTGTCTTTCCTATATGATTAAGCCTCTTATGGATCATTTTGGTGCTGATCGGATGTTGTCGGCTTCTATGGTGACTATTCATGCTGCCACTGGCAGTCAGCAGGTACTTGATCGGCTGCCGGCTGCCGGGGCAACTGATATGCGCAAGAATCGTTCTATTTTAAATAATATTATCTTGACTACGACCGGTGCAGCCAAGGCCTTGACCCTGGTGATTCCGGAAATGAAATCCATAGGTTTTATCGCTGAGTCCGTGCGGATTCCGACTTCAAGTGGATCTTTAATTGTCCTGGTGCTTAATCTTCAGGATGATCTGGAAAATCCTGTGAAACGAAATCTGATCAATTCCATTTATGAAGAATATGCCAAGAGCAGTAAATATCTTGAATTTTCCAAAGAACAGAATGTCTCATCGGATATAGTTGCTTCTCCGATGGCGGCCGCCGTAATTGAATCAACCGAGACCCATACCCGCACTGCTTCAATTAATGTTAATCTCGATCATCTGAAAAACTGTAATCTTGAGCCCGGGGAGGTACATGTACTTGAAGTACCGGTTACCCAAGCGGTTATTTATGGTTGGTATGATAATGAACTTGGCAGTTATACTAATACGCTGGGTGATCTGACTGTGTCTGTGGCAGAAAAAATGCTATGAAGAGCTGATAGCAAAGAATAACGGGGTGGACGGTGGTGGGTATGAAGACAATCAAAGATATTGAAATCGGTGGCAAACGGTTGTTGATCCGGGTCGATTTTAATGTACCCATGGATGAAGTCGGCAATATTAATGATGATTTAAGGATTATTACAGCCCTGCCCACTATTGCTTATGCTGTGGAGCAGGGGGCAAAGGTGATTCTTTGTTCACATCTGGGACGACCGGGGGGGCGACGGCTTGAAAAATACTCCCTCGCTCCGGTTGCTGACTATTTGTCTGATTTGCTTGGCATAAAAATTATTCTTGCTCCTGACTGTGTCGGTTCGGAAGTTGAGTCAATGGTCAGTTCCATGCAGAATGGCGATATTATTCTTCTTGAAAACCTTCGTTTTCACCTTGAGGAGCAGGCGGGTGATTCCGGTTTTGCCCGTCAGTTATCTGCACTTGCTGATATTTATATTAACAATGCCTTTGCTGTTTCCCACCGCACCCATGCTTCTGTGGTCGGGGTAACTGAATATATTGCCGAGAAGGGGGCCGGTTTTCTCCTTGAAAAGGAACTCTTAATGTTTCACCAATCGGTTGATAATCCGGCCCGTCCCCTGGTTGCCATTGTCGGGGGGGCCAAGGTATCCGGTAAGCTGGAAGCTCTGGTCAATATGTTGGACAAGGTCGATAAACTGGTGATTGGCGGAGCCATGGCCAATACATTTTTGAAAAGTCAGGGATATTATCTTGGCACATCTCTGGTTGAAGACGATCTCTTGGCTGATGCCCGTAAGCTGCTGTCTGCTGCCGCTGATAAAAATGTTAAGGTGTACTTGCCGGTTGATGTTATTGCCGCGGATAAATTCTCCCCGGATGCGGTGTGCAAGCAGGTAACTATTCAGGATATTCCCAGGGGATGGATGGCTCTTGATATCGGCCCGGCCACGGTGATCTGCTTTAAAGAGGCCTTGGCTGATGCTCGAACTATTATCTTAAACGGCCCCATGGGTGCCTTTGAAATGTCACCTTATGCCCGGGGAACCATGGCACTTGCCCATATCCTTGGATCATCTCATGCCTTAACCATTACCGGCGGTGGGGATTCCAATGCTGCGCTCAAGCAATTTGGTGAAGCGGAAAATATTTCGTATATGTCCACCGGCGGCGGTGCTTTTTTGATGCTGATGGAGGGTAAGGAGTTGCCGGGCGTGGTTGCACTTGGAGAGTAAATGTTTGGTACTCATTTGCTATTAATCTGAATGGTTATCTTGGGGATTGATAATAAATTTTTCTTTTATGTATTTGCGGATATATCCAGCTTTTAATCAAAGGGAGGCAACATGAATAGAAAGCCATTGATAGCGGGCAACTGGAAAATGCACATGAGAGTTGCCGAAGCGGTAGCCCTGGCGGAAAAGGTGGGAAAAATCTGTCAGGGGTTAGCTGACCGGGAAGTTATGATTGCTCCGCCGGCCACGGCAATAGGTGCGGTTTCTGCGGCACTCAGCGATTCTCCTCTTATTATTGCGGGCCAGAATGTTGCCTGGGGAAAAGAAGGTGCCTATACAGGAGAAATTTCACCATTAATGCTCAAGGATGTTGGGGCATCAATGGCAATTATAGGTCATTCTGAGAGAAGACATATCTTTTTTGAAACTGACAGCATTATCAATCAGAGAGTTATTGGGGCCCTTGCCCATGGCATTATCCCTGTCCTTTGCTTGGGTGAAACTCTTGCCGAACGGGAGTCTGAGCAAACTTTCAAGGTTGTTAAACAGCAGGTCAGTGAAGGGTTGGTAGGCGTTACCGGCAAACAGGCTGTCCAGGTTGTGATTGCCTATGAACCGGTATGGGCGATAGGTACCGGTAAAACCGCCAGCAGAGAGCAGGCCCAGGAAGTACATTTATTTATCCGTAACTTGATCGCGGATATTTATGAAAAAAAACTTGCTGAGCAAATTAGAATATTGTATGGTGGTTCGGTTAAGCCTGATAATGTGGATGAACTCATGGCTATGGCTGATATCGATGGTGCACTTGTGGGAGGAGCTGCATTGCAGGCCGAATCTTTTAATAGGATTATACATTTCAAATGACAATTACTATATTAACCATCTTACATGTATTGATCTGTATTTTTATGATCGTGATTGTTTTATTGCAACATGGTAAGGGTGCAGATGCTGGAGCTGCGTTTGGTGGCGGCGGATCGAGTCAAGCTATTTTCGGCTCAGAAGGACCGGTTCCCTTGTTGAATAAAATTACAACCCTGACCGCCATTGTTTTTATGCTTACTTCTCTTTCATTAGCCTATCTTTCAACAGACAGGACAGTTGTTTCTGTGATGGAAGATGTTGTTGCTCCTATGCAGCAGGAAATTCCACTGATCGATACTGTCCCTGCTCCTTTCCCGGTACCTGATGATAGGTAGTATGCCGGAATTTGAAAGAAATAGTAAACAACTGTAAGAAGATAAAAAACAGAAAAAGTGCCGAAGTGGTGGAACTGGTAGACACGCTATCTTGAGGGGGTAGTGGCCCACGGTCGTGCGAGTTCGACTCTCGCCTTCGGCACCATCTTCAATATAGCCGGGATTCGCAGTAACATTGCGGTTTCCGGTTTTTTTGTTTTTTGGTAACTATTCAGCGAGCTGAACAAACTCCCATAATCTTGGGCTGTAACTATTCAGATGTGCTTCACGAAGTCTCGTTCCTCGCTTACCTATTCGTCCACTTTGAGCTTTACAGCGTACTAAGGAGGCCAAAGCCCGCAACCCAATAATTCCGTAAGCTGCCCAGCTCCGTCATTCCGGACTTGATCCGGAATCCATTGTGGATGTTGACTGGATTCCGGATCAAGTCCGGAATGACGGTGGCGTGGAATGCTTCAGGGAAATGGATTTCTTGTTTTTTATGACAGACTTTCAGGAGTAAGGCACTAATGCTACTCAAGAAGCTCAAAATGGATGAAGATGGAGTGTAGCTGAATAGTTACATTTTTTGTTTCTTTTGTTTTTAACTCAGATCAAGCGTCCAGCCTCGAAACTCCGAAGATGAGGCACCCGGGACTGGTTACGAATAGATACCTAAAAAAACAGGAACCAGATGAAACAACCCGAAGTGTATCTTATTGACGGTAGTGCCTATTTTTATCGTGCTTACCATGCCATTCGTCCCCTGAGTAACAGTGCCGGTCTGCCTACCCATGCGATTTACGGCTTTGCCACCATCCTCAAACGAATTATCAGAGAGAAAAATCCCCAATGTCTTGCCGTAGCCTGGGATACCAAAGGCCCGGTTTTCCGCCACCGTCTCTTTGCCGCCTATAAAGCCAATCGACCTCCCATGCCGGCTGACCTTGCTGTGCAGATTCCGTATATCAGAAAACTGGTGAATGCCTGGAATATTACCAGTATGGAGCATGAAGATCAGGAGGCTGATGATATGATAGCCTCCGCTGTTTATCGTTTGACGGAAAAAGGCTGCCGGGTTGTAATTGTTTCCGGTGACAAGGATTTACTGCAACTGATCGCAAAGGATGTGGTTCTCTGGGACCCCATGGCCGACCGCTTGATGGACGAGCAGGCTGTGGAAAAAAAGTATGGCGTTTCGCCGGCACAGTTATTGGATTATATGTCTCTAATCGGAGATTCAGCCGATAATATTCCCGGTGTGGCCGGGGTTGGCCCTAAGACTGCACAAAAACTGATCTCGGCTCATGGTTCACTGGAAGGGCTTTATGGGGAAGTCGACTCCATGAAGCAAACAAAGATGACCGAGCGGCTCATTGAGCATCGCGATGATGCCTTTCTGGCCCGTGACCTTATCCGTTTAAACAGAGATGTGGAGGTCCCTGATAACCCGCAGGACTATCTCCTTGGTATGCCGGATAATGATTCTCTGCGTTCCTTGTTTATTGAGCTGGAGTTCACCAGGCTGTTAGCTGCGGAAACCACTGCTGAACGGATCAATACGGATAATTTCCATCTGATCTCCTCGGAGCAGGAGTTGATAGAGCTATTAGATAGGTTGAACGGGGTAAAGATACTGGTAATTGACACCGAAACCAGCTCGATTGATGCATTGTCGGCAGAACTGGTTGGTATATCTTTATGCGTAGATACGGATCAGGCCTGGTATATTCCCTGTGGTCATCGGGATAAAGAAGGTCAGCGGCTGGTCGGGCAGTTGCAGCCGGAGAGGATGATTTCCTTGCTGCGGTCTTTATTAGAGAGTCCTGAAACAGCCAAGATAGGTCATAATATCAAATATGACTGGACGGTGCTGGCTAATCCCGGCAATGGCGGAGTCAGGCTGGGGGGAGTACTGTATGATACCATGGTTGGGGCCTGGTTGCTTGACCCCGGACATCGCTCCTATAAGCTTGATGATCTTTGCCGGGCAATTAACTTGGAGATGACCTCTTTTGCAGAAGTAACCGGTGGAGCCGAGGGGGATGGGGCCTTTGTTCAGGTGCCGCTTGCCAGGGCTAAGGATTACAGTTGTGAGGATGTACATGGTAGCCTTCAGCTTTTTGAGCAGCAGCGACCCCAACTTGAAGAGCAGGGACTCTGGGAACTTTTTTCCGGATTGGAATCCTCTGTTATTCCGGTTCTGGCCGAGATGGAACGAACCGGCATCTTGGTTGACCGGGATGCCCTGGCAAAACTCTCGGAAGAATTTGCTGGTCGTTTAAGTTCCCTTGAACAGGAAATTTACAGGGTTGCTGACCGGGAATTTAATATCAACTCTTCTCAGCAACTTGCCGATATTCTTTTTAAGGACCTTGGGCTGCCGAGGGGGAGAAAGACAAAAACCGGTTACTCAACTGATGTCAAGGTCTTGGAGAAATTGAGCGGACAGCATGAGTTACCAGCGATTATTTTAGAGTTTCGTAACTTGGCCAAGCTGAAATCAACCTATGTTGACAGTTTGGCTAGGCTTGCCAGTCGTGATGATGACCGGATTCACAGTTCATTTAATCAATGTGGTACTGCCACTGGTCGGCTCAGCTCATCTGCTCCTAATTTGCAAAATATCCCGATTCGCAGCCATGAGGGACGGCGTATTCGTTCTGTGTTTGTGGCCAAGTCTGGATTTTTTTTCTTAGCGGCTGATTATTCACAGATAGATCTGCGGGTCCTTGCCCATTACTCAAAGGATGAGGTCCTAACCAGAGCTTTTAGAGATGGTGAGGATATTCACAATAAAACTGCGGCTGAAATTTTTAATGTCTCGTTGCCGCTGGTCACTAAAGAGATGCGCCGGGTGGCAAAAACCATAAATTTTGGCATCGTTTATGGTATGTCAAGTTTTGGGCTTGCCGGGCAGTTGCAGATAAGCCGTAAGGAAGCCCAGGGCTTTATTGATCGTTATTTTGAGGTTTATGCCGGGGTTAAAGCTTTCATGGAGTCGGTTGTCAGCCAGGCCAAGGAGGACGGTTTTGTCACAACCCTGCTTGGTCGCCGCCGTTATCTGCCGGAAATTAACAGCAGTAATCGCAACAGGCGGGATTTTGCGGGCAGAACAGCTATTAATACCCCGGTGCAGGGGACGGCGGCAGATATAATTAAAATGGCCATGGTTAAGACAGCCCATGGTTTGCATTCCGGTGAGGCCAAGGGGAAAATGGTTCTTCAGATTCACGATGAGCTGGTCTTGGAAGTGCCAGATGGAGAGACTGAGCGAACGGGAGAGTTTTTATCCAGGATTATGGAAAATGTTATGAGCTTGTCTGTTCCTCTTGTGGTTAATTTGAATGTTGGCAAACACTTAGATATGTAGTATAGATTTTTTCGGTAAATCGCTCAACTTAGGTTTATATAAAATAACCGCATGAATCCGCTCAAGATAATCTGCCAGGTCATCTTGCCATGACTCTTCAAGCTCAAGGATATCAACTCCATCCTCAATCCCTGCTCGGATTTTTCTGTCCCCGATAATCATATCCATGGGAAGTTTGTCAAACTCATATTCATAGGGCGGCTCTTTATAGGCAAACTCATCTGGATAAAGCCTCATGGTTATCTGAAGAATAGTTAAGCTGGTGAGGTAAGGGCGAAATAGATAGGTATCAAGTACATGGAGCTGGAATCCCCGGCAAAATTGATTTGCCCATTTACCAGAAGTTGGTTCAAATTCAAGGGGTCGTAATAGACAGCCAGGCAGTTCAGATCCTGCCAGTTCAGCCATGATTTCCCCAAGGTCCCAAAACGGGGCACCAATCAATTCAAAGGGCCTGGTTGTACCCCGTCCCTCGGAAATATTTGTTCCTTCCCAGATTACCTGGCCTGGATACACTAAAGCAGTTTGGAAGCTCGGCATATTAGGCGAAGGAAAGAGCCAGGGGAAACCAGTTTCAGAAAAAAGCATCTGCCTTTGCCATCCCTTCACCGGGACCACCGACAGTTCAGCATTGATCCCCATTTCCTGGTTACATAATAAAGCCATTTCACCGACCGTTAAACCATGGCGCATCGGTACCGGCCAGAGACCAACAAATGAGGCCATTTCCATGTCAAGCAGGTTACCCTCAACAGCTCCGCCAAGGGGATTGGGACGATCAAGAATCATAACCTCAGTGCCGGTCTCGGCTGCTACCTGCAGACAGTAGACCACTGTCCAGATAAAGGTATAAACCCTGGTTCCGACATCGACAAGATCAATCAGGAGAATATCAATATCGGCAAACCATTTATGATAAGGTTTTCTCGTCTCTCCATAGAGCGAATAAACCGGCAGACCAGTAACCTGATCCGATGAGTGATCTGATTCAATCATATTATCCTGTCTGGCACTGAAAAAACCATGCTGGGGGGAAAACAGAGCCGATAACTGTCCGGGGAACCTGGCCATGAGCAGGTCCCGACCATGACGAAACCGCCCATCAGTGGATGCTTGGTTGGAGAGCAACCCCAGCTTCTTACCGCTCAGGTGTGGGGGAGGACATTCAAGCAGAGATTCAAGGCCGATTTTTATTTTTTTATTTTTTTTAGATTTTATCATCAATCATCAACTACTCCACAGTCACACTCTTTGCCAGATTACGGGGCTGATCCACATCACAGCCACGGCGATTGGCGATCTCATAAGCCAATAACTGAGCCGGAATTGTATAGAGCAGGGGATTAAGCTCTTCGTAAACAACTGGCAGATAGATAATATCATTACTTAAGCTGGATATATGTGAATCACCGGCAGAGCCGAATAGCAGTAGCCGTCCCTGTCTGGCCTTGATCTCTTCAAGATTGGAGATGGTCTTCTGATAAACCCGGTCCTGCGGTACCAGCCCAACCACTGGCATATTCTTGTCAATCAGGGCGATGGGGCCGTGTTTAAGTTCTCCGGCAGCATAACCTTCTGCATGGATATAGGAAATTTCTTTCAGTTTGAGTGCCCCCTCAAGGGCGATGGGGAAGTTCAGCCCCCGACCGATAAAAAGAAAATCACGGGCCTCATAATAGTCTTCAAGCACTGCTTTGATATCCGTCTGGATGACAGGAAGGTTATCTTCAATAATGCTGATGGTATCCAACAGGGCAGCACCCATTTCCTTTGTCTGGCCTGAATCAAGGGTTCCCCTGACCTGAGCTAAATAAAGGGTCAATAAAAACAGGGCGGTGAGCTGACAGGTAAAGGCCTTGGTGGAGGCAACTCCGATTTCCGGACCGGCATGGGTATAAATAACCCCGTCAACCTCTCTGGTCATGGTAGAGCCTACCACATTGCAGATGGTGACCACCTTTGCCCCTAATTTAGCAGCCAGCCGGATACCGGCAAGGGTATCAGCGGTCTCGCCGGACTGGGAAATGGCAAGGGTCAGAACTCTTTTAGAGAGTAGCAGCGTTCGGTAACGAAACTCCGAGGCAATATCTACTTCAACCGGAATGCCAACCCATTTTTCCAGCCAGTACTTGGCAATTAGAGCAGCATGCCAGGAAGTACCGCAGGCAACCAGGGTAATTCTTTCGATACGGTTTATTTCCTCTTGGGAAAGACCAAGTTCAGGTAAATCTATCTGGCCGGTATCAGGAATAATTCTACCGCTGATCGTGTTAAGGATTGCCTGGGGCTGCTCAAATATTTCTTTAAGCATAAAATGTTTGAAACCGCCTTTTTCCGCCATGGAAGCATCCCAGTCGATGACCTCAACAGGTTTGTTAAGCTCATGGCCATCTTCCAGGTCAAAAATCCTGTATTTATCCCGCTCAAGAATGGCCATTTCCTGATCAGCAAGAAAAATGATATTGCGGGTATAGGGAAGCAGAGCCGGAATATCAGAGGCGACAAAACAAGCCTTGTCAGTAACTCCGATAACCAGAGGACATTGGTTGCGGACCGCGATCAGCTTATCCGGCTCCTTTGTCCACAACACCACAATAGCATACGAACCTTCCACTCTTTTAAGAGCAGTCTTGATCGCAGCGGCCAGGTCATCTTCAAGATATTCTTCAATTAAATGGACCAGCACCTCGGTATCAGTCTCTGAGGTAAAAACATGCCCCTTGTCAACCAGTTCTTTTTTCAGAGAACCGTAATTTTCAATGATTCCGTTCTGAACCAGTACCAGTTCACCGGTGCAATCACTATGGGGGTGGGCGTTAGCAAGAGTAGGAGCACCATGGGTTGCCCAACGAGTATGACCAATACCGATACGGCTGTCCACACCAATATAATCATCCACAACCTCTTCAAGGTTAATCAGCTTTCCCGGAGCTCGAAACTTTACCAGTCCCCCTTTATGCAAATAGACCAGACCAGCTGAATCATATCCCCTGTATTCAAGACGACGAAGCCCTTCAATGATGATGGGTACCACCCGACGGTTACCGATATATCCTACAATTCCGCACACAGTTTAACCTCCAATATAAGTTAACGACCAGCAGTTACCAAACAGACAACAATCAGAATGTTCCAGCCAATTCTATCCTGCTTATAAAATAGCATACCATGTAAATAATGAACAGATGAAAAACAGGTATACTTTTTAAAAAAAAGATGCTTACAATATAATAAGCTGTAATTATTAAAACCATCAAGCTACCTGACGGACCAACAACTATGAATGAGCGACAACGATTAAAAGAACTTCTCCTGGAAAAATCATACCGTAAGGGTTCGTTTACCCTGACTTCTGGAAAAACATCTGATTTCTATATTGATTGCAAACAAACTACTCTGGATGCCGAAGGCGGTTATCTTTGTGGTCGTCTTCTCTATGAAATGCTTAAAAATGCACCTATTGCCATTGAAGCGGTCGGCGGCATGACTCTCGGAGCCGACCCGCTGGTTACTGCTGTTTCTCTAATTAGCTGGCTAAATAAACATCCCATACCCGCCTTTATTGTCCGCAAGGAAGCTAAAGGACATGGAACCGGCAATTACCTGGAAGGAAAATTAAACCTGAGAAAAGGTTGCACGGTTGCTCTGCTGGAGGATGTTGTTACCACTGGTGGTACTTTGATAAAGGTGATCAAGAGGGTGGAAGATGAAGGGTTTAAGGTTGGGTTAGTGGCAGCCTTGGTTGACAGGGAAGAGGGTGGAGCTAAAGAGCTGTTCAGGGCAGGTTATCCGCTCCATACCATTTTCACTCGCAGTCAGCTCATGGGTTAAAAATGAAATGCATAAAATGCGAAGAAAAACTTGAAATTGCCCGGCGTTGCCGGCAGGTCAGGTTTCGTTGTCGTGGATGCGGGCATGAATACCATATCCATGAAGTGGCGGCTGAGCTTGACTCAGAAACAGAGGCGATTCTGGAAAACTATCCCTGTATTATCTATGACTGAAAAATAACAGAAAAACGATGGTACTTAAAACGATCAAGTCATATGTCAACAGTAATAATAATGCCACGGTTATCTGTCCGGCTTGCAACGCTGCCAAACATATTTCCGCTACTCCTTACCTACATAAAAAACATATTATGCGGGTTAGCTGCCATTGTGGAGAAAAATTTGAATTAAAGCTGGACTTTCGCCGTCATTATCGTAAATCAGTCAATCTGCCCGGTACTTACACCATTACCACTCCCAAAAAGATTGGCGGCGGCATAATTCATATCCAGAATATATCACAAAGCGGTCTTGGCTTCACTATTTCCGGTCGACACCATATGGAGATAGGTCTGGAGATAGCTATTGAATTCAACTTAACCAACAGAACAATGAATCATATCAAAAAAGATGCAACCGTCCGTACAGTACAAAATAATTACATCGGTTGTGAATTTTTTACCAATACTCCTGATGACAGAGTCCTGGGATTTTACCTGCGGCCTTGAGCTTTTCATAATGATAACAATTATCAACCTGTTTATATATTCCTCATATCAAGCATTTCCCCGGCTCTGGCCAATAGAGGTGCAAGGGTGAGAGCATCAGTGGCATTGATAAATACCCCGTCTTCACCGGCAGGAATATTTCCGCCCTGACTGTGAACAAGGTCGATCTTATTGAATACTCTCAGATGGGTAATTCGGTCAAGATCCAGCTCAGCCAGCAGCTCTTCCACCACCTGTACCTGATCACGCCAGTCGGAATTGCTCAAATCTATGACATGGAGAAGCAGATCCGCCTCTTTCAGCTCTTCAAGAGTAGAAGCAAATGCTTTAAATAAATCAGCGGGTAGATTACGGATAAAGCCAACCGTGTCTGTGACTATTACCTCAACATCTCTGGGCAAACGCAGCCTGCGACTGGTTGGATCCAGGGTGGCAAAAAGAAGATCCTCGGCCTGGATATTACTTGAGGTTAAGGTGTTGAGCAGGGTTGACTTACCGGCATTGGTGTAACCAACCAGAGAGATTACCGGAATATCTTTTTTCCTCCGCCGACTGCGGCGATGAAACCGTTGTCGGGAAACCTTTTTCAACTCTTCGCCCAGCCTGGTAATCCGGTCATTGATCCGGCGACGATCAATTTCAAGACGGGTTTCTCCCGGACCTCTTGCCCCAATTCCTCCGGTGAGACGGGAAAGAGCATCATCTCTCTCAGAAAGTCTTGGCAGCATATACTTGAGCTGAGCCATTTCAATCTGCAACTTCCCCTCCCGCGACCTGGCCCGATCCGCAAAAATATCAAGAATTAACTGGGTTCGATCAATGACCCGCAGATCAGTGTGATCGGTGACCGAACGAATCTGAGAAGGGCTTAGTTCCTGATCAAAAATAAGCAGATTCACGCCAAGCTGTAGACTCATCAGCATAATATCCATCAGCTTGCCCCTGCCGATGATAAAGCGGCGATGAATCTTTCGCCGTTTTTGGATTACTCGCTCAAGCACCTCTACCTTGGCAGAGCGGGCCAGTTCAGCCAGTTCTTCAAGGGAACTTTCTGCTTTATCCTGGCCGGCTGTGGTCACCGACACAAGTATGGCACGATCCCCTCTCTTATCCACTTCCCGTACTGGTTGCAGGCGGGTAAACTCTGCTTCAACGGCTTCTATAGTCGCCAGACAGGAGCCAGTCTGCTGGGCGGGATGGACAGGATCAAGCTCTATCCAGCCTTTGCCTTTTGCATATTGCGGAACAAGATGAATAGTATGGAGCAAATCCGGTAATCCCTCCTTGATGGTCAGGACAGAGAACAGGTCAAGACGCAGACAGACCATATCCATGACATCTTCATCACTTGCACCTTTGGCTGCAAAGGAAGTACGAATACAACGAAGACCGCGTAAGCGGCCGCCGGCCGAGCGAATACCCGATAGAGCCGGAATTACGATTCGATCAAAATCTCCGATAATCACCGTTTCTATCCGACCGGAACGGTGGATAAGCAGAGCAAGCTGCCTGTTTAATTCCGAAGAAAGCGAGACAAGGCTGCGAGCCAGCTCCCGGCTGATGATTTCATCAACATTAATTTTCTTCTGACCAAGCCGCTCCAGAGCCTTTAATTGACGGGGTTTCAACCCGTTTTTATTACCTGCAATTGTGATAAGAATTCTCCTTTACCAGTTTCATCTAACCTGATTTGAGCGATTTTTTAGCTTGCTCTGCACCGATCCGGCACTATATAGTGCCGGATCAGCACATATCTTCATCATAAAATCGCTCAATTCAGGTTTTATTTTATAAATCCAAACCTTCAAGCGGGCTGCTGATGTGGGAGATATCCCGGTCCATTAAATGAGTATATATCTCAGTTGTTTTGACATCCGCATGCCCCATAAGTGTCTGCAAGATATGAATATTGATACCATTTTCCAGCATGGTGGTGGCGAAACTATGGCGCAGGGTGTAGCAGGTAACACGCTTATCAATGTTGGCCCGCTCAGCCGCCCTTTTTACCGCCTTTTGCAGACCTGATTCCAGAACATGATGCCGTCGTTCACGACCCGAGCGGGGATCCACAGAGCGTTTTTTCGCCGGAAAAACATATTGCCATTGAGTTTGGATAGCAGCTTTGTTGTATTTTCGAGCCAGAGCCACCGGCAAATATACCTCGCCAAATCCCTCTTCAAGATCACTCTGATGCAGAGTCTTAACCCATTCAATATGCTCTTGCAATTCGGAAATAATCGACTTAGCCAAAATGGTGCTTCGCCACTTGTCTTCCTTGCCGAAAATATGAATTCTCTTACGGTCAAAATAAACATTCTGGATCCGTAACCGCACACATTCCATAAGTCGCAGACCGGAACCATACAAAAGTTTGGCCATCAAGGCATGAGTTCCATCAATATGCCGAAACAGCCGACTGATTTCTTCTTTGCCAAGAACAGTGGGCAGCTTGGGTTTTCTTTTTGAACGAATCGGCTGGATTTCCCCATCCAGAGAGATATCGAGCACTTGCCGATAGAGAAAAACAAGAGCGTTGAAAGCCTGCCGCTGCGTTGAGACTGACACCTTATGCTTAACCGCCAAGTCAGATAAAAAGCGTTCCACATCGCAAAAGTCAAGCAGTCGAGGATGCGTTTGACCGCCGAAAAAATTAATATAACGCAATATCCACTGGCAATAGGTTTGCTCAGTACGGTATGCATAGTGATAATACCGTAAAACTTCACGAACCTGTTCCATTAGTTTAAGTTTTGGATTTGGGCGAAATTTTGCTTTACTTTCCATAAATATCGATTTATTTTAAATTTTCATTTAATTTTCTGTAAATATTTAATAATATCAGAATAAAAGGAAAAAGAAAGTCAAAATTTAATAAGTGGAATGTTTTCCCATAGTTTTTGGCTTAATATCCAGATAAATGGAAAATACCGTAATCTATAACAGTCAATATCATGGATTGTTTCCATTTATTGACAATGTTATGCCTAAAAAGAATGAGGTTCAATGATATCATTGGAAGAACACATACCAGATATTCAGAATAAGCTACGAAACAATGAATATCCAAATGAGCAGTCAATCTCTCAAGGTATAGTATTGCGTCTCCTAGCGGCAATGCGGTGGCCAGTTTATGACACTCAATCAGTAATTCCAGAATATAGCATCCAAGGAAGAAGAGTGGATTTTGCTCTTTGCATTCAAAAGAATAAGCCCGTCGTATTTATTGAGGTAAAGCAGCCAGGTAATACACTCGGAGCCGATAAGCAGTTATTTGAATATGCATTTCACAAAGGCGTTCCTTTTGCCATAGTTACAGATGGAAAGGAATGGCATTTTTATTTACCAGCCGAAGTAGGAAGCTACGACGAAAGAAGAGTTTACAAACTAGACTTGATTGAACGTGACAATCAAGAATCGGCATATCGCCTAGATCGGTATTTATCCTTTAG
>CAYRGM010000013.1:0-22716 GCA_964423765.1 uncultured Desulfobulbaceae bacterium
GGCATTGTTTGCGGTCCTATTGGCGAGGTGTGTATATCTTGAAGTGGTCAGGATACTGCTGTGGCCGAGTATTTGCTGTATTTTGACCAGGTCAACCCCGGCTTCCAGCATATGGGTTGCATAACTGTGGCGTATAGAGTGGCATGAATTTTTTTTTAATGCCTAATTGGTCAACAACAGCTTTAATAGCGGACTGAATTCCACCTCTATCCAGAGGGACATCAACAAGGCGAGCGTTTTTCACCCCTCTTTTCCTGCTGGGAAAGAGAAAATGTTGATGTTTATGAGCACTCCAAAAATCCCTCAGGGTATGGAGGGTTTTTTCAGGTAGGGGCACCAGCCTGTCTTTGTTTCCTTTGGCATTACGGATATGAAGTAAGCATATTGGCAGAGTCAATGTCCCCCACGGTGAGCCGAATTCCTTCACCAAGCCGCAGCCCCATACTGTAAATGGTGAAGAAAAAGACACGGTAGCTTTGAATGTTGGTGGTGTTTACAAGCTGTTCCACCTGCTCTATGGTCAGGATATCAGGTATTCTGGTCGTCTTGGGCGGCTTGATAAGAGGCACATCTTGCCATGGTTTATTCAGTACCTGGGAATAAAAGGATTTCAGACCATACAGGTCAAGTTTTACCGTAGTCCATGAGCTTGCTTCCAGAAGATCTCTGAAGTAAGCTAACAACTGCTCAGAGGTGAGATTGTCAATCCGGCCGTCGAAGTAATTGCCGATTTTCCTGATTGCTCTTGCGTAGGCATCGACAGTTTTGGGCTGAAAACCGCTCAGCTTAAGGCACTTGAGATGTTTCTGATAATAAAGATTAAACTGTGAATTATGATGCATTTTGGTGTTCATTATAACCTCCTGTATGAATTGGGATTAAAGGCAATGCCCTTGCATTGCCACCAATTTCTTATTATCAGAAAAGAAGGAAGTTACAACAAATACTTGGAAACTTGATGGGTCTCTATGCCTCCGCGTAGCGGCTTCGTCCAACAAAACGCTCCACCGGACGGCAATTCCGCTGCGCTCCATTACCGCCGGTGAGCTTGGTCGCTAACTTACCCATTTTATACAAGCAGAATAAAGTGGCACGGCGTATAAAATGGTCAATGTTAAGCTAATTTTGTTATGTGCTTAGTCCTCAAAAAACCTTTCCTCAATGTTTTCCAACAAACGCTTACCATGAATAACCCCCACGATGAGTATTCCCTGTTTCCTTATCTGGTATACAAGACGGTAACTATAAACAAACCGTTCTCGGATATTCTCATCGGCGATTTCCGGCACTACTCTCCCAATTAGTGGGAATTCTTTGATATTTCTCGATACCTCAAGAATCTTTGAGACAACAGACTGAGCATAGAATGAGGAATCTCTTTCTACCTAAATCCTGCACTTCAGAAAATGAAAAAATTATTTTTTATTTTATACCAGTAAGTTACTATCAAATTTGACCATAAACTCACTCATCATTTGAGTGAAGACAAATTTTTTCATTTTCTTTGCCCTTCGGGATTGGCAATTTCACCGAATCTGCTTTGCTGCCAAGGACTTGAAGTATGATATACGTCTGCACCCTTGGCAGCAAAGCATATCCGGCAAACTTGCCAATTGCAGGATTTAGGTTCTATGTATTTAGCGATTGATTCCAGGTCTTCAACCGCTTCGGGCGACCAAATTACTCGATATTCCATTTATCAAGCCGTTTTTCCACATCCTGCTGAGATATCTCGCCTTCCTTTTCAGCCCGATCAATGCCACGGTGGACTTTCTCGACGACATATAAATGGTACTGGATATCTTCTACCGTGCAGTCATCCGGTAGTTTCTCCAGTAATGACTGCACCTCATGTTTAGCTGTGCTCATGATAAAGCCTCCTGCTCTGTGAAAAGCACATAACATTGTGATTAAGAACCCATCCATATCCATGAATCCATGACGGAAAACAAGGCGTCCACTCTGTATCAGGGGTGGCATTAAAACTCTAAATCTTTCTCTCATGCATGGCGATGATTTCACCAGCATGAATAAGGATGCCTAACGAGACTGGCATTAAAATAACGGCTGTCATCGCTGACCTCCCTGCCGACCCAGGAAGGTTTTTCAAATTTCTGCCTTTCATATGCCAACTCAATTTCCGCCACCACCAACCCTTCATTATCAGCAAAAAACTCATCCACTTCCCAGGCAAAACCCTTATACTCGATCCGGTAGCGTTTTTTCTCAATGAGAGGTTTTGAACAAAGTTTTTCAAGAAGAGTTTCAGCATCCGCAACCGGAATTTCATACTCATATTCCATCCGGCTGATCCCAACACTGTTACCTTTGACGGTCAAGAAACCTTTAGTTCCTATAACCCTCACCCTGACACTCCTCTGTATATCAGCACAAAGATAACCCTGTCGATAAACTATTCCGGCTGCCAGTTTTCTCCAGTCATCGTTTTTCAACAAAAACTTTCGCTCAATCTCTGTTGCCATCCCCCTACGCTCCCAACGACTCCTGCCCGTCCTGTTCCTTACCTAAACAATTCCGCTCAGCTTTCAAGTCAAGATAATCCTGTTCGGCATTTTCCAGATATCCATCCTGGCGTTCTTTAATTTCCTTGACCTTGGCATCAATTTTTTCCTTCCTGATGGTCATTCCCCCAGCACCAAATAAAGTATTGGCAAGATACTTAAAGGAAAACAACATTAACTCGACATCATCTTTTTTTATTTTCTCAAGAGTATCTGCATCAACCACATAGGTATCAAGAAACGAACTCTCAAAAATAAACTTTCTAAAACTGCCCAGATCGGTTGATGCCATGAAAAACATTCTCTTAGCCAACTCAGATAATGTTGCCTGGAGCCCAAAAGATTTCCTCCTCATAACAAGCCGAAGCCATTCCTTGTTCAACTCATCCCGCTTATCAACCCCCTGATCAGCACGCCATTGTCGAATAGTCCACTTTTTTGGCTCATCAAACCCTTTACAATGCGGCTCTTTAACAATAAAAAAGAATTTATCCAATACCGGATCATCGCTGCCACCCTCATGGAAATCAGCCATCCCCACCGGGTAATATCGGCAGGCTGTTGGCCGGTCAGTATAGACTGTACAGCCATCCGGAGTAACAAAAGGACAGGCATCCTTTTCTTTAGTCAGTTTAATCTGCACCCCGGGCATATCTGTTTTTTCAAGATAAACCGGCTCAGTATACATGGATATAAACTCAGGAGCTACCAGCTTTAACCTGCCTGATAAGACCAGAATATCATAAGGGGTCAGGACAATCTTAATATTATGACAACAGGCAGTGAAGCAAGAAACCCCAGGATGACACTCAAATTTGAGTAACGAATCAAGGGTAAGTTTCCTTGGCATTATATTGGAAGGGTTCTTATCGGTACTATTAAAAAAATTCATGTCCTGATCTAACATTTTTTCTTTAAGCATGATGACGGTGACCTCATTTATGATAATTGAAAGTTTTTTTACAACAGCATACTCACTCCTTGCTATTTAAAGCAAAAATGCCTATCTTAACAAGTAACCCATACCTTATTTAAAGAAAATTTTAAACATAAATATATAACCAGATCAGATTATGATCAGGATGAAAAGTACAAGTTGTCAAACCTGCAATTTTTCGTTTGCAGTCGTAACTATTCAGCGAGATGAACAAACTCCAGTAATCTTGGACTGTAACTGTTCAGATCTGCTTCACGGAGTCTCTCTTAATCCGATCCCAAATACCTGCCTGCCTGTTATTTATATAAGAAAATCAGGAGCAAGGTATTAACCAAAAGACCCTTAATAAAAATGAAAAAAATACTCTCTCCATCTATAGATTTCACCAAGGCAGATAGATTACTCTACCACCTACCGGACGGGCCGACCCTCTCTGTCAAATTAGATGGTTTTGAAGACTTTTTTGATATTGATATGGGAGTAGGGGATATATGCGACACCTCTGATATTGACGGTGTAATTCACTTTTTTCCAAGAGGAAATACTTGATATGATGTAACTATTCAGCGAGATGAACAAACCTCCATAAACTTGGGCTGTAACTGTTCAGATGTGCTTTACGGAGTGCAGCTGCATAGTTACGATATGATTAGTACCTTACTCCTGAACTTCTGTCATAAAAAAACTCTTGTTTTAAGAACAGGCAATATATTTTCCCATTGCCTTTTTTAGACTTTCCGCATTGAATGGTTTAATCAAAATATCATTGACTCCAGCCGCAGTCGCTGCCTCATGGTCTTGAACATCACTCTGGGTAGTTACCATGATAATAGGCAGTTGATCGGCCGAATAAAGTTGACGGATTCCTTCGGTTAGCTCAATACCAGATATCTCCGGCATATTTAAATCCGTCAACACCAGGGCCGGCTTTTCCTTGACCAACCACTCCAGGGCTCCAGCAGGAAACTCAAAAAGAACCGGATCAAAACCAAGTTCATGGAGCGTTGCCTTATAGATATTAAGAATCATTCTTGAATCATCCACCGCACATATTTGCACTCTGGTACCTATAATCTCTTGCCCTGTACCTGAGATTCTGGCAGCAAAATCAATAAGATTATTTTCTTGTAGTAATTTTAAATAATGCTCCCTTATATCATTATGGGTATGTTGAAAATATTCGCAGGCAATCTCCTGAAAATAATCCTCACCGGCAAGGCTCATAAAAATATTATCAACCTCCGTATTGGTAATGATTTTAACAATATGACGGGATTCATCACTGCCGGCCCTGATCATATTTTTTATTCCCGCCCCTAATATCTCATTAAAATTCCGGTCAATTGCCCGAGCCGCCGCCACACAGACATGGTCTTCCTTATCGGTCAGGCCGGCAGCCAGGGTATATAACCCTTTCTTAAGAGGCATAAACGCCAGGGATTCATAAGCGGCAAAGCGAACATTAGCATTGGCAGGAAGAGTATCAAGCAGTTTACGAATAGGCATGACCGCACTTTCATCGCCAATCTCACCCAGGACATTCAGGGTATGAATAACCAGATTACTATCATCATCCTTTAAATTTTCAATCAGAATCGGTACAGCTTTTGCCCCGATCCTAACAAGCTCATCCTTGGCATAGATACGCATATGAGCATAATGGGAACGAAGCGTATCGTTTAATTTCTCGAGAGAAACCTGATCTTGCACAGTGGCAAAAATCCCAAGAACAATCAGATCAAGTTCGTTATCGGTCCCCATCCTCTCAGCCAGCCTGTGCATGGCAGTTGAAGTACCGATCATACCAAGGGCATACACAGCGGTAACAATTAAACTCCGATTAGCAGCATACATATAGTCGGTCAGCGCATTTATGCATTCCGGCTCCCCAATAATGCCAAGGGTCTCTATGATCAGATTAAGCACGACTCTATCTTCTGTTGCCTCAAGAGCGGCAAGCAGAGCCGGTACTGCCGCTTCAAGCTGCAGTTCACCAGCAGTTTCAATGAGCAGAGTTTTATCAGGTATGTCTTTATTGCCAAGGTTTTCAACAAGCAATTCAGGGTAGGCAATCAAATGGGAGATCAATGTCTCACGGATAACCGGCAACTCTTTTGCCAGTTGTGGGAATTTTATCAAAACATGATTAAGCAAAGGAATGGTAAATGAAGCCTCTCCCCGGGACAATTCATACAATAGCCGGTTCTGAGTTTTTCTGTCTACTTTATCGATCTGTTCAAGGACGAGACGGGCCTTTCTCATATCCCCGGTCTTGATATTAAATTTTATTTCCTCAATCATATGTTCCCCATTTAAGCCGGTCATATACGCTCCTTTTATCTGATAAAGACCAAATTGATCATTGATCATTGATCATTGTTTTTTTGAAAAATTGCGTCCCAGTCCTTGCAGACCGGATCAAATCCTCTCTCTTTAATAGCCAGGCACATCTCGTTAATGGAACGGTGATCCCCTACCTCAAACTGTTCACCGGCAACATCCTCCCGGTTGCTGCCATACCCGCCCGGCACAGTACAGGACCCGGCAGAGTAGCGGGTAGGAGAAAGTCCGATCATGCCGTCACGGTATCTGGCCTCTTCACGGGTAGACAAAACCAGACCTACATCCGGATCAAAAATGCGTAAGGCAAAAATAAGCTGGGAGAGGTTCCTTTCAGATACTGACACCAGCGGGCTGAATGCCCCTTCCGCCGGTCGCAGACGCGGAAAAGAAACCGTAAAGCTGGTACGCCAGAATGATTTACGCAGCCAGGCAAGATGCAACCCCAAGGCCAGCCCTTCAGATCGCCAGTCGGAAAGCCCTAACAAGACACCTATACCTACTTCACGCATGGCAGCACCGGCCACCCGGGCAGGGGTCTCCAGCCGATAATCAAAATCACATTTCAAGCCGCCCAGATGCACCCGACTGTAAGTTTGCCGGTCATATGTTTCCTGATAAACCGCCACACTGGTAATTCCAGCCGCAAACAACCTGGCATATTCTTCAGTAGCCAAAGGCTGCACTTCTATGGAGACAGAGGCAAACTTATCCCGCAGGCGTAAAGCAATGTTTTCAAAATAATTCACTCCCACCCTGGCAGGTGCTTCCCCAGAAACCAGAAGAATATGGCCAAAACCCCGCCTATGAAGAATTTCGGCCTCCTGCACGACCTCGGCATGAGTGAGGACCCGCCGCTCGATTTTATTATCAACAGAAAAACCACAATAAACGCAGCGGTTAGTACAAAAACTGGAAAGATAAAGAGGTGCGTAGAGTTGAATGGTTTTACCAAACCGCCTACTGGTGATTGCCGCTGAGAGTTGTGCCATGGCCGGCAAAAACCTGTCTGCAACTGGAGACAATAATGCAGCAAGATCCTTTATCCGCAGATGTGAAGCTTGTAAGGCCGTCTTCACATCATCAACAGTACAATGCGATATTTGTTTTTTTAGTATGGTAAAATCTGGGAAATCAAACATAAGAGTGTCACTTAACGCAAGAAACCTAAGTTTGCAGACGGTGATGAAGCGGATGCCTCTTTTTGAATGGGACCCAAGCCGGACTCATAAGCCTGTCGGCCAGCTTCAACCGCTTTTTTAAAAGCCTCAGCCATGGTCAGCGGATCGCCTGCCACCGCAATGGCCGTATTGACCAATACCGCATCCGCCCCCATTTCCATGGCTTCGGCAGCATGGGAAGGTGCCCCCAGTCCGGCATCCACCACCACCGGCACCCGGGCCTGCTCTATAATTATCTCAACCTGGAAACGGGTCAACACCCCTTGATTAGTACCGATTGGCGAGCCAAGCGGCATAACCGCCGCGGCCCCCACATCCTGCAAACGCAGGGCGATAATGGGATCGGCATTGATATACGGCAATACAATGAATCCGTCCTTGACCAGCTCCTCTGTAGCTTTCAGCGTTTCCACCGGATCAGGCAACAAGGTGCGGGGATCAGGGGTCACCTCTAATTTCAACCAGTTCCCCCCGCCCGAAGCCCGGGCCAGATTGGCCAGACGGATCGCCTCATCAGCATCTCTGGCACCGGAAGTATTAGGCAAAAATAAATACCTGGCACGATCCAGCACCCTCATGATATCATCATCAGGGTCATCGAGATCAACCCGACGCAAAGCCACGGTCACCATTTCACAGCCTGAAGCTGCAAGTGCCGCCTTCATCACCGCCGGAGATGAAAACTTACCGGTACCGCCAAACAGACGAGAACGAAAAACCCTGCCAGCAATAGTCAACATCTCAGCCGCCTCCCACAAAACGAATCAACTCAAGCACCGTACCCTCTGTAAGCAGATGACAATATTCGTGCTGTTTAAGGATTCTGCCATTACACTCAACCACCACCGTATCCGGTTCGATGTCAAGATTTTTGATAAACTGTTCCACGGTGGTATTCAATTCAATCTCTTTTATTTTGCCGTTACAAGTTATTTTCATTGTTATTTTTATTATGATTTTCAGTCTCGCCTATCAATAGCCGCACAACCTGGTTGGCCTGATGATGGGCGGCTATCCCGACCCGCGGTGCCATAAGACCATGCCCCGGTGCGGCAGCACTAACGCCATCACCCACTACATAAACATTGGGGTAAAGCTTTCTGGTTTGGATGAGATTATTATCACCATATCCGGCCAGCCCGGACGCCCCCACATACCCCTTGTTTTTAAGCCCGGTCAAAACGGCTCGTAAAGCCGCGGCTTTCATCAATGCCTTATCAAAGCACTCAACCAGAACATCCACATCCTTAAAATGAGTGATAATAGAGTCTTCATTGAGTTCCTCGTCAACAAGCAGAACCCTCACATAGGGATTAATCCTGGCCAGGTTATCCTTGAGTGCTGCTGTTTTTCGGCTGCCAATTTGATCCATAAAATATTGCTGCCGATTCAGATTAGTCGGCTCCACCACATCATAATCAGCGATGATCAGTCTGCCAACCCCCATCCTCGCCAAGGCCACCGCCACCATGGAACCAAGGCCTCCCAGCCCCATCACCCCAACTATTGCCGTTTTCATTTTCTCATGAACCCCAGGGGTATGCCGAGCATAAAGTAACCGCTCCATCTCCCCGTAAGCCGGCACCTCACCCCGCTTGATCAGCCAGCACCGATCACCATCCTGCAGGCTGGTATCAGCAGAAACCGGATACCCGTTGACGATGAACAGATCCGCATCAGGTTTGACAGTTAACCTCAAATCAGTAAGGCTTATGCCAGGCTTAAAAGAAACAGGATATTCATTAACCAGCAGCACTTAGAACGCCCCCCTTAATCCCCTATCTTCCATCGAATATTTTGTTCCAATCGAACAACATATACAAGCAAAGACAAAAACATTTACCGACCTATAACAATATTAGCCCCTGCCCTATCTGGGAAGCCATCCAGCTCCAATCCGACGAATAATATTCAAACCACCGCCTATAATCATGGTATTGTTTTTACCTATATGATCAAGAAAAACCTGAATATCATAGGTGCGATGCCCGGAATTACAGACAATGATAATCATCTTGTCCTCCGGTAACTCATCATGTCGGCCGCGAACTTCTTCATAGGGAATGGCAAACCATTTATCAGCACCGATTTCTTCCACAAACGGGGCTGATTCCTTTTGATGACGAATATCAAGGACAAGCCAATCCGGCTCAAGAGAAAAATCTTCCATCCAGGCCAAAAATCTTCTCAACTTTACCTGCCGCAACCGCTTGCTGCAAAGATTATCCGCCACTGCCCCAGCCTGGACAAGGGGGTCTGTGGCTAGGGAAAACGGCGGGGCACAAGCTGTTTCCAGAGAGATAAAATCATCAATGGTTGCCTGTCCAGCGATTAAAAGAGCTGCGTTATTTACCCTGGCAAGAAGACTATCATTCATTGTGGCAAATCCCTGCATCCCTAAAACCCTTCTTGTTTTCCGATCAAACACCATCTCAATGACAAAAAGAGAATAACCCGGATAAAAAGGTTCACGATCTGAAGGAACAATCCTTGCCACCTCAACCGCAAAACCTTCTTTTTCAGCCATGTCCCTGGTAAGCCCGACAGCCATGACCGAACGCTCAAAGGCCTTCATAATAAGAGTGCCGACAATTCCAGAAAATCTAACCGGAAGTCCGGCCAGAGCATCACCGGCCATGCGCCCCTGCCGAATGGCAAGAGAACCGGAAGGACGATACTCTTCCCGGCCGCTTATCAGATTTATACTTGTGATACAGCCGCCCGCCGCATAGATATGCGGATCATCAGTCTCCAGATGCTGGTTGACCATAATCCCAGCCAAGGGAGTTACAGCAAGCCCGGCGTCTGCAGCCAGCTCACTGTTCGGGCGAACACCTGTGGCAATAATAACGAGATCGACCTCAATCGTTTTCTTATCGGTCAACACTCCCTGTACCTGGGAGTTATCACCAAGAATGGCAACGACCTTTTCGTCAGTGTAGACAATTATGCCATTTTCTTCAAGGTGGCTGGTCAGCATGGCTGCACATGACCAGTCAAGCTGAGCCGGCAGCAACTGTTTTTCTGCCTCGACAATGGTCGTCTCCACACCCCATAGATCAGTCAATGACTCAGCCATTTCAATCCCGGTCGCACCGCCGCCAATTACCACAGCCCTGGCAACCAGCCCTTTGGCAATCCGCTGCTTGAGCTCCACAGCCTTGTCCAGATCAGTAACTGCAAACACCCCGGTCAGCCCGATTCCCTCAATATCAGGAATAACCGGCTGGCAGCCGGTGGCTATTAACAGACGGTCATAAGGGAACTGCTGAGGCTGCCCGGTTTTCAGATCCTGAGAGTGAACAACCCGGCTGACTCTGTCTATCCCCACAGCCTTCATGCCAGACACCACCCTAATTCCCTTGACTTCCCGGAAATAAGAGATATCTCTGACCATCTGAAAGATGGTGGAACATAACTGGACTTCATCGGCAATGTCACCACAAATATAATATGGTATGCCGCAACTATTATAAGAGATCAAATCTCCCTGTTCAAGAACCGTCACTTCAAGATCAGCACATAATCGCTTCACCCGGCAGGCTGCCCTGAGCCCGGCTGCCATAGCCCCGATCACAACTATTCTTTTTATGCCGCTCATTGCTCATCTCCATCAAATTTAAACATTGACCTGCAAACCAGACCTCGTAAACGCCTTCTAAAAACTCCCTGTTTTTAGTACCTTACTCCTGAAAGTCTGTCATAAAAAACAGGTAAGCGTAGACTCCGAGAAATCCATTTTCCAAAAGCATTCCACGCCACCGTCATTCCGGACTCGAAGTCTGCGCTTATCTGATCCGTAATCCAGTCAACATCCACAATGGATCGGGGTCTTCGCTTACCTCCGGATCAAGTCCGGAATGACGGAGCTGGGCAGCTTACGGAATTATTGGGTTGCGGGCTTTGGCCCGCGCCTTAGGACATTTTTCTTTACCGCTTTACCTAACCACTATCCCCTGTCCCCTAATAATCAGGCCACTTTTATGGTCAATAATTATCAATTATCCATTATCAATCCTGTATTCTGTAAAACACAGGTTTGGTTAATGTCCCCTGCAGAGAAACTTCAAGCCCGCCGAACTGCTCTTTGCTCAATGCTATTGACAACAGGTAATCAAGCGATTGATCCAGACCCACCGAACCATTAATAATCAATTCCGAACCAGGGATCACTATTGCCACCGGCGAACAAGTAATCCGGCCTGCCGCCCCCCTGCAGAAAATCTCATTTTCCTCTAACTTAAGCGACTTTTCACTTATTTCCAGAGGAGCAAAAACCTCAGCCAATACTCCCCTGCTCTCAAAATTAACCCTGCTAACATCAAGAATTGTCGTAAAAAAAGCCTCATTTTCTCCCTCGACAGACAAAGGCCAGTAAAGCTCATCTAACCACAGCTCAAGCCTACCGGTTGCAGTTGTTAACACTCCGAACAAAGGATGCAGCCTGACAAAAACACTTTGCCCGTGCAGCTCGCCAGACATTTTCAGATTATTTACAAACAACAATTGCTTCTGCCAGTCGTAACCACTCAGGCCGCCTCCAGCTCTCTGCCAACCCTCCATACTTGCCGCTATCTCAAGTTCCTGGATGATGACAGGAATATTTTCATCGATCTCCGGTTGCACCGAACGAATAAACAGCTCACTCTGTTCAATCGGCAACTCCCCGTCAGCAACAAAAATAAAATCTCTGAGTTGAACCTCAAGGTCACGGACAATCACCCGGGAAGGAGTAAAAAATCCGCCGGCTCTTAAATCAATCTTAGCACCAAAAGTCTGACTGCCTGTCATTTGCAGAGAAGCTGTCAAATCAACCTCCCTAATACCAAAGGACAACTCTCCTCTTGCCGTTAATTTCCCAAACTCACTCTCAACAGTCAATTCATTACAAAACCAGTTATCTCCATTACTCACACCACCGTCAAATTGAACATTGAACCAATCAAACCCCGGAGAACCATCACCAGCCCAACCTTTTTGCAAACTCAGATCCTTAATATCCATCGACCCGAACAGATCAAGCTGTTTAAGCCCGGAACTGCCAACCGTAAAAAAACCGGTCACCAGCCCCGAATCAAAAGGAATATCAACGCCAGGAGGTACCAACGCTAATAGAGGAGCCAACTGTAACTGCTCAAACCGTACCTCATTACGGGCAACAATGGTCTCAAAAAAAGTTTCCTTCCTCGCCGGCAGATTTATCACTCCCTGGATATTGATAATCCCATCATCTTCATTCAATAAACATTGCAAATCATACCTCACCGTACCGGAAGAAAGACTCGCGACAAGAGAAAAATCCACCATCAGGGGAGTATTAACGGCTACAGGCAATTCAGACGAACCAAAAACAAACCGGCCATCTTCAACCACAAGACGGACAATATACTTTTCCCAGAAAGGTGCTTCTTCAGCTCCGCTCTTAAACTGCCATTCTCTTTCATTATTTTTTTTATTCTGCTCCCCTAACCAGTTGAAATCATCAGGCTGGGCATCCCATTCAATTACCGGTTGATAAAGATGAATAATTCCCAAATTGTTCGGGACCGCCACAAGAGCCAACAAACCACGGTCACCGCGAAGCTGTTCAATATTAAAGATCAAACCATTATCGATACATTTATACTCTATCTGATTACAGACAAGTCCCTGAAACCAACCGATGGAGCAATCTCCAACATAAAACGACCCCCTACTTTGTTGATTGACATGGGTAAGGGTTTTTTCCAGGACCAAGGCAGAAGAGAGTAGCAACGGAAGGAAGAGGATAAAAATAAAACCGACAACCAACATGCCGCCGCCTATGAGCAAACATATTTTCTTCATATTAAACCTACAGAATTCAGGTTTTACTTGTTTGCAAAAACATCAAGCCGGAGCCGTTGCCGTTCATCAAAAATCCTACGGCTGAGCATACCAATGGCCGCCATACTCCCAAACCCAGCCCCTCCGCAGATCAAAAACATAATCATAATCTGGTATTTCACCGCTTCCGCAGGAGGCATCCCGCCCAGAATCTGACCGGTCATCATCCCGGGCAGACTGACCAGACCGGCAACAGCCATGGAGTCTATAATCGGAATCATCCCGGCCCGCATCGCCCTTTGCCTGATCTCGGCAATTGCCTCCCGGCTGCTCTGACCGAGGAAGAGCCGTTGTTCAATAATCTGTCGCTGTTGCCATACATCTCCACTCATTCGATCCAGAGAAATAGAGATAACACTCATGGTATTACCAAGTAGCATTCCCAATAAAGGTATGGCATACTGGGGACTGTACCATGGGTCATTACCGACAACAACAGTAAGGGCAAAAAAAGCGACCCCAAATGACGAAATGAACATGGATACTGTCCCTAATACCCAGCCATGGATACCGCGGATTTTTCTCTGCTGCCGGACAACCACTTCTCGGCCGGCCACAAAGAGCATAATCATGGAAATGAAAAACACAAAGGGCAGACTGACATTGGCAAAAAGCACCCGTAAGATCTGACCGATTAAAAGGAGCTGAACCACCATCCGGCAGGTAGCAATGGCAAGCTGTTTTTCCAGATCAAGGTGCATCCACCAGCTTAAAAGACCGACAAGAATGACCAGGATCGCAGAAATACTCAGATCAAGAGGGGTCAGGAATTCAACGCCCATGGCAAATCATCTCAGTCATGGTTCCGCCAGACCCCAGGTGCAGACATCTATCCGCCACCCGCTCAAGCTGAGCCGGGTCATGGCTGACCCAGAGGACCGGAGCCTTGTATTTTCTGCTGTAATCAAGAAACAACTGCTCAACTTTCCTGGTATTGCCCTCATCCAGGCTGGCAGTCGGCTCATCAAGAAGAAGAGCTACCGGATTATTTTCAAGAAGCCGCAAGATCGCCAACCTTTGCTTTTCCCCGGTGGAAAGCCTGCTGACCTGCCAGCCAGCCACCTCCCGGCTGAAACCAAGACCGGCAAGATATTCATCACTCATCAGTTGAAAATCATGAAAATGGTCATCAACCCGGTCCTGCCACCAACCACTCTCGGCAGGCAGCAGGGCAACTTTTTTCCGCCATACCGGAGCCGGAACCTCTGAACACAGCAACCGGTCAAGACTTAAATGACCGCCATGGGGGTCGATATCGGCAACAGCCCGTAGCAACAAGGTTTTACCAGACCCTGAAGCCCCTTCAATCCCTAAACACTCAGCCCCTGAAATTTCCAGGGAATAGGGGCCCCGGTCTCTGAAGGTCAAATTGTCAATGATCAATTTAGTCATGACTGTTCCCGCATTTCGTAAGAATTCATCAAGGCAATGGTACTTATAGCTCGTCGCAAATGAATTGATACTCCGCCATCGTTTCCACGCAGGAACATGGGAACGATAGTAAAATTTTCAATTATCAATTAAATACTCAATGTCATCCGGGATAACCACCGTAAACGCCGTCCCTTCCCCAACCCTGCTGTCGACCCTGATTACCCCTTTATGCTCATCAACAATATTCTTAACAATCGCCAACCCTAAACCGGTTCCCCGATTTTTATCGGTAAAAAACGGAGAAAAAATATGCTCCATCTTGTCCTCGTCAATGCCAATCCCGTTATCAATCACTGAAAACAGTACACCACCGGTGGTTTTGTCCTTTCCGGTTCTGATAATCAAGACCCCACCTTCCGGCATGGCCTGGATACCATTGTAAACAATATTAAATAATACCTGATAGATATGCTGGTCATCCATGAGAACCGGCTGCAGATCATAATCCAGTTCCAGGACGATCTCAACTCCCTTTTTTTCCAGTTCAGGCTCCATGAAACGGGACACCCGCTGCACCAAATTATTTATAGAACCTTTTTTCAACTCAACTTCTCTGGGTCTGGCAAAATCCAGAAACTCACGGACAATACCATCCAGCCGGCTGGTTTCCTCAATAATAATTAATGCCAGCTTTTCATTGCCCGGTGCCACCTTGGCCATTCTCTTGCTTAAAATTTCTGCAGTGGAACGGACAATCCCCAGGGGATTTTTTATTTCATGGGACACCGATGCCACCATCTTGCCCAGGGTTGCCAGCCGCTGGTCTTCACCTAATTTTTCTTCAAGCAATAATTGTTCCCTGGCCCGAGCTGCCATTATCCTGTTTGCCTTGACTACAATAACAGCGAGTATGGCAAAAAGAACCAACATTATGGTCAACGACACCAAGATGATTCGTCCCTGAAAAACAATAATTGCCCTGAAATCCCCGGATAAATTCTGAATTACTTTAATAACTCCCATGATCTCTCCGGTTCTGTCTCCAGCACGACCTTCCTGGCGGAAAGGAACATAGGTCTTAAGAGTACTATGAACCGGCGGAGTTCCAGGCAATAAATTCAACAATGAGCCAGTAGAGATCAGAACAGACACATCCTCACCGCCCCTCGCTCTTTCGTATTCTTCACCACCCATATCCCGTTTACCAACCTGTGCAGTTATTGTCGAATAAGAAATAATATTTTCCCCTGAATCAAAAATGGTCACTGACTGAATATCCATGCCTCGGGTAAGGTTACGAACTATTATATCCAGCCTCTCAAACTGGTTGTCATCGGAAAGGGCAATCCGTCCATACCTAACCACGGTGGGGAGTACAAACTGAAGAAAAACCTGACGGTTCAGGTTGTCGGCAAATAGCTTGCCATAAGCCTGACTTCGTTCCATGAGAACATCCTTAGCATTATCCGCCAGCACCCAGGCAAGGAGAAGAGAAGCAAAAAAAATCAGCGACAAACTGATAAAAGCAAAATATTTAACCAGATCAAAAGGAAGAAGTCCCTCTTTTTTTTCGTCACTCTCCTTAAACGATTCTTTCTTTTTCCACCAGCCAACCAGAGGAAGAACCAATTGCTTGAACGAAAGGCGATCCGTTTTCTCTATCCTTTTCAACTTATCGTCCCGATAACGGTTTTTGCCGGTAAGTTTTTGTTTAAGTCTGACCGTCATGGCATACGAAAAGATTCGGGTTGACAAAAGAAAATCGCATAACCAAGGACTGTAAATATTTGGTTAGTGCCTTAGATTCGTTCATTCGGGCCGGTGAAGCGTACTTATGCTACTCAAACCGACCAGAATGGGCGAATATGAGGTGCTACCCGAATATTTACTGGCATACTCCACATCTTCTGCAGTTAGCAGGCAAACAGGCAGAAGTGTTTTTTTCCTGCAGGGCCTGTTGCAGCTCCCGGCCCAGGTATCCCTGATTTATGCCATGGTCAATAATTTCCCAGCATAACAGTTCATCGGTACTTCGTGGTCTTATTGCATATTCCCAGGCAGTGAGACCCCGTGCCTTCATCGCCTGTGTAAATGAAGCACCGGTTCCCATGTCTAAAATAACTCCGGCAAGGCGGCGGTCACCCCGGGAAAAAACAGCCTGCTCCAAAACCCTCTCCGGCCGGTCAACTTTAATCCGGATATTGGCAATGGATTTAAGTTTATTGCGAAGGTACTTTATTTTTTTCTTTAATGACAGTATCGCCGGTCTGGAGTCCCTGGTCTGTGCAGCTTGCTCCGGGTCAAGACCGCCAAACGAAACATACTGAAACGGTGTCCAGGGCTTTGGCGTAAATGAATTCACCGAAATCATTATATCCGCCATCTTCTTCTGTTTTCGTGCTATGGGTAAAATCGCTTCCCGCATCCGCACCAGCATAGATACCAATTCATCAAGATCGGTCTCGGTTTCGGTGGGCAGTCCGATCATCACATAGAGTTTCAAGTGAAGAATACCAGCACCCACCAACCTGCGGGCAGCCTCAATCAAGACTTCTTCGGAGATGTTTTTATTGATAACCCGTCTGAGTCGCTCCGAAGATCCGTCCGGGGCAATCGCCGCTGATTTTAATTCGGACGATGCCAGCAGGGACAGGAGCTGGGACGAGATTCGATCCGCTCGCAGAGATGAAAAAGACAATGAACATTTTTCGGACTGCAGTTTAACCGCAATCCTGGTTAACGCTTCTTCACTTACCATTTCCATACCAAGTAAACCAATCCGACTCACCCCGGCAGGTCGCTGGTCAATGGCAGCGATAATGGCATCTGCCGACCAGAGCCTCGGCGGCCGATAGATAAATCCGGCGGCACAGAAACGACAAGCCCGACTGCACCCTCTGCCAAGTTCGACCATATACATGCCAAGTTCCGCCAGGGGAGAGAGCTGCCTGGAGTGAGCGGCAATCTCCGCCTCCGCCATGACCACCTTTTTCACCCGCGGCGGAGCATCAGCATGGGGAATTATTTTTTTCAGCTCCCCATCCTGAGCGTATTGCATCGAGTACAGAGATGGAATATAACAACCCTGAACCTGAGCGGCAAGAGTGGTGAGAAGTTTTTTTCGCGAGACTCCTTTGCCGGCAATTTTTTTCAACCTGGTTAACATATCCGGCAAAATCGGTTCTGCCTCACCGATTATCATGCAGTCAGCAAAAGGGGCAACCGGTTCAGGATTCATAAAGATGGCGGCCCCGCCAATAATAATCAGAGGAGAACCCGGGGAAATTATAGCATCCCGATCGGCAGCCATTGGGGCGATACCTCCGGCAACCAGCATTGCCGCAAACCGGGGAAAGTCATGTTCAAAACTTATGGAAATGCAAATAACAGGGAAATCACGCAAAGGTCGGTTAGACTCAAGGGAACGAAGCGGCAACTCCTGCTCAGGATAGACAAGCCGCTCACAGACAATATCATCATACTCATTGAGCAGACTGTAAACCAGTTGAAAGCCCAGATTGGAAACAGCAATAGGGTAGGTATTGGGATAGATAAGGGCTATCGGTAAACGATTCTTCCACTTCTTGTAAATCGTTCCGCTTTCAGTTGCAAGTTTCAATGGCTACAAGCTTCAAGTTTCAAGTTTGCCAGCTTGCGAACCACAGCCCGCAACTTATAGCCTGTCACTTGTAACTGAAATTTTTTAACCTGAAATTTACAATCAATTTGCTTTTTTGCGCAAATAAGCAGGTTCATCATAATCACCACCCTCATGACCATCAAAAACAGGGTTAGGAAGTCTGGAAAGACCAATGGGAGTTTTATTGGGTTTTGCCGGGGAAGGCGAGGGTTTTGCTTGCCGCCCTTCCTCTTCGAGCAGAGCAGGAAACACCTGTCCATGGATTGGTTCCGCGGTTTTTTGAGCTTTAACAGACCCTATTGTCGCAATGGTTTCTGTTTCCTCAATTGATTCTATACCGGTGGCAATAACGGTGACCTGTAATTCCTCCCCGCAATTTTCATCAAACAAGGCCCCAATAATCACATTGGCATCATCATGGGCCTTTTCCTGAATCAAAGCCGAAGCTTCCATGAATTCAGTCAAGGTAAGGCTCTCTTCAGTGGCAGAAATATTTACCAGCACTCCCCGGGCCCCGTCAATCCCCACATCCTCAATCAACTGATTATCAATAGCCCGTTTTGCCGCCTCAACGGCACGATTCTCACCAACAGCAGCACCGGTTCCCATGATCGCCGGACCGACTTCTTTCATGACTGTACGAAGATCGGCAAAATCAACATTGATATGTCCCGGCAGATTAATCAGATCGGTTATTCCTTTCACCGCCTGAAGAAGAACATTATCCACCATCTGCATCATATCGACCAGGGTAGAGTTTTTATTCATTAAGGAGAGCAGACGATCATTGGGAACCGTAATAATAGTATCCGCATATTCCTTGAGTTTTTCCCAGCCTTCCTCAGCGTTACGCATTCTTGTTTTTGATTCAAAATAAAAAGGCTTGGTAACAACAGCCACGGTTAAGGCCCCGGACTCCTTACTGAGCTTGGCAATAACCGGAGCAGCACCAGTGCCGGTTCCACCGCCAAGTCCAGCGGTGATAAACACCATGTCCGCACCCTTGAGGACATTTTTAATTTCATCATAGCTCTCCTGGGCCGACTCCCTGCCCATCTCAGGGTCGGCTCCGGCTCCCATACCTTTGGCAATACCCGGCCCAATCTGGACCCGCACATCAGCACGGGACTTCTCAAGAGCCTGCATATCTGTGTTGGCAACAATGAACTCAACCCCACTCAGTCGGTTCAAAACCATGGTATTAATGGCATTACCGCCGCCACCTCCCACCCCAATCACCTTTATGACTGCAACAGTTTCCTCTTCAGCGACTCTAAAAGACATAATTCTCACCCATGACCAAAATTAATGATTCCCCGGCAACCAACCCACACCAGAAAGCAACACATTACAGCATAATGTACTGAACACCTACAGTCTCATATATAACCTAAGTTGAGCGATTTTTTAACTTGATCTGCACTGATATCTTAGTCATCACATCGCTCAATTCAGGTTAAACCTACTTATCAGGCGACTAAAAAATCCTCCTCTTTCCCGAACCACCCCTCTTTCTGCCGCCTGACTACCATAAATAACCAAGCCAACTGCCGTAGTGCAACGGGGCGAGCGGACATCTTCCACCCGACCACCAATCCCCTGAGGGTAAGCCATCCTCACCGGCATATCAAAAATCTGTTCAGCCAGATCAACAACATTAGCAAGCAGAGATGTGCCTCCAGTGATGACCATACCGGAATTAATCCGATTTCTATAACCGGATGAATGAATATTTTTATTGACCATCTGAAGTATTTCCTCCATTCTCGCCTCAAGGATCTCAACCATAACCCGCTGGGACACCTTACGGGCTTTCCGATCTCCCACAGTAGGTACTTCAATAATCAGGTTATCTTTAATCATTGAAGAAAGGGCTCCCCCATACATACATTTAAGTTCTTCAGCTTCCAGAAGCGGAGTCCGCAAACCCACAGAAAGATCACTAGTCAGATTATTGCCGCCCAGAACCAACTCCCAGGTATGCTTGATCGAACCATTACAAAAGACAGCAAGATCAGTTGTACCGCCTCCAATATCAAGCAGCACAACCCCAAGTTCCATTTCATCCCTATTCAGCACTGTAACAGATGAGGCAACTGACTCGAGAACAATCTCAGCCACAGACAGACCAGCCCGGTTACAGCTGACCATCAGATTATGCAGAGAAGCGTTATCCGCAGTAACAATATGAACATTGGTCACTAACCTTACCCCGCTCATACCCAGCGGATTTTGAATACCGGTATGGTCGTCCACCATATATTCCTGGGGAAGGACATGAATAATCTGCTGATTATCTGAAATTTTAACGGTCTGGGCTGCCTGGATAACTGCTGCAATATGCTTTTCTCTGATCTCCTGGTTATTTATGGCAAGGATACCCGGGGAATTAAACCCCTTGATATGATCGCCTGCAATCCCAACAAACACCGTCTCTATATCACAGCCAGCCATATCAGAAGCTGCATCCACTGCCTGCCTGATGGCCTTGACCGTTGCCTCAATATCAACGACAACGCCCTTCTTGATCCCTGAAGAAGCAACTGTCCCCACCCCGATAATATCCACCCGATCAGCAAAGACCTCGCCAATAACCACACAGATTTTAGTTGTGCCTATATCAAGCCCGGCCACCAGCGAACCATATTCCTGTTTTTCGTTTTTTTCCATGATAAATATTATGTGAGTGTTCGGGTTGGCAAAAAAGAGTCTAATAATCCGGGACTATAAATATTACCTTACCGGGTCAAGCATGGCGACCAGAGCTTTAGATTGCAGGTAATTCATACGGATATCTTTTACTGTCTTAACGGTACCATCTCTGTATAGCCTACCTAAAACTCTAATTAATCTATGATATTGGCTGCGAATATTATCTTTGCCCATATATATGGGGAACGGGTGTTCAGTAAGAAAAAGAATCAACCCATACTCAGGATCAACAGATACCTCGGAAACAGCCAGACCCGGTAACACAGCATTACCTCGGGCCGCCAGACGAAGCAATTTTAAGGCCTGATGACCGGCACTGTCTTTCCCTATTTTTTTATCCCCGGCATCCCCGGTTACTGAGCTATCAATTTCTCCTGAAATAACAGGAAAATCAAGATCATAACCAACAGCAACCCTGATAAAAACATTACCCTGATAATCAACATAATGAAGTTGTCGTCCTGGTCCGTCTCTTAAATTGATTAATGCAAACGGTTTATGCTCCCGAATATTGATAACCACCCGGGAGGGCCAGGCAACAACAATATCAACCCTGTCCACCCAATCCAGTTCTGTAATCCTGGTTTCCGCCGCCTCAACATCAAACCCAAGCAGACATGTCCTGTGAACAAGACCACTTGCCCTGAGGATATCATGGTCGGCAAGCACTCTGTTACCGACAACGGTTACGGCTGTCAAACGAACAATATCCGAACCGGCCAGCAGATAGTAAGACAACCAGACAACACCGACAAGGAGCAGGACAATTATCGACAATAACAGGCTGCCCCTGACAAAGTACCCTGCCCTTGATCTTTCAGGTGAAGCGATGCTGGTCTCCTGTCGTTTTATCCGGGGAGAAAAAACATCTTGCCAAACCCGGGAAATTCTCTCAAATCCTCCGGTTTTCCTGCTTTTATTGACCAACCTGTTTATTTTCTTTGGAGTATATGGTGACATCCCGGCCTCCTGTCCCCTGATAATCAAGCCCCTTTTATGGTCGAGAATTATCAATTCTCAATTATCAATTTACAATGTCTGTTATAAGATATGGACTTCCGGCTCAAGGAAAATACCGGTCTCGGTCTGTACTTTTTCCTGAACAATGGTTGAGAGCTCAAGTATATCTGCCGCAGTTGCTCTGCCGTCCACATTGACTATAAAATTTGCATGTACCGGCGAAACCATGGCTCCGCCAACCTGAAAATTCTTCAACCCCGCCAGTTCAATCAACCGTCCCGCATAATCTCCTTGGGGATTTTTGAAAAACGAGCCGGCCGAAGCTACACCCTGTGGCTGTTTTTCCCGGCGTAACCGACGGTACTTCTGCACTAAAGAACCAATCCTGCCGGGCTCTTCCCGACCAAGACATAAACTGGCCGAAACAATGATAGCCTGCTCCAAATCAAACGCTTCCCCGGACAGACTCCGATAACCTGTTAGCAGTTCACCAGACTTTTTTATGATTAAGCTGCAATCAGATAAAATAAAAGAAACCGATTCCACCCTTTCCCCGAGTTCATGACCAAAGGCACCTGCATTCATTCGTAAGGCCCCGCCCATGCTCCCGGGAATTCCAGCTAAGAATTCAAGTCCCCCAAGCCCTTCTCTGCCGCACCACGATAAAACTTCCGCCAGCAGACAACCACCTCCAACCGTGATTTTTTGTATTTGCTCACCATCATGATTTTTTTCTATTTTACAAAAATCAGCTCGCAGACGAATAATCACCCCACGATAACCGGTAGCAGAAACAAGAATATTGGAGCCTCTGCCAATGATCCGCCAAGTTATTGCCCCGGACCTGCAAAATTGCAGGAGGTTAAGCAGTTCTGCACTACTTTCAACATCTGCCATTGCCGCCGCCATACCGCCAGCACGAAATGTTGAATACTGCCCCATATCCACGCCAAAGCGAATATGGGGACCACATATATCTGTCAAATCATCCTGCTGTTGCCTGTTAAACATAGTAATACAGGTGACAGGTAACAGGGGACAGGAGACAGGGACAGTAGATAGTTCTACTCCCTGTAAAACCTGTAACCTGTAACCTGATAATCAAGCCTCTTTTATGATCGAGAATTCTCAACTGAAGTTTCCCGCTTTTCAAAGCTTCTTAAACTGCTGTGACACGCCACAGCA
>CAYRGM010000014.1:0-22574 GCA_964423765.1 uncultured Desulfobulbaceae bacterium
CATATATAACTTCCAGCTATTTATCATAGATGCAGATCATGATAACCAAAGCATTATTCTCCGGATTTGCACGACATAGAAGATAAGAATCTGGTTAAATCGCAGGAAGCATAAGTAGCGGATCTATGCAAAAAGTATACGACCAAGCCAAGCCCGGGGGAAATAACATGACTAATCTTACATTTTATCTTCTGATCATCTTGGTATGTTGCTCAATTGAAGAATCCGCAATGCAGCTTGCGATGTCTATGGTTTGTTGAAAAATATTTACACCACAAAAGATCAGAACACATCTTTATCATACAGCATTTAATGAAGGTTTTTATAGACCCTAAAGAAAACAAAATATAAAATTAATTACTTGTGAACAGTCGAACAATTATGTAAACGGCTTATTTTCCCAGGAATCCGGATTGAAATTCTCTTCATAAAGCATTGGTTCATCGGTATGATTAAGCCCCTGACTAACATCCGACGGCAAATAACCATTGCCTGAAAAGTCATCTGTTTCACTTAATGCCCGTTCTGTCCATTGTCTCATATATCCATCAATCATTCTATACATTACCAAACCTCTTTATTTAATATTACACGCAGAGCAGTTAGCCATATTGTATATATTTACCCACAGCTAACACGCTTGTCAAGAAAAAACTTTTCTTTTTTTCGCTTTTAGGAATATATATTTTATCCAGCAATGTCTATGAGCAAAATGACTGGTTTACAGAGAAATTATCCAAGATGGTCGCTACGGCATAGGCAGGGTTTTATGGCCAATTTTGACATAAATAATATTTGAATAGACAATAATTATGCTCCTATTCCATCATATGAATCCTTTCACAATCGGGACATATCCAGGTCGGACCGTTGGAAATTCCCCATTTGTTTTCGTGAAAACATTCCGGGCAAATTTCAAACCCGCAGGTACAGCTCCAACAGAACGGTTTCTTTTCTTTACAGCAATGACAGCTGAATTCTTTTTTTCTTTTTCTCCGTCTTGATTGCTTTATTTTTTTCTCAGCCATAGTGCATCTCTTTAGCCTGAATTGAGCGATTTCAGGTTTAACATTAATTAATATATTGAGTTAGTTACCCCAAATAGTTCCCGACGCTTTAACATAATTCACTTGCCATCCAGTCAAGATAAGCGTTATTTCCCATGATTATTTCAGTTGCTATGATCTCTGCCACTTCATAGGGATGGACCTGTTCAATGGCTGTCTGTAGTTCCATAAACAACTCAGCTCTAGTCTTCATTATACAAAGAAACTCCTGACTCTGTTCAATTTTCCCCTGCCAATGGTATGATGAAGCACATGGGAGGATCTGAACACAAGCGGCAAGACGAAGATTTAACACATGTTTTGCCAGCTCATCTGCTTGAGTTTTGTTCTCAACAGTGGTCATAACTTGAATATATTTATTCATGATTGTCTCCTTTAAAGCGGTCAATGACCAGTTTTTTCAATTTATCTCTATCACATTTTTTCTGTTATGGTTATATCTCCTGCCCGAAGGACATTTACTAACAACTCACCCAAAAAGAAAAAAACAAAATGCTTTTCACTGTCGATGTAGGCAATTCCCATACCGTCAGCGGTCTTTTTAAAGATGGCAGGCTCATCCGTGACTGGCGTGTCAAATCAGATAAGGATCGCACCGCCGATGAGCTGGCAATCCGTTATAATATGTTGTTTACCATGGCTGGGCTTGACCAAGAGAATATCACTGACTTTATTATATCTTCTGTGGTACCATCCCTTGAGAATAGTTGGCTTAAATACGCAATAAAATACCATGATCTCCAGTGTCCACCCATTGCGGTCAACCATTTAACCGATACCCCGATAAACATAAAAATTAAAAACCCGGCTGAAATAGGTGCTGACCGGATTGTCAATGCTGTTGCCGCCTATAATCAGATACAAGACGATCTTATTGTTATTGATTTTGGCACCGCCATTACTTTTGATTGTGTAAATAAAGAACGAAATTATCTGGGTGGCACCATTCATCCAGGTATAGGTATATCTCTTGATGCCTTGGCCGAACGCACCGCCAAGCTGCCAAGGATTGAAATTGACACTCCACCCAGGGAAAAAATCGGCAGAACAACAGCCTCAGCCATCCACTCCGGTATGCTATATGGATTTGGCGGGCTGATTGACAGAATGGTAAGCGTTCTCAGCAAAGAGATATCTCCCGGACAAAAACGGGTCAAAACCATAGCAACCGGAGGTATGGCAGAGCTTATAATCCCCTTTACCTCCACCATTGATCAGATTGATCCTTATCTTACTCTGAAAGGACTGGCACTTATCCATGGCAGAAACTGTTGCAACTGACATTCCTAAGCCCCAGCTTCCCCCATCTCTACGACCTGGAGATACCCTTGGTCTCTTTATGCCAGCTGGCCCGGTTCGCAATATTCAAGAGCTTAAAAAAGGTATGGACATTCTGCAAGCCATGGGTTTTCGCCTCAAGATGCCCGCTGACATTACTCCGCAAAACAACCAAGAAGTATACCTTGCCTCTTCTGACGATGAGCGGGTTGCAGAACTTCATAGTCTATGGAATGACCCCGAAGTTCACGGATTGATGGCCATCCGCGGCGGTTTTGGTTGTCTGCGTATACTCGAACTGATTGATTACCCGCTCTTATTCAAAACCCCGAAACCGCTTATCGGTTTCAGCGATTTAACCAGCCTGCTCTCAGCAGCATTAACCAGAGCCAACCTTATCTCCCTGCACGGACCGGTGGTTACTTCCCTTGGCCTGTCAGATGAAAAGTCAATCCAGAGTTTATACAATAATATAACTGGCAACTGGCAGTCTTATCAAATAATTCAAAAGGCAAAAGAAGAAACCATACTTCACTCCGGAACCGGTTACGGCAAATTACTGCCGGGCAATCTGACCACCCTTGTGCACCTGATAGGTACCCCCTGGGAACCTGTCTGGGAAAAGTCAATCCTGATAATCGAAGATATCGGAGAACCCCTATACAGATTAGACAGATTACTCACTCATCTTGACTGTGCAGGAAAACTTAAAAAACTCTCCGGTCTAATTCTTGGTTCCTTTGATAATGGCAATAACAGTTTAAAAATCAACAGCAAAAGACTTAAAGAAAGAGTTATTGAGCTTACCAGACCCTATGGTTACCCGCTTTGGGCTAATTTCCCCATGGGACACCTTGCTGAAAACCTCACTATCCCCATGGGTATGCAAGCCACCATGGACAGCCACCGGCATACTCTATATCTCCATCCGTAATTCGTTTTATATGAACGATGGGGGAAATTACTCACCTACCCGTGCTGGTGAATGGTGACACTTTATCAATCAAGGGAATATGTTTATACCTTGACAGGATATTTCTTTGTTTATTATAGCGTAACTATTAAAAACTGAAGTTTCCCGGTTTTATTTTTATGGTAAATCTTCCAAAACCTTGTATCTTGCTGAAATGTTGAATATTTATCCTATGGAATAGAATTAGTACCTTACTCCTGAAAGTCTGTCATGAAAAAAAATAAATTGATTCCCGTTACAGTGGCGTGCCACGGCAATTTGAGAAGCGTTTAAAACCGAGAAACTTCAGTTAAAAAATATCGCCATAATAAACGATGAAAGTTCAGTTCCTGGTGAACATGCCCTTTAAATATTTAAACCTGAATTGAGCGATTTTATGACGCAAATATGTGCTGATATCTTGTGTGCCAAGGCTTCTAAGAAAACCGCAGGCATACCCGTTGGGTCTGCCACGGGTTTTTTTAGAAGCCTTGGCGTGCAAGAGATCGGTGCAGATCAAGCTAAAAAATCGCTCAACTCAGGTTAAACTTTCATGTAAAATAAGGACACCGTTTGCCAGGCATTCCCGTTCACTTGACCCCAGGTACCAGATATGGGTATCAGAATCAACAACAGTAAGGACAACAAAATGAGTAAGATGACAGGAGCACAGGCAATTATTAAATGCTTGCAGGAAGAAGGGGTCGACACCATTTTTGGTTTTCCCGGTGGTGCGGTTATTGACCTGTACGATGGACTGTTTGATTCCGATATAAGGCATATCCTGGTTCGCCATGAACAAGGTGCTGTACACGCTGCTGACGGATATGCCCGAGCCACCGGTAAGGTCGGGGTTGCCCTGTTGACTTCCGGACCAGGTGCAACCAACGGTGTTACCGGAATTGCCACCGCTTATTTGGACTCCATTCCTCTTGTTGTCCTCACCGGTCAGGTACCAAGAGCATTGATCGGCAATGATGCCTTCCAGGAAGTTGATATCGTTGGTATCACTCGGCCATGCACCAAACATAACTATTTAGTTAAAGATCTTGATGAGCTGGTAGTCACCATCCGTGAAGCTTTTTACCTCGCAGCATCAGGTCGTCCTGGTCCTGTCCTCATCGACCTGCCTAAAGATGTGATCGCCGCCACTACTGTAGACTTTCCTGAAAAACAACCGATCAAAATGCAGACCTACCAGCCAAATCTGCATCCCCATCCTGGTCAGGTGGAGAAAGCATGCAAGGCCTGCATGAAGGCCAAGCGGCCGGTACTCTATATCGGCGGCGGAGTTATTCTCTCCAATGCCAATAAAGAGCTGACAGAGCTTGCTGACAAGTTAACTGCCCCGGTAACCATGACCCTCATGGGGCTTGGCGGTTTTCCCGGCAGAGATCCCCTGTCTCTTGGTATGTTAGGCATGCACGGCAGCTATACTGCTAACATGGCAGTTGCCAAGGCCGATCTGCTGATAGCTGTTGGTGCTCGCTTTGATGACAGGGTAACCGGTCGTCTTGATGCCTTTGCTCCCCATGCCGATATTATCCACATTGACATTGACCCTACCTCCATCAGCAAAAATGTTGAAGCTGATATCCCCATTGTCGCAGATTGTAAACATGCTCTACGGGCAATGAACAGCTGGCTTGATGATCATAAAAACTTTGATGCCAAGGAGATGGCCAATATCCGTCGCCCCTGGCTGGAACAGATCAGAGAATGGAATGAAAAACATCCCATGACCTATCATGCAGAAGGGGATATTATCAAGCCTCAATATGTCATTGAAATGTTAGACAAGCTGACAAAAGGAGAAGCGATTATAACCACTGATGTTGGTCAACACCAGATGTGGGCAGCCCAGTTTTACAAGTTCGACAATCCCCGACAACTGTTGACATCAGGCGGCCTGGGTACCATGGGATATGGTTTGCCAGCGGCCATTGGTGCCCAACTTGCCTTTCCTGACAAAACTGTCATAGATGTGGCCGGGGATGGTTCCATCCAGATGAATATCCAGGAAATAGCCACAGCAAAACAGTACGGGGCACCGGTCAAGGTGGCCATACTGAACAATAATTTTCTTGGGATGGTTCGCCAATGGCAGGAGTTGTTTTATAACAAACGATACTCAGCAACAGTTATGGAAGTTACTCCTGATTTTGTAGAACTTGCCAAAGCATATGGAGCGGTCGGTTTGCGGGCCAAAACCAAAGACGAGGTCGAACCGGTCATCAAGGAAGCACTGTCCACCGACAACCTGGTGATCATGGATTTTGTAATCAGCAGAGAAGAAGGGGTTTATCCCATGGTTCCAGCCGGCAAGGCAACAACCGAGATGTTGCTTGTCTAAGTGTCACAAAAGAAATAAAGAACATATGTAACTATTCAGCGAGATGAACAAACTCCAATAATCTAGGACTGTAACTGTTCAGATGTGCTTCATATTTGTTCATTTTGAGCTTTGCAGCGTACTAATGCTACTCAAGAAGCTCAAAATGGGCGAAGATGGAGTGCAGCTGAATAGTTACGAACATACAGGATAAAATATAATGAAACATACACTATCAGTTTTACTTCAGAATAAACCGGGGGCACTTTCCAGGGTAACAGGCCTGTTCAGTGGTCGCGGTTTTAACATCGAGAGTTTATGTGTGGCAGAAACTTTTAACCCGAAAGTCTCCTGTTTGACCCTCGTTACCCGTGGTGATGAAGCCATTATTGAGCAGATTATCAAACAACTGCATAAATTGATTGATGTTATCAAAGTAACCGATATTTCCGAAGGCGAATATGTGGAACGGGAAATGGTGATAATAAGAGTCAAAGCAGAAGCACATACCCGTGCTGAAGTATTGCGGGTTATTGATATCTTTCGCGGCAAGGTGGTTGATGTCTCTCCGACCTCGTATGCTGTGGAGATTACCGGTCCGGAATCAAAGATCAAGGCAGTCATTGACATTCTTCGCCCTATTGGTATCAAGGAGATTATTCGTACCGGCACCATTGCCATCATGCGAGCTCTTAAAAAATAAATATGAAACACCAACATATTCCCATCGCCAAAGAAGGGTATCCATTTATTATTTTTTGTGGTTTCCTGACATTTATATGGGCAATTCTTGGTTTTGTGATCTTGGCGGCAATTGGTATAGTCCTGACCGGGTTCACCACCTGGTTCTTCCGGGATCCGGTACGGGTGAGTCCGGATGATCCTGATGCAATAATCTGCCCGGCCGACGGCAAGGTTATTATTCTTAAAGAGATTGACGACAACCGCTTTCTGCACGGTAGGGTTCTGAAAATTTCAATTTTTATGAATGTTTTTAATGTCCATGTCAATCGGATTCCCCATCAGGGGACAGTGGAAGATATCCACTTAAAAGCCGGTAAATTTTATGCGGCTGACCACGATAAAGCAGCTCTAAAAAATGAATACTGTGCCATAACCATGTGTACTAAAACAGGTATCAGATACTGTGTGGTACAGGTTGCTGGCTTAATTGCAAGACGCATTGTCTGTCGGGCTCAAAAAGGGGATTCCCTTAGTGGCGGAGAGAGATACGGTCTCATCCGTTTTGGTTCCAGAGTCGATTTATATTTACCAACAGATACCAGGATCAATGTCCAGCTTCGCCAGAAAGTTAAAGCTGGTGAAACTATTTTGGGATATTTTAATAATTGATAATTGATAATTGATAATTGATAATGAGTAAGAGTGTTGTATTTAAGAATTGCAGACATCGCAAAACAAGCAGACAACCGTAGAGACGGGTTTTAAACTCGTCTCCTCCCGCAACCATCAGCCATGCCAATGCCACCGTGAAGACGGGTTTGAAACCCGTCTCTACCAAATCCAGACAGTTTAAGAAAACAGTAGAATATATGTCAATATTCGAGTTGGCAAAAAAGAATCTCATAACCCGGGACTGTAAATGTTAGACAAACAGCAGGGTCAGCTTCTTATTAGCCTTGCCAGACATACCATTGAAGAATATTTCAACAAACCGTCTGCTCATCCGATACCCCCAGACGAGCTACAGAACTCAATCTATGACCAGCGGCAACCGGTTTTCATCACTCTGAACAAAGCAGGACAACTGCGGGGCTGCATAGGCAGTCTCAGCGACGAAGATACCATCATCAAAGGGGTGCAGAAAAATAGTATAAATGCGGCCTTTCATGATTCCAGGTTTCCCCCTGTTGACCGAGAAGAGCTTGATGAGTTAGAGATTGAAATTTCTCTGCTAAGCATGCCCCAACAACTTGCCTACCAAAACAGTGAGGACCTCATTGGTAAATTGCGTCCTGGCATTGATGGAGTAATAATTAATATCGATAACGAAGCAGGAGCAACCTTTCTCCCCCAGGTATGGGAACAGCTTCCTGAGCCAGCCTCATTTTTACACCATCTCTGCCAAAAAGCAGGTCTGCCAACAACCGCCTGGTTAGACGAAAAACTTATGGTCAAGACCTATCAAGTACAAAAAATCAAGGAAGAAAAATGATAAATGAAAAATGAATATTGTTCAGAAAAAAATTATCCTCTCTGAAAAATTATCCAAAGAACTGGTGAAGATATATACAGAGCTGGAAAAAGGTTACAATATTATTGCCGATGAATTAAACTTTTCCTGTCATGGCTGCCCTGATAACTGCTGCGATTCATACTTCCTTCACCATACCTATACTGAATGGGCTTATTTATGGCAGGGACTCCAAGTACTTGAGGATAACCGCCGGGCTGAAATAATCTGCCGGGCAAAAGAGTACAGCAAACGCAGTCAAGCCAGGCCGGCAAAACAACCAAGATCACCAATTCCCTGTCCTCTCCTGGATAAAGACGGATTATGCAGTCTCTATCAACACCGGATGCTTGTCTGCCGCATGCACGGAGTCCCGGCAGAGATGACCCGGCCAGATGGGCAATCCCTGCATTTTCCCGGCTGTTTTCGCTGTCAGGAGATTGTTGCCAATAAATATCCACAGGGCAAAAATATCCCGACCATGGACAGAACCGGATTATTTCAAAAAATGGTGGTCGTGGAGTCAGAGTTGCTTGGAGAAAAACGGCACCTGTTGCCAAGGGTCAGGATGACCATAGCTGATATGATTATCAAGGGGCCGCCCATGATTTCTGTCGAACCCTAAGAGGCTCGATATTAATGCTCAGCATTACTGATATTTTTTACCAGAAAGAATTACTGAATAAAAACAATATACTTTCCCTTGTTTTAAACACGGAACTTCAATCTCTTTGTGCATCAGCCAATGATATCCGCCAACAATTCATGGGCGATGATTTCCACCTCTGTTCAATAATCAACGCCCGCAGCGGCAACTGTACGGAAAACTGCCGCTTTTGCACCCAATCAGCAAGATATCACACCCAGGTAGAGACCTACGGGATAATTGACCAAGAGCAGGCCCTGGCCATGGCCATGGAAAACGACAGTTATGGCGTACACCGGCTCTCCTTGGTCACCAGCGGTCGCCAGCCTGACAATAAAATCATGACCGAGCTAAAACCTCTTTATGAAGAAATACAGAAGACAACGAGTCTTGACTTATGTGCTTCAATGGGGTTAGCTGATCTCAAACAACTTGACAGATTGCATGATATGGGGGTCAGTCGTTATCACTGCAACCTTGAATCATGTCAAAGTTTTTTCCCTTCCGTATGTACAAGCCATACCTGGATGAATAAGGTGGAGACCCTGCAAAAAGCAAAAAAGCTGGGAATGTCTATCTGTAGCGGTGGCATCATTGGCATGGGGGAGTCCATGGCGGAACGGTTGGAGTTAGCTCTTGAATTACAAGCGTTAAAGGTTAAATCAATCCCCATAAATATCCTTACCCCTCTTCCGGGAACCCCCCTGGCCGAACAAAAACCACTTTCCCTTGAGGAAATACTCCGTAGCGTTGCCATGTTCAGAATCATCAACCCCGAAGCCATTATCCTGATGGCAGGAGGACGACAACAGTTGGGCAGTAAACAGTATCAATGTTTTTCAGCAGGAGCAAATGGTGCTTTGGTCGGCAACTATTTAACCACTGTCGGTAACAGTATTGAAAAAGACCTTGAAGAAATATCAGCCCTTGGTTTTTCATTTGCAAGGTGTTTCCCATGAAGACGACAGAGACAGACATAAATACAAACAACCTTCTTGCCTATGACCGGCAACATATCTGGCATCCTTACACCTCCATTACAAAGCCACTGCCTGTATATCCGGTTGAATCGGCAACGGGGGTACGAATCCGCCTGAGTGACGGTCGGGAGTTAATCGACGGTATGTCATCATGGTGGTCTGCCATTCACGGTTATAACCACCCGGTACTTAATGCGGCACTTCAGCGTCAATCTGAGCAGATGAGTCATATCATGTTCGGAGGATTAACCCATGAACCGGCTGTTGACCTCTGCCGTCTTCTTGTCGATCTGACCCCGCCTGAACTTGACAAGGTTTTTCTCTCCGATTCTGGCTCAATCAGCGTCGAAATAGCCATAAAAATGGCTGTTCAATATCAATACGCCCGGGGAAAACCGGAAAAACACCGTTTATTAACTGTTTACGGCGGTTATCATGGCGATACATTTCAGGCTATGTCAGTCTCTGACCCTATAACCGGCAGGCATAGCGTATTTGCCCGTACCTTGAAGCAACAGATATTTGCTCCCCGTCCCAATTGCCGGTTCAGTATGGATTGGCAATTTGAAGATATAGCCGAAATGGCCGTGCTGTTAGAGATGCACACTCAAAGCCTTGCCGCCGTAATCATTGAACCCATTGTCCAAGGTGCCGGCGGGATGTGGTTTTATCATCCCCGCTACCTCAAAGAACTCCGCAAGCTATGTGATCAATTTGATGTTCTTTTGATCTTTGATGAAATCGCCACTGGTTTTGGCCGTACCGGTAAACTGTTTGCCATGGAACATGCCAGGGTCGTGCCGGATATACTCTGCCTTGGCAAGGCATTAAGCGGTGGTTACATGACTCTTGCTGCTACCATGGTCACAGAGCAGATTGCTCAAACTATTTCAGAGAATAAACCATATCTCTTTATGCACGGCCCGACCTTTATGGCCAATCCTCTTGCCTGTGCAGTAGCTGTGGCATCCATAAAGCTTCTCCTTGATTCTGACTGGCAGGCAAGAATTACAGCTATGGAACAACAGATGAGCCGGGAACTTGCAGAGGCTGTAGCATTATCCCAGGTCAGTGATGTCAGAATTTTAGGGGGCATAGGAGTTGTGGAAATGAACGAACCGGTGGATATGGCAGCCATCCAGAAAATATTTGTTGCAAACCGGGTCTGGATCAGACCCTTTAACAACCTTGTTTACCTAATGCCTCCCTATATAATAAGTTCAGAAGACCTGACTACCCTGACCACAGCTTTATTAAAAGCCATCTCATCTTGAAAAATCAGTAGGATTGGAGCAAATTAAACAACCATAACAAGTAATGAAACCTAAATTCTGCACGCTGAATATGAAAAAATGAGCAAATCATTAATAAACCGCATAACCCTCATTGCCATGGTTGTCATTATTTCGGCATTCTTCCTAATGATGATATACCCATTTATAATGGCAATATTCATGGCGGGGTTATTATCAGCCATGGCCCGCCCCTTTCATAAATGGCTGACAAAAAAACTGTATGGCAGAAAATATATAGCCTCGACTTTAACCATTATCGCCGTAATTATCCTCATCCTCATCCCCCTCACTGTCCTGACAGGAGTGGTGGTCAGCCAGGCCATATCTGTCAGCCATTCTATAACCCCTTGGATCGAGTCATTTATCAATGAACCAGGCACCTTGTACCAGTATATACAAGAACTTCCCTTTTACGAATACCTACTACCTTATCGGGACATTATTTTTGAAAGAGCCGGTCAGGCTGTGGGCATAATCTCCAACCTGTTCATCAGTTATCTCTCAGCCATGACCATGGTAACAGTCACCGCAATTTTCCATGTGATTATCATGCTCTATACCATGTTTTATTTTCTGACCATGGGTGATGCCCTGTTAAACAAAATTCTTTATTACCTGCCCATGCCCCATGAAGATGAAGAACGATTGCTCAACCGTTTTACTTCGGTTACCAGGGCGACCATGAAAACCACCATCATAATCGGGGTTCTCCAGGGGGGAATATGCGGATTTGCCTTCTGGCTTGTCGGTATCCAGGGAGCTGTCTTCTGGGGTACAGTAATGGCAGTTATGTCCATTATCCCTGCCCTTGGTACCGCAATTATCTGGGGACCCACCCTAATAATTCTTGCCCTTAGCAGTAATTTTTTCGGGGTTCTTATACTTTTGATAATCTGCGGCGGAATTGCCGGCAACTTAGACAATGTTCTCCGACCCCGCTTAATCGGTAAAGATACGAAAATGCATGATCTGTTTGTCCTGTTCGGCACCTTGGGGGGGCTTGCCCTGTTTGGTATTCTCGGCATAATTATCGGCCCTATTATCTCGGCCCTGTTTATCACCATATGGGAAATATACGGGGAAGCCTTTCAGGAATACCTGCCCCAAGTGAAACCATGGAAAAAAGCAATGATACAGGAAAAACGAGATGAACTTCCTGAAGAAAAAAGTCCTGTTAATGAAGATGAACTTTTAACAGAAGAAAATATGGAGATAAACAACCAGAACTCCACAGCAACTCAAAACTCAGAAAAACAATCACAGAACAACGATGTCCAGCAGAAAACAACACCTGATTAACCAGCCAAAAGCGGGGAATTGCCTATCTTCTGGGCATTGTAATCCGACAATGGAACTAGTTTTTATCGGTGTCGGCGAAGCCTGTGACATCGAGCATGGCAACACCTCTATTCTCATAAACATAGGAAATACAAAAACCAAAAAAATCCTTCTCGATTGCGGTTTCTCCGTACCCCATCGTTTTTTTCATTTTTGCAATAACCCCGACGAGCTTGATTATATCTGGATATCTCATTTCCATGGTGACCACTTCTTTGGTCTGCCCCTGCTTCTCTTAAGGTTCAGAGAAATGGGAAGAAAAAAAACTCTTACCCTGATCGGTCAGGACGGAATCAGGGAAAAGACCATGGCAGTTATGGAACTGGCTTATCCTGGATGTATGGATAAATTAAACTATAAACTTGTTTTTAAAATCATAAGCCCGGCAGAGCCTCTGCAATTAGGGGAATTATCGTTTAAAGCCACACCAACCATCCATTCTCTGATTAATTATGGATTGTTGATTGATGACGGCTGCCACCGTCTCTATTACAGCGGCGATGGTCGACCTACCGATGCAGTGAAAACATTAATCCATGGCTGTGACCTGGTTATCCACGAAGCATTTACAGCAGAAGATACCTTACCAAATCATAGCTCTATTTTAAGCTGCCAACAGCTTGTCTCTGAACAATCGGTTAAAAAGCTGGCTCTGGTCCATATTGAGAGAACAATTAGAAAGAATTTGGCTTCATCATCTCTAATAAAAAACAATTTTCATCAAACAATATTACTGCCGACGACTGGGACAATATTGACTATCTAAGGCGGGTCAGAGTCCGCAGGACATTATATTTTTAAAAAGCTATCCCATGAAAAAAACCTGTACAAAATTTCCAAAACTTATACAATAAAATATCAGATAAATTTTTTACCGTTCCAGCACAATATAAATAACCAGCAACGCTGAGTCATAATCATTGCCATCACGAACGATGAATATGCAGTGTTTAACGAACATATCTGAAATATTTGATCGTATAAAACAAAAAAATAAACAGGGAGTTAGACCAATGTCCATTGAAGATGATGAAATCCTCCAGGGCTTTATTGAAGAATCACTTGAACACCTTGCCGATATTGAAAATGATTTATTGACCGTAGAAGAAGCTGGGGCAGATATTGATGTTGAGCTGGTCAACAAGGTTTTCCGGGCTGCCCATTCAATTAAAGGTGGGGCGGGATTCATGGGATTAACGGTTATTCAGGATCTTGCCCATGTCACGGAAAATGTCCTTGGTCTGATACGAAGCGAAAAACTGGTGCCTACCCCGGCAATTGTCAATGTATTACTCCTGGCTTCTGACGAACTCCAACATCTTATAGAAAATATAGAAGACAGCAATAAGGTCGATATCAGCCAACATGTTACGGCATTAGATGCCATCTATGAGGGCAGAGAGGTACCGCCTGTACAACCTGCCCGGCAGGAAGAAAAAACTGCCCCCGTGCCTGACGATGAAGATCAGGTACAATCAGCCACTCCCACGGAAACTGTTTCGTCACCACCAGAATCCATCACTGACCAGGAGGTCCCAGATTTGCCTCCTGCACAGGAAACAGGCATGGATGGACAAAAAGAAGAATCAGCACCTCTGATCTCTCCATCATCACCCTCAATAGCAGAAAAAACTGACAAAAAAGCAGCGCATAGGCAAGTAGAAACCTCCATAAGGGTCACAATCAGCCTTCTCGATCAGCTCATGAACCTTGCTGGAGAACTTGTACTATCCCGTAATCAGTTGCTCCAAGCCATAATTTCAGGTGAAATTCACAATGTGGAAGCAGTTGGACAAAGAGTAGATCTGGTTACATCTGAACTGCAGGAAGCGATCATGCTGACCAGGATGCAGCCCATCGGCAATGTATTCAATAAATTCCCAAGAGTTGTCCGTGATCTCTCCAAAATGTTAGCTAAACAAATGGACTTAACCATTGTCGGCAAGGATGTTGAATTGGATAAAACCATCCTTGAGGCAATCAATGATCCCCTCACCCATCTTATCAGAAATTCCGTTGACCATGGGGTTGAGACACCAGATATCAGAATATCAAATGGAAAGGATCCCAAAGGGTTAATTATTCTCAAAGCATACCATGAAGCCGGTCAGGTTGTAATTGAGATCAGTGATGACGGTAAAGGTCTTGACGGTGACGCTTTGGCTGAATCAGCAGTCAGCAAGGGGTTGATTACGGCTGAGCAGGCCAAAAGCATGTCCGACAAGGAACGGATAAATCTTATCCTGATCCCCGGTTTTTCCATGGCAAAAAAAGTTACAGATGTATCCGGTCGTGGAGTAGGCATGGATGTGGTCAAAACCAATCTTGACCAGCTTGGGGGATCCATTGAAATTGAGTCTGAAGTCGGTCGGGGAACCACCATATCCATCAAACTACCCCTGACCCTTGCCATTATTCCCTGCCAAATTGTTATGACCGGCGGAGAACGATACGCCATTCCCCAGGTTAACCTCGAAGAGTTACTCCGCATTCCGGCCTCAGCAGTCCAGGATAAAATTGAACGGGTCGGCAATGCCGAAGTGGTCAGGTTACGGGGTAATCTATTGCCATTAATCAGACTTTCCGATGTTTTAGGTATCCCGAGAACATATTATGAGCCAATTAAGTCCACGCTTGAACCGGATCAACGGCAACAAATTGCTGACCGCCGCTCAAAACACTCTCCACTTTTTGCAGAAGACAGTAATAATTCGGACATTAACGGGCAGATAAACGAAAACGAAAATTCTCAAGATCAACAGGACGGAAGAGAGACCAGGGAGCGGCGGCAAAGCCCCGCCAGTGCCTTAAACATAGTGGTTGTTTCCACCGGAGTAATGAAGTACGGGATAGTGGTTGATCGGCTCCATGATTCAGAAGAAATAGTCATCAAACCAATCGGTCGCCATCTCCAGCAATGCCGGGGATATGCCGGTGCCACTATCATGGGAGACGGTCGGATTGCTCTTATCTTAGATGTCAACAATATTTCCAGAATGGCGGGGCTGACCTCCCTGGAAGGCAGCCAGCGGGCCAACGACCTGGCCAAGATCTCCCAAAATGACATCAATAAGAAAAAGGATAAACAGACATTATTCACTTTTTCAAGTGCTGAGAAAGAGAGGTTTGCCGTACCTCTCAACCAGGTTGAGCGGATTGAGAAGATTAAAATCACCGATATTGAAGAAATGGGCGGCAAGCGAATCATGCACTACCGGGGTGGTTCCCTGCCCCTGATCTCCATTGATGAAGTTGCCATGGTCCAGCCGCCTGCCGATCAAGACAATCTGCTGGTAATCGTCTTCACCCTGGCCGGCAAGGATATAGGTCTTCTTGCCACCGGTTCGGTTGATGCCATCGAGGTGGCTGCTGTCATTGATGAGTCCACCCTTAAACAGACCGGAATTATGGGTTCAACCATTATCGAGGGGAAGACCACCATGCTCGTTGACATCTATGAGCTTGTCCAAACCCTCAACCCTGACTGGTTTGCCGATCACGCCATGGGTAGCAGAGATGTCATCGAAGAAGATGGGGTAATTCCAACTATCCTTGTGGTTGAAGATTCTAATTTTTTCCGCAACCAGGTTCGTTCATATATGGAAGAGGCTGGTTTTAAGGTTTTGGAAGGAGAAGATGGAGTAGAGGGCTTACAGGTACTGGAAGAGCAGGTCGATGAAATCACCATGGTGGTAACCGATATTGAAATGCCCAATATGAACGGCTTTGAGATGACAGAAAAAATAAAGAATGACCCCCGGTTCTCCCATCTCATAGTCGTGGCATTAACTACCCTTGCCGGTGATGAAGATGTGGCAAAGGGCAAGGCTGCAGGGATTGACGAATATCATATCAAGCTGGACAAGGAACGGCTGATGGAATGTGTGCATCGCTATGTCAAAGAGATAACTGCAACGGCGTGAAGTTAATAATTGAGAATTGAGAATTAAAAAAAAAGGAGATAATTAATGAGTTTTATCCAGAAATACACCCCGAAAACTATGCGGAATAAGTTAATTGTCGGACTTGGGATACTAATAATCCTGACCATTGCCATTGCCAAGCCAACAATTTCTTATTTTACTGAAAAACAGTTTTACCAAGAACAGGAAATACAAGTTATCAGCCTTATTAAGGAAGCACATAATCAATTGCTATTAGCCCCTATTGAAAGAGTAACATTGCTGTCTCGTACAATAAGCCTGATGCCGACAGTCCAACGGAGCATGGCCATAAGGGACAGGGACAGCCTGCTTACATCGGTTATGCCTCTCTATCAACAGTTAAAAAAAGAAATGGACCTCAATGTCTTTCATTTTCACCTGCCCCCGGCCATTTCATTTCTCCGCCTCCATAGACCAGAAAAATTTGGTGATGATCTCTCATCTTTTCGCCATACAGTCACCTTTGTCAATCGAACAAAAAAACCTATATCAGGACTTGAAGAGGGAAGGGCAGGAGTTTCTATCCGGGCTGTAGTGCCTGTTTTCAACCTGGGAATACATGTTGGCTCAGTTGAGTTTGGGGTACCAATCAATGATCAGGCAGCCAACAGAGTAAAACAAGCTATTGGTGCTAACATTTCATTCCTCATTCCTGACGGAGAGGGGTTTATCTTTTTGGCGAAAAGCCATGAACTCACTGTTCCTGCAAGAAAATATCCTTTTTTTAAACAAGTCATGGCCCAGGAAGAAATTAAAGTTAGACGAGTTAATAAAGATAACCGCCTCCTCATGACTGCCTATATGCCCATCCAGGATTATTCCGGTAAAAATATTGCTATACTAGCAGTCCCCTATGATGTCACAACTGCGTTGGCAGGATTTGAAAGGCAAGCTTTACATATTACCATTGCCATTGTAATGGCTCTGATTATTGTCATGGTTATGCTGTTTTTGTTTTTTCAGTTTTTTATCAACCGACCTCTTGCCAATATTCGCACTATTCTCAAAAAAGCCAGTCAGGGAGAGTTAAATCAAGCCGTTATTAAAAAAGTAGCCCAAGAACAAGATGATGATATAAAAAAGGATGAGTTTGCTGAGTTGACCGGTCATACTGCTGTATTTATTGAGCAGATCAGGAAAATGGTTCAAGATATTACCGTAAAGAGTGAACTACTCAACAAATCTGCCCATATTCTGACAAATCTTTCGGAACAAATGGATGAATGTACCAAAGATACTACCAACCGTTCAGATAGTGTTGCCGGAGCAGCTGAGGAGATGAGCGTCAATATGATCGATGTCGCTGCGGCTACTGAGCAGGCTGCCGCCAATGTCAACCTTATGGGTTCGGCCACAGAAGAAATAAATAATACGGTGAACGAGATCCGTAATTCAACTGCCAAGGCAAAAGATATAACCGGGAGGGCAGTTCTGGAGGCTGGTGATATTTCAGCACAAGTTGATGAATTAGGGGTCTCTGCCCAGGATATCGGCAAGGTTACAGAAACAATTAACGACATATCCTCCCAGACTAACCTGCTGGCGTTAAATGCCACCATTGAGGCGGCCCGGGCCGGAGAGGCTGGAAAAGGGTTTGCGGTTGTTGCCAACGAGATCAAGGAACTTGCCAAACAAACCGCTGATGCCACCGGTGAAATAAAAAATCGGATTGAGTCCATTCAGAACTCTACCTCAAAAACAGTGAGTGGCATCAAACAGATAACCGTCATCATCAATGAAATTAATACGATTGTCTCGAACATCTCCCAGGCCCTTGAAGAACAGGCCGTCACCATGGAGGAACTGACGACCAATATCCAGCAGGCTGGAGAAGGAATCGGGGAGGTTGCTGAAAAAGTTGCCCATAGCTCCGTGGCTTCCCGGGAAATTGCTGAAGATATCGCCCAGGTCAAACAATCTGGCGATAAAATAACCAGCAGCAGTGAGCAGATCAAAACAAAGGCTCTGGATTTGGAAAAGATTTCTGACAGCCTGAGCAGTTTGACAAATAAGTTCAAAACATAGCATATTAGTTAGTCAACCAGTATTATTTGTGAAAATATTGACCAGATATTCAGCTAATCATGAAAGGTAATCGCTGGGGTATTACTAAACCGTCGCTGACAGCTTTTCTATAACCTATTGGAATTAGAGAATGAATAAAGAAAAAAAAGTAAGCAGACCGGTTATTGAACTGGCAACCTTTTATGTGGGAAATGCCCTGTGCGGCATGGATATTCTCAAAATCCAGGAAATTAACAAGTTAATGGAAATGACCAGGGTTCCCCAGGCCCCTGAATATGTTACCGGTATCCTTAATCTGCGCGGTCAGACTGTGACCATTATTGATCTGGCAAAAAAATTGGAACTGGGCGAGACTGGCTTTAATGATGATCCCCGGAATATTATTGTCAGTATCCCTGGTGAATACATTGGTCTTCTGGTCAGAAGTATCAGCGATGTGGTCATGGCAGACCCTGACCGCATAGAAGCCGCACCGGCTAACATGAGCGGGATCCAGGGAAGATTCTTTACCGGGGTATATAAGACTGAGGACAAACTTATCGGGATTCTCAATGTGGACGAGGTGCTCAAGCTCGATAGGGAATAATTGATAATTGAGAATTGATAATTGATAATTTGGATAATTGATTAATCAATTATCAATTACAGACATCGTGAACGCCCTATAAAAATGCCTTGTTTTTTGGACAATTTTTGATGGTCGATAATTATATCAATTATTAAACACACTCTTTCTAATTCTCAATTATCAATTATAAGTTATAAGTTATGTTGAATAAAAAAATAAAAGTTTTAGTGGTGGACGACACCATCGTCTATCGGAAAGCGGTCAGTGATGTCCTTGCGGAAATCCCTGGGGTTGAAGTTGTAGGGGTTGCCCATAACGGTAAAATTGCCATGGCCAAGATCAAAATGCTTAAGCCTGATCTTCTTACCCTTGACATAGAGATGCCGGAAATGAACGGTATCGAGGTGCTGAAACAAATGCAGAAAGACGCACCGACCGTCAGTGCCATAATGGTTTCCACCCTGACTTCAGAGGGGGGAGCTATGACCATGAAGGCCCTGGAACTTGGAGCATATGATTTTCTCTTAAAACCAAATACCACCAATATTAATGATTCCAAGCGGGAACTTCGCACCATGCTTACCCCATTGATCAAGGCCTTTCAACAGGGCCGGACTACAGTGGGAGGTATGGTGAACACAACAACACAAAAGGCTGTCAAGCGAACAGCCTATCCTGCCAAACCTGAACTCGCCGGCAAATCCATGCCGACAAAAGTCAACAGGCGGAACAAATCTGAGATTATAGTCATTGGTATATCCACAGGTGGTCCCAATGCATTGGCGAGGATGATGCCCATGCTGCCCGGCAACATAAATGTGCCAATTTTGATTGTCCAGCATATGCCGCCTATTTTTACCAAATCACTGGCAGAGAGTCTCAATAAAAAATGTGCCATCACGGTTAAGGAAGGAGAGGACAGAGAACCAATCAAAGCTGGTACTGCCTACATTGCCCCGGGTGGTAAACAGATGAAACTTATTGCTTCAAGTGATGGTTTGCACCGGTTAATTAAATTAACCAACGACCCACCGGAAAACTCTTGCAAGCCGTCGGCTGATTACCTTTTCCGCTCTGTGGCTGACTATTATGTTGGCAGAACAACGGCTGTTATTATGACAGGTATGGGAAAAGATGGCACCAAAGGGCTTGAAATTCTAAACAATAAGGGTACAATTATTATTGGTCAGGATCAGAATTCATGTGTAGTATATGGGATGCCCAAGGCTCCTGCTGAACAAGGGCTAACTGATATTGTTGTCCCATTAGACAAAATAGCTGCTGAAATCGTCAAAACAATAAAATAGACACTTAAATCGGCATGATTAAAATCTCTGCGGAAGAGTTCAAGGTTATCTCCAAATATATCCATGATATATCAGGAATACTTCTTGACACTGAAAAAAAATATCTTCTTGAAACCAGACTCTCCACAGTTGCTCAGGATAATAATTGTACTAATTACATGCAGTTATATCAAAAAGCTCGCCGTGATCCCAGCAAGATAATTGAAAAACAGATAATTGATGCAATTTCAACTAATGAAACCCTGTTCTTCCGTGACAACGGCCCTTTTGAGCTATTACAGCACAAGATTCTCCCTGAACTGATTGATGCCCGCAAGCCTGCTTCTCCCCGAATTAAAACACCAATCAAAATATGGAGTGCCGCCGCCTCTACGGGTCAGGAACTTTATTCCATTGCCATTGTTTTAAAAACACTTCTTGGTAATATATCACAATACAATACAAAACTGCTTGGCACGGATATCTCAGACTCTGCCATCAAGCAGGCCTCCATGGGCAAATACAATAAATTTGAGATAGAGCGGGGATTGGCAAGGGACAAACTAAATAAATACTTCACCTCCAGTGCCACTTCCTGGAAAGTGAAGGATGAGATAAGAGCCATGGTTAGTTTCCGGAAAATGAATCTGATGCTGCCCTTTCAAGGATTAGGGAAGCTTGACATAGTCTTCTGTCGTAATGTTGCTATTTATTTTTCCCTTGCAGACCGAAAAAAATTATTTAATAAAATCGCAGATATTCTCGAGCCTGATGGTTACCTTATTATCGGAGCGACAGAATCGCTAACGGGTGTATGTCCTCGTTTCAGGCCACAAAGACATTTAAGGACTATTTTTTACCAGTTAAAATAAGGTTACCAGAGGACAGAATATTGTGCCGCCTGTGGCGGTGGGACTTAGAGAAATACATAACAAACAATGGGAACAGAGAGCCTATCATGAGCACACCTCAGGCCATGTCTATACTTGTTGCCGATGATGATCCGGTAATCCGTCGTCTTTTTGAAAAAAGACTTACAGGTCAAGGATACACCGTTATGCTTGCTGTTGATGGTGTTGATGCGGCAAATAAAATTGACAAAGCTCATTTTGATGTTGTCATTACTGACTTGGTCATGCCCGGCGATATCGACGGTATTGACCTGCTCCAGATAGCGAGGGACAGAAATATTATTACAGAAGTAATCGTTATAACGGCTCATTCATCCATTAATACAGCAATTAAGGCTATGAAAAAAGGTGCTGTTGATTATCTGGAAAAACCGATCAATTTTGACGAACTTTTTATTCGTCTTGAAAAAATTTCCCAGATTCGCTCGCTTGCCCGCGATGCAGAAGATCTTCGCAGTGCCATGGATGTAACCGAATCATCGGCAGCAGCAACCATCCAATATCTTGAAATTACTGCGGCTGACCTGCAAATGAAACTTGACAAGATTGAAGACACATTAAACAAGGATGATCTTAGCCTTGAAGAGCGGATAGAGCTGGCACTGAAAACTATTACCTGAATTGACACCGTACCCCCTGTCATTACATACTTTCATGTAATATTTACAGTCCTCGTTTATGAGAGTTTTTTTACCAACCCGAATATTTACATCTGAATAGTTACAGCCTAAGATTATGGGAGTTTGTTCATTTCGCTGAATAGTTACATCTGAATCATCATTTACAGGGGTACATATTGGCAGAAGGCCAACCTTCTTCCACCATTAGCAAATCACCTGGCTTCCTCACCACCCCTCCAACACAACAGCAATACAATCATATAGTTACACAAGTTATCTCATATTTTCCATTGACATTAAGTGTCACTTGGTATATAAGGTTTAGTTAGTTTATCGTTTGCCCCTACAGGGCTACAGTGAATTATAACCTTCTCGCTCTCAACCACATAGATTGAAGCGAGGGCCAACTGACCACGAGGAGGAATCATGCGTCATTACGAAACCACATTTATTCTTCGCCCTAATCTGGGAGAGGAGCAGTTCACAGAAATCATTGATCGTGCCTCTGCCATAATCACCGAGGATGGTGGGGTTGTACTCAATACAGATCGCTGGGGTGTTAAACCGCTGGCCTATGAAATCGACAAGGAATTTCATGGCTACTATGTGGTCCTTAACTATGCTACTCACGGTAAAACGATTAGCGAGCTGGAAAGGATTCTCAGATTGGAAGAACGGTTACTGCGCTATCTCACCATTAAACTTGCAGACTCCATTGATGAACAGGGAATCAACAAGGTACAAGATTCTTTTTCTGCCATTGCAAGTGCAAAAGAATCTGAAGAAGCAGAAGCCAATGGCGACAAAAATAACCAAGGTGAAAAACAACCTGCTTCTGTTGAGAACAGTACAGCATCCTCTCAGTAACCAGTATGTCTAAAAAAATAAATGGATCGTTTTTTTTGAGCAAACTATGAACGGTGATTGCTGTGATGATCTGAATAAAAGCCGTAACTGCTATGTTTTCCAATAAACTCCATGCCCGGCGAGCCGGGTACAATAGTAGCTAAGCGGTGAACAATAAAAATGAAAACAACAGGGCAGGCGAGCGAGTACAGCGAGACTCCCGGTAAGCGAGTGCAACGAGACTCCCGGTAAGCGAGTGCAACGAGACTCCCGGTAAGCGAGTGCAACGAGA
>CAYRGM010000015.1:0-22627 GCA_964423765.1 uncultured Desulfobulbaceae bacterium
CCATTATGCCAAAGAATGTTACAGAAAAAAAGATGGGGTTATTGTGGCGCTTACATATAAAATGTATCCCTTGTTGCTTATTTGACAATATCAGCAACAGGTTTTCCGTTTTCAAGTCGTTCATACTTAACAGATACCACCTGTCCGGTTAGTTTTTCAGATCCTTTTAATTGAAAAGGAATATAGTTTTCAGAAAAACCATGGAGTAATCCACTTTTGTCGTTCAGGTTTTCTATAAGAACCTGGTGTATATTTTTCCGGTTGGCAAGGTAAAATAAGGCTCGTTTTTTTTTGTCAATTTTCTGTAACTGTTTAACCCGATCCTGTTTATCAGCAGGATTTACCTGTTCTTTAAAAGACGCTGCCGGAGTGCCGGGGCGTTTGGAATAGGGAAAGATATGGAGATAGCTTATAGGTAGATAGGATAACAGCCTTCTGGTATTTGCTGCGGCTCGGTTGTCTTCACCGGGAAACCCGGTCAGGACATCACATCCTATGGCGGCATGGGGGATGGCAGAGATAATTTTTTCTATTTTTTTCACAAATAATTCTGCTGTATACTTTCTGTTCATCAACTGGAGAATCCGATCATCCCCACTTTGCAGAGGTATATGGAGGTGGGGCATGAAGTTGTTAAAAACAGTCATCAGCTCCATTAGTCGATCATTGACTTCTACTGGTTCTATAGAGCTGAGCCGTATCCGGATTTTGGGATATTGACGGCATAGTTTATCAAGGAGGCTGTATATATCCTCTCCTTCATTCAAATCAAGACCGTATTTACCAATATTTATGCCGGTAATTATTATTTCCTGGTACCCTTCTGCAACAAAAATGTTCATTTGTTCAACTATAAAAGAAAGTTTAGAACTGCGACTCCGCCCGCGGCAATAAGGAATAATACAGTAGGAACAAAAATTATTGCAGCCATCCTGAATCCGGAGAAAAGCTCGGGTGCGTCCGGAAAATCGGCGTACCGGCAAAGGAGAGATTTCTGTTTTTTCTGTAATGTTTCCGGTGAACATAACTATACCAGAAAGGTCATGGCAAAGAGCGGTTTTGACAAGCAGGTGTTTGTTACTGTTACCGATGATGCAGATTTTGTTTTTTTGTTTATTTTCATTAAGTTCGAGAAGCTGTTGACCGGCTATCTGGGCATAACAGCCGGTGACCATGATTCGAGCTTCTGGGTTGGCACGCATAGCTCGTCGTACCAGTTGTCTTGACTGTTGACCTGCCCGGCCGGTGACTGCACAGGTGTTAATTAGATAAATATCAGCTGAAGTGGAAAAAGGGGTTATTTCACAATCAGCTTCTTTAAAACCTGTAATAAAGGAAGCTGATTCAAACTGATTTACTTTGCAGCCAAGGGTTGTTACAGCTACTTTAATTTTTTTATTCATGGCTATTTATGATTAGCTGCTAACTATCTTCAGTAATGACAGCACTGGCCACAATAAGATTGTTATCATAGAAGACAGCAAATTGTCCGGGAGTTACAGCCCGCTGGGGAGAATCACAGTGAATGACCCATTTATCATTATTACCTGGATTAAGAATAGCTTGGACAGGTTTCTGTCTGGAACGAAATTGGACCTGTCCATACCATGGTAAGGCTGCCGGCAGCCTTGAAGACCAGATCAGGTCATTGACCGTAATGGATTGGCGAAACAATTCCTGATATTTGCCAACAATGACCCTGTTCTTTCCTGGATCAAGGGCGATAACATACCAAGGGGTGGTATCCGGCAGACCCAGGCCTCTTCGCTGGCCAATGGTATAGTTGAAAATTCCATGATGCCAGCCAAGTGTTTGCCCATTCACTGTACAGATATTTCCTTTTTTTTCAGGTATTTCACGGGAATTGAAAAAGGATTTGAGACCAGTTTTCAAAAAACAGACATCCTGGCTTTCCGGTTGGGATAAATTAATTAAGCCATAAGTCTTTGCCATGGCTCTAACATCATCTTTTATCCATGAACCAAGCGGAAAAATGACCCGTTCAATTTGGTCAGCATTAAGGCGGCAGAGGAAGTAAGACTGATCTTTTACAGGATCAACACCTCTTTTAATGTATTTTCCAGTTGTTGATATATCTTCAATACGGGCGTAATGACCGGTTGCCATATAATCCATGCCATGGGCAAACATGATTTTTTGAAGAAGACCAAATTTTATGGTATGGTTACAGGCTATACAAGGATTGGGAGTGCGCCCCTGCTGATATTCTTTGATAAAATAATTTATAATAAAATCGTTAAATTGTTCTTTAACATTGATAATTTTCAGGGGAATATCTATGGAGGCAGCTATTTTCTGTATTTTTTGTATTTCTGCTGCCTCATTTTCAAGGGGCAGATTCATAAAAAACCCTTGGAGATCATGCCCCTGCTCTTTGAGAAGTAAGGCAGACACTGTGGAGTCTATGCCGCCGCTTATGGCTATGCCTGTTTGTGGTTTGTTCATATGGTCAGATTTTTTATATATAAAAATAACAAAAATGACAGGTATAAGGCAACCTTGAAAATTGTATTCTCGTCCGCTCTCCCCTTATTCGCCAGCAGTAGGAGTTTCTTCAAAAGCTATATTATTCCTTGAGCATGATAGACCTATAGATGGGTACATCTTCTTATTATTAGAGAGCCGAATGGCACCTATTGTCATATTGCCTGTCAGATAAATGAGGAAAAACAAACGATGAATTATTTGAGAAATCTATTTATACTATCATGATATCGACAATACTATAAAGTTGACTATTTATCTCATTGATTATTATAAATTTCGATCTATTTTAGAGTACTTAATATAATGAAATTATGTAACTTCTCAATAAGTCTGGGCAGCGATCAATATAAGTTAAGCACAAGGTGATTCGGAGGCGGGACTTTAGTCCCGCTAACCTGACTAAAGCAGGTGACGGGGCTAAAGCCCCGTTTCCAATATGCTGTGAAGGTAATTTGTCAAAACCATATGACTGTACCTACTTATTGAAAAGTTATGAAATTATCAAGGTCAGGTTTTATTATTTCACCTTGTAACGAATCCGCCAGGTTTAAATAACCAGGTTTTTTTCCATATTAGCCTTTATAAAAAAATATGTCATGAAACGCATAAAACCACACGGAACAGGTGTAACTAGATTGATACAGGCAACATTATGTTCATGGAAGGGATTTGTTTTTATATGGAAAAACGAGGAGGCTTTTCGGCAGGAATTTATTTTAGCCCTGTTTTTGATTCCTCTGGGATATTTTCTGGGCGATAACGGTAGTGAACGGGCCTTGCTAATTGGAACGGTTTTGTTTGTTATTGTGGTGGAAATACTAAACACAGCTATTGAATGTACCATTGACCGTATTTCAATGGAACAAAACGAACTTTCCGGACATGCCAAAGATCTCGGCTCTTTGGCGGTACTTATATCGCTGGTGATTGTGGTTATGGTTTGGAGTTTGATACTTATTTTGTAATTATTCAGCGAGATGAACAAACTCCCATCACCTTGGGCTGAAGAGTTACCTTATTTTTTGACGCTATAGAAATCAGACTATAATCTTGCGGGATCCGACAATAAGGCATACCCTCAGCATAATTGCCACTTAAAAAACACTTTCTGCAAGGAAGTTGACATAGAAACAGAACATGCCTACATATATATACTATACTGTAATAACTGAATTTTTTTCACCATATTCGTTGTTGGTATAGCTGTCTGCTTCTTGGTCATTGACCCAGACATTTGCGTCCAGTACATAGCGAAAACTATAGCTTGTGCCACTTTTCAGGGTTAGAGTTACCGAAAAAGAATTATTTTTTAGCTTTTTCATTGGAGTGGCGTCCATTGACCAGTCGTTAAAATCTCCAGAAAGTATTGCGGATTCAGCCTGTTCCTCGTTAGGGTATTTGAAGGTTACCCTGCAACTTTTTTTCATCTTGGTGTAGTTCTTTTTCAACATATCATCTCCCCTTAAAACAAAGAATATAAGAATAAGAAACTAGGGTTAATTACCATTATTAACTATTGATCTAAAAGCTATTTATCCCTTTTATCAGACATAGTAAAGTACCATGTTTTTTCAGTCAACAGTATAATTAACTAACCTAAGACTCTACCCAAAAAATTAAGGTCATTGATGATGAGATTTTTTTGTCAGAAAAGAATACTTACATCTTGTAGATATGCAACAAGATAAATTAATTAACAATATTAATAATAATATTCCTGAACTACTGGCTCCGGCCGGAAATTTTGATAAACTGGTAACCGCCATTCATTACGGAGCTGATGCCGTTTATCTCGGAGGTCATTTTTACAGCCTGAGGGCCAGAGCTGGAAATTTTACTAAACGAGAACTTGTCAGGGCAGCTGATTACGCCAAAGATCATGGAGTGAAAATTTTTATAACCGTAAATATTTTTGCCCATAATCGTGATCTTGAGGGACTGGAAGAGTACCTGATTTTTCTTCATAAAACAGGGGTTGATGCCCTTATTATCGCTGATGCCGGTATCTTTCACATTGCCCGGCAGGTAGTTCCCTCTTTACCTATTCACATCTCAACCCAGGCCAACATAACCAACTATGCCAGTGCTCGTTTCTGGAAAGATCAGGGAGCTTTCAGGGTAAACCTCGCCCGTGAACTGGGAATAGAAGAAATCAATCAGGTTCGTCTGAATACTGATATTGAGCTGGAGGTTTTTGTTCACGGTGCTATTTGTATTTCTTATTCCGGCCGTTGTATGTTATCTAATTATTTTAGCGATCGGGATGCCAATCATGGCGACTGTGCCCATCCTTGTCGTTATTCATACCACTTAGTGGAGGAAAAGAGACCCGGACAATATTTTCCGGTGGAAGAGGATGCACGGGGAACTTATATTTTCAATTCCAGTGACCTTTGTCTCCTTAAGCGGTTACCGGAACTTGTTGCAGCTGGCATTGATTCTGTGAAGATTGAGGGGAGGATGAAATCTATTGGTTATGTTGGCAGTGTGGTTCGGCTTTATCGGGCGGCTCTTGATGAGATAGAAAGCCAAGTTTTATCAGGCATAGATAAGGATGAAATTGTTTTGCCAGATATTTTTCATAAAGAAATCAACAAAATCGGCACGAGGGGAAGAACAGAAAATTTTTTTTACGGTTCTCCTTTACCAGAGTCCATGCTTTATAATACAATGCGAACAAAACAGGAGGTTATACCAGCCGGTATTGTGGCTGGCATCAACCCTTTACTGATTGATGTTCGTAATCCAATTGAGTGTGGTGATCAAATAGAATATCTTGGTACAAAAGTTGAACCTGTTATATGTTTGGTTATCTCCATGGAAACAGAAAAAGGTGTAAGCATTGACCGGGCAAATCCTGGTGTTCGGATAACCATGAAGACTGAACCACCAGTAACAGATGCAACCGTGCATGGCCTTTTTCAAAAAAAATAAAATAATATGATATGAATTCATCTGTAATTAAACAACATGGCTAATTCCAATGACTTATTTAATTTCAGTTCCTATGCTTCATAGAGTATCGTGAACGGGATTATCTATTGTAATCATAATCTGAGCTTGTCAATCCTACTCCAAGTCATACTGGTTACCCGGTTGACATGGTTAGGAGCCTCAAAAATTAAAAGTTGGTGGATTTATGGATTCGTTTGACAATCTTCTTGATGTTGCGACAAAAATCCATGGTCATATCTGTGCCGGTCAGGTGATAGGGGTACGAATGTCCATACTTGGTTTGCAGTTAATCGGAATTTCTGATCCCAAAGGGGTTGATCGTAAAAAACTCTATGTTTTGGTAGAAATTGATCGTTGTGCCACCGATGCCATTCAATCGGTGACTGGCTGCAGTCTTGGTAAACGATCCATGCGCTGGATTGATTTTGGCATAATGGCTGCCTCGTTTGTCAATCTTGAGACCGGTAAAGCGGTAAGAATTACAGCCCGGGAGGAATCCCGGGAACTATCAAAAAAATATTGTCCGGAAATTACCGAAAAGTATAAACGCCAGCTTGCTGCTTATAAAATGATGCCGGAGGAAGAGTTGTTTACCATTCAGAATGTACAGGTTGATATTCCGAAATGTGATATGCCCGGTCGTCCGATAAAAAGAGTACAATGTCAGGAATGTGAAGATTGGGTACAGGATTGCCGGGAAGTGGAAAGGGATGGCAGGGTTTTCTGTAGGGCCTGTGATGGTAAACGATATTATCAGGTTAACAGCTAAGGCGGGACTAAGAATTGATAATTGAGAATGAGTAAGAGTGTTGTATTTAATGATTGAGAGTTGATGATTGAGAATTGAGAATTATCGACCATAAAAAAATGTCCCCCAAACAAGGCCTTTTTATAGGGTGTTTACGAGGTCTGCAATTAATAAATCCCGCTGATTTTCTCGGAGTCTACGCGTACCTGTTTTTCATGACAGACTTTCAGGAGTAAGGTATCAACAGGATACAGAGGGATTTTGTTGTCTTTTCCTTTTTTTTTAGCCTTTTTTCAAGCCCCAGAACAAACTGAAAAAATATACTGTTATTGCTACTAAAATAATGACCGGACCACTGGGCAGGTCAAAGATATAACTTAGTCCTAAGCCGGTGGTGATAGATATTGCACAGATTATAGTGGAAACTATCATCATTGTCTTTAATGAACCAACCAGCCGGCCGGCACTTGCCGCCGGCAGGGTCAGAAGGGCGATGACCATGATAATTCCAACAATGCGGATCATGAGAACCACGGTCAGGGCGATCAGGCAGAGCAGGGTAAGGTATAACCAGTTAATAGGTACCCCTCTTAGTTTTGCATGTTCCTCGTCAAAACAAAGGGCGGTCAGCTGGTTATAATATTTGTAGATAACGGCAATGATTACAATATCAAGGATGATGATTAAAATAATATCCTGCCGGCTTATTAAAAGGATATTGCCAAACAGATAGCTCATGGGGTCAAAAAATCCTGGTGTTTTGGCTATGAAAAGCAGACCGATGGCCATGCCCCCCGCCCAGAGTGCTCCGATTATTGAGTCTTCTCGTTCATTGGATTGTCCGGAGATTGCCGCAAGGAGGACTGCGGCCAACAGAGCGACAATAACCGCACCATATATAGGTTCAAACCATAATATTCCAACCACATGTTTTAAGTAAAGTCCTGCTCCTATGCCAGCGAGAACACAGTGAGATATAGCCCCGGCAAGGTAACTAATTCGTCTGACCACCACAAATGAACCAATACAGCCAAAGGCTATGGATGCCAACAGACCACTAAACAGGGCGTAACGCATAAAAGGGAGATCCACAAAAGCCCTTAGCAGCTCATCCACGGCTATGCCCTTTGTTGTCGCAATGGTGATCGTGGCGGATCATCCGTAAGTCATCACCGTACATATTTCTGATCAATTCACCGGTCAGTTCACTGGTTGGATGAATGGCAACTTTGTTGTTAACACAGATTACCCTAGTAAAAAATGAGGAAGCAAAACCAACCTCATGGGTTATCATGATAATGGTCATTCGTTGATTTAAAATGGCTAACAGCTTGAAGAGCTGTTGTTCAGAACGATGATCAATGTTTGATGTTGGTTCATCAAGAATGAGAATATCACCTTCAGGAGCAAGTGCCCTGGCGATAAGAGTTCGTTGCCGCTGGCCCCCGGATAGTGAAGCAAATGGACGATTGGCAAGATTTTCTATCCCCACGGATTCAAGGGCATTCATGGTTTTCTGTCGATCTTTATCGGTATAGCGATTCTTGCGTGAACATCCTAATCTTCCCATGCAGACAACCTCATAGACCGAGATGGGAAAATTTGGGTCATACAATGTATATTGCGGTACATAACCGATTCTTTTTACTTGTTCCTGTGGACATTTTCCGTATATCCGGACTGCCCCTTTGTTCGGGGTGAGCAGACCAAGAATGAGTTTAATCAGGGTGGTTTTACCGCCGCCATTGGGACCAATCATACAGACCGTATCCTTAGGGAAAATGGAAAAATTAACATTGGTGAGTGTTGGGCTGTTAGTATAGCTGAAACTTAGATCTTTAACCTGAATAGCTGGCTCTGAACAGTTCATTGTTATTTATGGGTGCCTTGAAAAATTAAATATTCGTTCAAAATCGAGGCACAAGAAAAATTTTACCGCAGGCATATAGTTAATATTCCGAGGATAAAATTTTTCTTGCAACAAAGAGTTTGGGCGAAAAGGCAATTTTTCAAGGTAGCCTTATCTTCCACCCAATCTTCCTCTAAAGGAGAGCAATCACTATATCTTTTTGTTTTTGATAGCTTCAGCCAAGGCATGCAAGGTAGCCACCACATTTTCAGCAAGAGGGTCAATGGTAACAAGGCTACCATCAATGGCATTTGCTATAATTTGTGCACTTCTTTGATCAAATCCTGGTTGAACAAAAATTACATCGATCTGTGCATCTTTAATATTTTTAATCAAGGCTTCAAGTTGTCTTGGGGTTGGGCTTTTTCCTTCAACCTCTACGGCTTTCTGTTTGAGATCATAAGCATAGGCAAAATAGCCAAAGGCAGGATGAAAAACGAAGAATGATTTCCCTTTAAACGGGAGAAGCATTTCGCCTATCTGTTCATCTGATCGCTCTAACATTACAATTAATTTTTTCAAGTTATCTGCATAAATATTACTATGTTTAGGATCAGCTTCTGATAAAGCCTCTGCAATGATTTCTGCCATTATCCGAAGGTTGGTAAGGTTCAGCCAGACATGAGGATCAAGACCATCAGAGTGGTGTGGACCGCAAGCATGCGGTTTTCTCTTGTCATGGTCGTGCTTATGATCGTGTTGCATTGGAATTCTTTTAATGGAACGGGTAGTGTCAATCATCTTGGGATGATTATCAGCTTTGCTAACCTTCCGGTATATCTGTTGCTCAAAAGCCAGACCTATCAAAAAATGGATATCTGCATTAAAAAGTCTGGTAATCTGTCTTGGTGTAGGTATGAATGTATGTGGTTTCTGACCAGCATCCACTAGGGTGTCAATGGAGACCAGGTTACCGCCAATCTGTTCAACCAGCCATTTCTGAGGGGGTATGGAAACTGCAACTTGTAACTCAGCTGCCAGGGAAGCAGTAGTAAAGAAAATAAATAGTATTGTTAACATTATAAAAACTCTAAAATTCTGCATAATATTTACTCCATGTATATAGTTTTTAACTCAAGTTTGTGGCTTGATCTATCGGCATTGTTAATTTTGTATAGATTCAACTCCACCCAAGGTATTTAAGTCTTTTGTATCAACAAATTGTAACCGTTCACCAAGAGTATAGATTTGCACAATGAGGTACTGGTGAACGGTTACAACTATTTAATAGCATTATCTGCTTTAGATCGGCGGAGAGATATGGACAATAATACGCATATCCGTGTCTGCACGAACCCCATGTGGCTCACGAATATCAGAAACAAGCATATCTCCGGTTTTGGCGGGAATGGTTTTGCCATCTTCAGCAAGGAAAGCACCTTTTCCCTCTATAACTAGAATACTAAGTTGTCCATCTAAATCATGGCTATGAACAGGGAAAATAGAGTCGGCCATAATATTAAAATTGAGAATTTTAAAATATTCAGAATCATGGAGGATGATACTTTTCATACCGAAAGGGTTAAACTCACGGGTTGTGTCCAATTCTATTTTTTTCATTGTTTTTTTAATTGGTTATAGGTGTAAAAATTAAAATAACTACACTTGATTGCTAATGATCTACAAATACTCATTATAAAAAAATAATATTTTTGTATATATTGGTATTTTGGTAAAAAAAACAACTATTTTCTTCGTAAATTACGACCAAATAGTTACAGACTTTATGTAAATATATAATTATAAATAGTAATCTGAACATTTACAAGAGTTATAAAATCGCTCAACTCAGGTTTAAGTAAAGACAGCCTTGTTGCTGTCATTCATCCTTGTTGTGCGTTACCCCTTTAAATGGAAAAAATGAGAGATGCTTAGAATTAAGCTATGCATCTGCTTAATATGATAAAGAACTTTCGCAATTAAACAGTGAATGTGCAGCAGTGAAACGGGGCAAGGAGTGGTTAAACGAGAATTACTACTGAAGATGACCATCGTATGCCTTCACTAATCCGTTATTTCGGTATCCAGGTTTTGTTTTTGCATAACTGTATCTCGGCAAAAATTAATATCATCCCGATCCGGATAATCAAGTACATAATGTAATCCTCGAGATTCCTTGCGAAGACTTGCACTACAGACAATGATATCGGATATAATAGCAATATTGCGAAGTTCGATCAGGTCAGCAGTTAAAAGATAATCATCAAAATGCCCTTTAATTTCCTCCAAAATTGGGGCTATTCTCCGACGAGCCAACAGCAAGCGTTTATTCCGCCTGACAATACCAACATAATCCCACATCAATCGACGAATCTGCTCCCAGTTATGGGAAATCAGCACATTCTCTTCAATGGCTACGGCTGCACCATCCCGCCACGGTGTCGTTTTCATGAACGGGATGTTCTTTAATTTGAGCCATGACTTTTTCAACCGCTGGGCAGTTAGATGGGCAAAAACCACAGCCTCAAGGAGCGAATTACTCGCTAGTCTATTAGCTCCATGCAAACCGGTGCAGGCAGTTTCGCCAAGGGCAAACAACCTGGCCACAGAACTCTCCCCCCACTTGTCAACCAGAACTCCACCACACATATAATGGGCTGCAGGCACCACAGGTATTGGTTCACTGGTTATGTCTATGCCGTTTTTCAAGCAGGTTCTATGGATAGCCGGAAATCTCTCCACGATAAATCCGGAATCTTTATGGCTGATATCAAGAAAAACACAATTTGCTCCACTGATCTTCATCTCAGCATCTATACCACGGGCCACCACATCCCTGGTGGCCAGGTCGCCACGGCTATCATATTTTTCCATGAAAGATTCACCCCGGCTGTTAATCAGCACCCCGCCCTCCCCTCTCATTGCTTCTGATATAAGGAAATTTTTCACCTTAGAGTTATAAAAACATGTGGGATGGAACTGAATAAATTCCATATTGGCCACCTTTGCTCCAGCTCGATAAGCCATTGCCACTCCATCGCCTGTGGCAATATCCGGGTTGGTTGTATATAAATATACCTTGCCACAGCCGCCTGTACACAAAACAGTCAACTTGCTCAGGTGAGTTTTAACCTTACCAGTAATTTCATCTAGAATATATGCACCAAAACAGATATCCCGCTCGCCATTAACTGCTGCCCCCTTCCCTCCAGGTATTTTTGAGGCAATCAATAGATCAATGGCTATGTGGTTCTCTAACACCTCTATATTGGGGACTGCAGAAACCTTTTCAAGCAATACCCTTTCGATTTCTCGCCCGGTTAAATCAAGGACATGGGCAACTCTTCGCCTCGAATGCCCGCCTTCCATGCCGAGGTCGAAGCTACCGACATTGCCTTTGGTCCGTATAAATCTTACCCCCATGTCGAAAAGCTCCCGCACTCTATCTGTGCCATCTTCGATAACCATTTTCACGATATCATCATGACATAGACCATCGCCGGAGCGAAGCGTGTCTTCAGCATGCAAAAGATGTGAGTCTTCTTCTGTCAGTACCGCTGCGATTCCTCCCTGGGCAAGATTTGTCGCAGTGTCAGCACTTTCTTTTTTGGTTACCAATGTGACCGTGCAAAATGAAGATACCTTTAGGGCAAAAGACAGCCCTGCTATTCCGCTGCCAATAACAAGTACATCACTAAGCATGATTGCTCCTATTGTAAAATCTATATACATTCAATGTTTCACGTGAAACATTGACAGCTCATCTTGTTGAAATTGCCCGTGATTAATATCCAACATTATTGATATCTCAAGAAACATATTTGAATCTGTTAAAAAAAGGTTCAATAAGATAACAGATTGTAGTAAGGTCAGTCAATTCATAATCAAATAAGCAAGGTATTATTAATGGAAAAGCTCAATGCACATACCATCGTTCTTGCCAACCAGAAGGGCGGGGTAGGGAAAACAACCACCGCTCTTAACCTCGCTGCGGTTCTGGCCGACAAAGGCGAAAAGGTTCTTCTTGTTGATTCAGACCCCCAAGGGAATGTTTCTTCAGGGGTTGGCCTGTTTCAGGTTGAAAAAAACAAGACCCTCTACCAATGCTATATGGGGGGAATTGATACAAAAGCGTGTGTCCAAGCAACAGGTTTACAAAATCTTTCCATCATACCGGCATCAATAGAGTTAGTGGGAGTTGAGATAGAACTTATCTCCATGGCGGACAGAGAAAAACAGCTCAAGATGATTCTGCGTCCGGTCAAAGAGGAATTTGATTTTATTATCATTGATTGCCCGCCGTCCCTTGGACTTTTGACAGTGAACGGTTTAACAGCCTCAGATGCTGTATTGATTCCTCTGCAATGTGAATACTTTGCCATGGAAGGTCTTGCCATGCTGGTCAGCACCATCCGCAAGGTAAAGAAAAAACTTAATCGGGGTTTGTATATTGAAGGGCTTCTCCTGACCATGTATGACCGTCGCAATCGATTAACTCATCAAGTGGCAAAAGAAATACAAAAACATTTTGCAAAACAGGTGTACCGGACTGTTATTCCAAGAAATGTACGTTTAAGCGAAAGTCCCAGTCATGGAAAAACAATTATAGAATACGATAAAAAATGTGCTGGTGCCAAGGCTTATATACAATTTGGTGATGAATTTATACAAAGGGTAAGGGGGTAGGGCGGTATGTCTGAAAAAAGGGGGCTGGGAAGGGGAGTTGGGGCTCTTCTTATGGATGATATTGACGAGGAAGATGATGGGGATAGGTTTTTTCTTTGTGATATCGACAAGATAGAAGCAAACCCCGCTCAGCCAAGGAGCTATTTTGATCCTGACAAGTTGTCAGAGTTGAGTAACTCTATTAAAGAAAAAGGGGTTATTCAGCCCTTATTGGTTACCAGGGCTAAAGGGAATAGATATAAGCTGATTGCCGGAGAGCGACGACTTAGAGCAGCTAAGATAGCTGCTCTATATGAAGTTCCGGTTATTGTCATGGAGGCAGAATCGCAGAATGAACAGTTAGAACTGGCTCTGATTGAAAATATTCAACGCCATGACCTCAATGCCATAGAAGAAGCTCGAGCGTATGAAAGGTTAATAGAAGAGTTTAGTCTTACCCAGGAGGAAGTTGCAAAAAAAGTCAGTAAAAAACGATCTTCTGTTACCAATACTCTGCGTCTCCTTAGATTGCCCGGTAACTTGCAAACTGATGTTATAGAAAATAACATCAGCGAGGGACATGGCAGGGCATTATTAAGATTACAGGATGACCATGAGATCATGATGGAGATTCGTGACCGAATTATAAAAGGGAAATTATCGGTACGGGAAACAGAACGAATCTGTAAGGCCCGCAAGAGCAAAAAAAATAAACAACAGCACCAGTATAAAACACTGCCTGTTGACGACGAACTGCCGGGCTCGTATTGTAAATCGCTGGCTAACCAGATGTCTAATTTTCTTAACAGTAAGGTCACTATTATCCAGAGTGGCAACCGGGGCAAACTGGAAGTAGAGTATTACTCCGGTGATGACCTTGAGCGACTGTTCAGCTTATTAAGTAAAGGTGTATAGCCTGAATCTGTAAATATTCGGGTAGCACCCCACGGAGTCTCGTTCCTCGCTTACCTTTTTGCCCAATCCAGCTTGAAAGCATATGACTTAATATAGCCCTCAAGCCGGATTTAGCTGTCCTTTGGACAACACGGAGCAATTATGAAAAAAACACAACCAGTAAAAAAGTCCGGATTCATTCTGCTCAGCATTTTTGTAGTCCTCTGGATGATCGGCATTGCCTTGGGAGAACCACTAAGGGTGCTGAAACAGGCAATAACCATATGTCTTGAATGCATAGGAATAGGGTAGGGCGTCGGTATGCAGACTATCCGAAAATGGGTGCAGGTTATCTGGACATTTCTGGTCAATGGATATTGGGCATTTCCGTTTACTGGAACACTGTATCAGGGTCCTCTAAAAATTCTCTGCTCTCCCGGCTTAAACTGTTTCTCATGCCCGGCGGCAACCACATTCTGTCCCATCGGCAGTTTACAGCAATTACTGGCTTCTATTCGTTTTTCACTGGAAACAGGCAGTTATTATTTTGGAACTTATGTCATTGGCTGGATGGGAATCTTTGCCGCATCTTTTGGCAGGTTTATCTGTGGTTGGGCCTGTCCTTTTGGGCTGTTTCAAGAACTTCTCCATAAAATTCCCTCAAGAAAAATATCTATTCCCAGAATATTAACTAAAGCAAAATATTTATTTTTATTGTTTTTTGTTGTACTTCTTCCCTTATTGGTGGTTGATCAGTTTGATATGGGTAGTCCATGGTTCTGTAAATTCGTTTGCCCTGCAGGTACCCTGACAGCGGGTATTCCCATGTTATTGCTCAAACCTGAGCTTAGATCAGCTATTGGTTTGCTCTTTTGGAATAAATTCTTTATCATGATAGGATTTATTTTATGGAGTGTCTTTGCCTCACGGCCATTCTGCAGAACCACCTGTCCGCTTGGGGCATTTTATGCCATGTTTAACCGGTTCAGCCTGGTTCAACTGGAATTAGACAAGGAAGCCTGTATTGGCTGCGAAGCATGTCATAGGGTATGTCCGGTTGAAAACAAATTTAATGAAACACCGGCATCGGGGGAGTGTATCAGGTGTATGCGATGTGCAAGCGATGCTTGCCAGCAAGGGGCAATTTATATTAGCATAGCCGGGCAGGGGAGAAGGGTTCTCAATGGCAGTAAGTCATCTGAGATTACACAATAAAAATTATAAATCGTATATAAAATATCTGGAGCCTGACAATATGAAAAATAAAAAAACTGTTTTTCTGATTATTATCCTTTCATTTTTATTCCTTCTGCCCCTGACAGCTATTGCTGATATGGTCTCCATAAAAAGAGATAATGTCAATATGCGTTCAGGACCAGGGACAAATTATAGCGTACTATGGCAATTAGGCTCCGGTTTTCCCCTTAGAGTTCTCGAAAGGCGCGGTTCCTGGCTCAGGGTTCAGGACTTTGAAGGCGACATAGGTTGGGCGAGCAGGGTTATCGTTAATAGAACTCCGCATATGGTTGTCAGAGTACACAAGAACCGGAATAAAAGAATTAATATCCGCAGCGGCCCCGGGACAAATCATAGAATTGTTGCAAAGGCATATTACGGGGTGGTGTTCAGGACACTTCGACAGGAAAGAGGGTGGGTGCAGGTGCAACACGAAAAAGGTGTTACTGGCTGGATCAAAAGAACTCTACTGTGGGGATTTTAAAATGGGGGACATACCAGCATTGTCTGTGAGCAAATTGGCGGAGAGAGAGGGATTCGAACCCTCGGTGGAGTATAACCCCCACACTCGCTTAGCAGGCGAGCACCATCGGCCAGCTCGGTCATCTCTCCGTATCAGAAGTCAGATATCTATGAAACTGTTCTCTGTCTTCTGAGATTGGCGGAGGAGGTAGGATTCGAACCCACGGTACTTTCGTACAACGGTTTTCAAGACCGCCGCCTTAAACCACTCGGCCACTCCTCCACGCTCAAAGTCTATTACCATTTCATTGAAGTACTGTCAATACTCCCTGCGAACGATTTGTGAATATTCGTGTAAATTCGTGGTTCCAATCTTACCACGAATATACACGAATTTACTTGAGTTATTATCCTGAATTGAGCGATTTTATAACTTGATCTGCACCAATATTTGCATCATCAAATCGCTCAATTCAGGATATAATTTGATTTTGCAACTACAACATTGATCTAAAATGAGATAAGGCGATAAAATGAAGGTGCTGATGCATGTCTGTTGTGCTCCATGTTCTCTGTACCCGCTCAAGGTATTGCAAAGAGAAGGGATTGAAGTAAAAGGATTATTTTATAATCCCAATATTCACCCATACCGTGAGTTTAAGCGAAGAATGGCAGCTCTTGCTACAATCGCTGAAAAAAAAAGATTCACGGTTGAGATGGAAAGGGAGTACGGCTTAACTGAATACTTAAGACAAGTTGTCCACCATGAGCAGGAGCGATGTGCAATCTGCTATGCCATGCGTCTTGAAAAAACGGCAAAAACCGCCGCAGAGCAAGGAAGTGATGCATTTACGACAACCCTGCTCTATTCCAAATATCAAAATCATGAAATGCTTAAGCGAAAATGTGAAGAACTGGCATTCAGGTATCAAGTCTCTTTTCTCTATCGAGATTTTAGAAAAGGATGGCAGGAGGGTATTGACGAGTCCCGGGAACTTGAGATTTATCGGCAGCCATATTGTGGCTGTATTTACAGTGAACAGGAGCGATATGATAAAAAATATAAATCCAGACATCGTAAAACAAGCAGACAACCGTAGAGGTGGATTCCAAACATTTTTAACAAAAATAAACCAGTCGCAGAACCAAAGTATGTGTTAATATCACCGCCACCGTAGAGACGGGTTTAAAACCCGTCTCCTCCCGCAACCATCAGCCATGCCGATGCCACAGTGAAGACGGCAGATGAGACCGATGAAGCAGGAAAGAAAATTGTCCAAAAAAACAGGGCATTTTTATAGGGCGTTTACGATGTCTGAAATCAGGAAACCATGTAAAGGTTTCCGGCTGAAAACAACCGGGGTAAAATGAATAATATAATAGTCATTGCAACCAGCAATAAAAATAAGGTCAAAGAGTTAAAAAAAATGATCAAAGGTACCTCTTTAGTTGTAAAAACCTTTGCTGATTTTGGACCAATGCCGGAAGCGGTTGAAGACGGGGAAACCTTTGATGAAAATGCTTATAAAAAAGCATTTCACTATGCAAGAGTTCTTGGTCTTCCCTGCTTAGCGGATGATTCCGGCTTGGTTGTCCCGGCATTGGCTGGAAGCCCCGGTATTTACTCGGCAAGGTATGCCGGGGAAAAGGCCAGTGATCAGGAGAATTGCGATAAACTTCTTGAGGAGATGAAAGAGGAAAAGAACAGGAAGGCATATTTTATGTGCGTACTATCCCTTGCCACTCCGGGTGGCCCTGCCTTAGCTTGGGAAGGTCGCTGCGAAGGTGAAATAACCTTGAAGCCATACGGTGAATCAGGGTTTGGTTATGACCCTGTTTTTTACTACCCTGATTTTGGCAAAACCTTTGCCGAGGTCTCCATGGAGGAAAAATCAGCCGTAAGTCACCGGGGCAGAGCCATGGCTGAGTTTTCAGCTGAAATTGACAAGGTGCAGGTATGGATAAAACAGAGAATGGATGAACTGAAACCGCCCAAGCCAGATCACCGTGAATTTGAGCATAACGATTGGTCAAAGGAAAGGATGGTCCCAGATAATCAATGAAATATGAGTTACAAAGCAAGCAATCACTTCCCACTTCAAGGAAAAGAATTTGAAATCCGTTGCACCTCCCAAGATACCCCCTGCACTCCGTCAGATACTGAGCCTTATCTTACCCATCTGTTATAAACACCGTTTTCGCCTACTGCCAGGCTTTATAGCACTCCTTGGCGTTAATGTTCTTCAGCTTACCATCCCGCAGATCTTGAAAAAAGGGATCGATGCACTCTCCGACGGGACGGCTGAACCAAGATATTTACTGCAGTTAGCTCTTGTTATCTGCCTGATTGGTCTATGTGCCACCGTACTCAGGTTTTGCTGGCGTTATCTGATAATTGGTTTTTCCAGGTATCTTGAGCGGGATTTACGAAAACAAATATTTAGTCATATCGTTCGCATGGATGGTAGTTTTTATTCCAGACACACCACCGGCTCCATCATGGCACATGGCACAAATGATCTTACCGCTGTCCAATTGGCCTGTGGTATGGGGTTCGTGGTAGCGGTTGATGCCCTGGTCATGTCTATTGCAGCCATCGCCTTCATGATGCATATTAATGTGAACCTCACCTTGCTGGCTCTTCTTCCCATGCCAATCCTGGCTGTTACCACCCGGTATCTTACAGGTAGCCTCCACCACCGATTTAACCGTGTGCAGGAACAATTTGCCGGGATGACCGAATTTGCCAGATCCTCGATTGCCTCCATCCGGTTTCTCAAGGCTTATACCTTGGAGCGATCACAAACAAAACGATTTGAAAAACTGGGGCAAAACTATGCCGAATCAAGTATCAGGGTGGCAGTCATTCAGGGGCTGCTCTTGCCGATTTCCACCTTGGTTGGCAGCGTCGCCATGCTGCTTGTCCTGTATTTTGGCGGACGACTTGTCATGCTGGGTACCATCTCCATGGGTGATTTTGCTGCCTTTATTACTTATCTTTATATGTTGATATGGCCGATGATGGCCGTGGGCTGGGTGGTAAATCTTTTGCAGAGAGGCATGACTTCACTGCGGAGAATTTATCTCCTCCTCTCAGAAAAATCCGATCTGCCAGCCGCTACAGCCCAGTGCCACCCCAAAGAATCGTCATTCAGGCTGGACAATCTCAGTTTCAGCTATCCCGGCTCCGACAGGGAAATACTGCATTCAATCAATCTTGAGATCACCCCCGGTATCCTTGGTATCACAGGACCTACAGGATGTGGCAAAACAACATTATGCCGGATTTTGGCTCGTATGTACCCAGTACGGGATAATTGTCTCTTTATCGGAGACATGGATATAAACCAACTCTCACCGGAGTCAGTGCAGGGATTGATAAGTTTTGTAAGTCAGGAAGCCTTGTTGTTTTCAAACACTCTGCGGGACAATATCGCTTTTGGCAATCCTGATGCAGATATGGAACTCATTGAAAAGGTTGCCAGAGCTGCCGCAATTCATGATGAGATCATGGCATTTCCCCAAGGGTATAGCAGCCTGGTCGGAGAGAAAGGAGTTACCCTCTCCGGGGGACAACGGGAACGGGTTGCCCTGGCCAGAGCTCTTCTCTGCGACCGGCCGGTCATCATCATTGATGACGGTCTTTCGGCGGTGGATACCGGCACAGAACAAAAGATTTTAGATAATATCGCACCCTGGCTTGCAGGAAAAACTGTCCTCTGGGTCAGCCAGCGGGTGAAACAGCTTGCCAGGGCGGATAGACTGCTTGTTCTTGAACAGGGCAGAATCAACGACATCGGCAGCTATGACGAACTTATGATCCGTAACTCTTTCTTAAGAGAAATAAGCCGGAGCCAGAACCTCTCTAAAGAGCGGCATTATGCGTAATTTCCGATATTTTAAGGAGGATTATACCCCATCCCTGTCTGAAAAAGGATTATGGTACCGTATAGGCAGCTATTTGAAACCATTTCTTATGCCCTTATCGGGAGCTGTTCTTCTCTCTCTCTTTGTCACCACCGCAGCTCTTGGGCTTCCCTGGCTCATGCAGCAGGCCATTGATCGATACATCATTAACGATGCTCTGGACTTTGATCTTCGGATGGCAGGGCTTGGTCAAATTGCTTTTATGTATGGCGGGTTGATCGGCCTAGGATTTATCACAGCCTTTCTTCAGGTTTTACTGCTGGAGTGGATTGGACAATCAACCATGCATCGCCTGCGTCAGGATCTTTTCAGGCATCTACTTAAAATGGATGTTATTTTTTTTGACAAACAGCCGGTTGGCCGTCTGGTCACCCGCCTGACCAATGATATTCAAAACCTGCATGAGATGTTTACTTCAATCATTGTTACCTTTTTTAATGATCTCCTGCGCATGGTCTGTATTATTGGCATCCTGCTCTATATGAACCTGCAATTAGGGCTGTTGCTCTGCCTTTTTGTACCATTAGCTGCAGGCGTGACCATTATTTTTTCAAGACTTGTCAGGGAACATGCCCGGGCAATCCGCAGACAGCTCTCCAGATTGAATGCATTTGTGCAGGAAACCGTTTCCGGGATAACATTGGTCCAGTTATTCGGCAGGACAGAGAGTCTGAAAGATGAGTTTACAGGTTTAAATAATGTCTATCTGGACAAAGCCATGCGCCAGATCAAAGTATTTGGGATTTTCATGCCGCTTACCGAATTCATGAGTTTGCTGGCAATAGCTCTTATACTCTGGTACGGCGGTGGCGAGGTTATCCGTGCGCGGCTGACTCTTGGAGAGCTGATTGCTGTTTTTTCTTATATGCGTCTGTTTTTCCAGCCTCTGCGGGAACTCTCTCAAAAGTATTCCATTGCCCAGTCAGCCCTTGCCTCGGCAGAACGAATCTTTCATCTTCTTGATACTGAAGCTGAAAGAAAAAGCGACTCGGTTGCCACCGCCAATGATCCCTTGTCCATCACTGGTGAGCTCTGTTTTGATAAGGTTTGTTTCAGCTATCAAAAAGATCATTCAACCCTGGAGGACATCTCTTTTACAGTTAAACAAGGCGAAACAGTGGTAATTGCCGGTTCAACCGGCAGCGGGAAATCCACTCTGATAAATCTTATGCTTCGTTTCTATGAGCTGGATAGCGGTACGATCCGTCTGGGTGGATATCCTTTAAATGAGATACCAAGAGATCAACTGCGAAGTGAAATCGGCGTGGTTATGCAGGAGATGCTAATTCTTTCCGACACTCTATTTAAGAATATTGTCCTGGATACCGGCAAAACAAAAGATGAAGTTATAAAATTGCTTAAGCAAACGCAGTTAACCGAGTTTGTTGCCAACCTCCCGCAGGGGCTGGATACTCTCATTGGCGATGGCGGTCAGGCAATGTCAACCGGAGAGAAGCAACTGCTTGCTGCTGCCAGGATACTGTGCCGCAATCCATCGTTACTGGTGCTGGACGAGGCCAGTTCCGCCATTGACTCCAGAACTGAAAAATTGCTGGAACAGCCTTTTGAACATTGCTTTAAAGACAAAACAGTGCTGATTATTGCCCACCGATTATCCACAATCCAGCGTGCTGACAGGATAATTGTCCTGGATAAGGGAAAAATTATAGAACAGGGCAGCCATACAGAGTTGCTTGCTAATAACGGCATGTATGCAAAACTTATTGCCCTTGACTTTGCATAACAGTTCACCAAAGACAGTGAAATTTGGTAATTAACCAGCCTGATGGAGTGCATCTGAATAGAGTTACAGCCTAAGATTATGGGAGTTTGTTCATCTCGCTGAATAGTTACCTTGCTGGTACAAAATCAATCAGGTGACTCGGCCCTAATCTTAAAGATCTCATCAAGATTTTTGAAAAAGACATCAAGAAGCACCGGGTCAAAATGGGTTCCAGAATTCTCCTTCATAAAGGAAAGTGTTTTCTTAAGAGGCCATGGCTCTTTATAGGGGCGTGCAGAAAGGAGTGCATCAAAGACATCACTGATGGCAGCAATACGAGCACTGATCGGGATAGCCTCTCCTGTAAGGCCGCGGGGATAGCCGCTTCCATCCCATTTTTCATGGTGAGAGGCGGCAATAGTAGCCGCCATCCAGAAGATATCAGCCGGGTAATCTCCGATGATCCTGGCCCCTATATCGGCATGGGATTTCATAATCTCCCATTCGTCAGCATCAAGTTTTCCGGGTTTCAAAAGAATCCTGTCCGGGATACCTATCTTGCCAACATCATGCATGGTACTGGCAAAAAGAATCAGTTTGCATGTCGTTTCGTCAAGACCGGCAGCACGGGCAATGACTTCTGACACCCTGCTCATTCGGATAACATGGGCACCGGTTTCATTATCTCGAAATTCTCCGGCCATTCCCAGTCGTCGGACAACTTCGAGTTGTACAGCATGAATTTCCTCTGTTCGTTTGGCCACATCATGCTCAAGAATATCAGCACGAACTATCTGCCGTTTATAAAAATAGCGGGTCTCAAGCTGGTTTCGGATACGCAGCAGGGCCTCCCAATGCTCGAAGGGCTTGGTCAGGAAATCCTTGGCACCAAGTGCCAGAGCCTTCTGGCGCGTTTCCTGGTCAAGTTGTGCGGTGAGTACCAGAATCGGAAGATAATGATCAGCAGGGAACCGCTTTGCCAGAACCTCCATTACCTCAAAGCCACTCATATGAGGCATATGGATATCTAATAGAATCAGGTCAAACTCTTCTTGTGCACACAGGCTCGACACTGTACGCGGATCGGTTGTCGAGGTACACTCATCATAGCCTGCATCTTCTAGAAGATGTTCAAGCAGGGCGACATTTGCCAGATTATCATCAACGATCAGGATATTTGATTTCAGGATCTCGTCATTCATGTTTTCCCTCAACTCTGCAGGCACTTATCTATTTCCGTACGCAAATTCTCAATCCTGATCGGCTTGGTTAAATAGGATGTAAAACCGAGATCAAGACATCCCTCAACTGTGATTGGTAAAGCATCTGCAGTTAAGGCAATCACCGGAATATTTTTGGTTGCCTGGTCCTTTTGCAACTCGACAAATGCCTCCTGCCCGCTCATACCGGGGAGATGCAGATCCATAAAGATAATATCAGGCTTAAGCATAACTGCGGCCTTTATTCCTTTTTCCGCATTCTTCCTGACAACCAGCGAGCAGTCAGACCACTGCTCTACCATAAAGCGCATCAATCGGATACTAATGGGATTATCCTCTATGTACAGGAAGGTGGCCTTAAACCCGGCAGTTAGCTTGTTGGCATCTATGCTGCCCTCCAGATTCAAGGCAGTCTCTGCTGCACCTGCCTCTGCCATCGG
>CAYRGM010000016.1:0-22600 GCA_964423765.1 uncultured Desulfobulbaceae bacterium
CTTCCAGCTTACGCAATTCTTCAAGAAATACCGGAAGCAGCTCTTTTTCCGGAAGTTTTTTCCAGATCTTTCCTTTTTTGAAAATAATCCCGCTGCCCACGCCTCCGGCTATGCCGATATCCGCCTCCCGGGCCTCGCCCGGACCATTGACCACACAACCCATAACCGCCACCTTGATCTTGGCATTCATGCTCTGGAGATATTTATCCACCTCTTCGGCCAGCGGAAAAAGGTCAATTTTTGTTCTGCCACAGGTGGGACAGGAAATCATTTCCGGTCCTCGCTCCCGAATACGCAAGGATCGCAACAGCTCCCAGGCGACCTTGATCTCCTCTTCAGGGTCCCTGGTCAAAGAGATACGAAAAGTATCCCCAATTCCTTCAAAAAGTAAGATGCCAAGGGCAACACTGGACTTGACTGTGCCGCTGATCAAGCCTCCGGCTTCAGTCACTCCGATATGGAGAGGATAATCAGTTTTTTCAGAAAGCTGGCGATAACCGGCAATGGTGGTCAGGGTATCTGAAGATTTGACGGAAATTTTAATATCTGTAAAGCCTTTCTTTTCAAGAAGACGAACATTATTTAAAGCAGAAATTATCAGAGCATCAGGGTTCTCCGGAGTCGGATAACCAAATTTTTTCAACAAATCCTTTTCAATGGAACCGGAGTTGACCCCGACCCGAATGACGACCTTATGTATTTTTGCCGCATCAACCACTAAGGCCAGCTTTTTCGGGCCGCCAATATTACCGGGATTGATTCTGATCCCTTGAGCACCATACTCCATGGCGGCAACAGCGAGCCGGGCATCAAAATGAATATCTGCAACCAGAGGTATGGTAATCTTGTCACGAATTGATTGAATAGCTGCAGCAGCCCCCATATCCGGCACTGCCACTCTAATAATCTCACAACCAACCTTTTCAAGCCGATGAATCTGGGCAACAGTAGCCACAACATCATTGGTATCAGTGTTGGTCATTGACTGAACAGCAATGGGAGCATCCCCACCAATCTCAACATCACCTACCTGGATTTTTTTTGTGACCTTGCGTTGAATCATTTTGGGGTCCCGAGTTTCGGGTTTTGGATTCCGAGTTTCGGGTTTCAGGTTAAAAAATTTTATCGTCCGATCTCTGCTTTCCTACTTATGGTTTCTGGCTTCTGACATCAGCAGCACGAACATAAAGAGGAGCGGCAGTATCCTGATCCATGACATTCCCGGCCCTCAACTGCTCAGCGGCAAGAAAACCAATCATGGAAGCCCGTGGATAACTTAAAAGTGCCGGCACTATCCGGACAAACTCAAGAGCAGTAAAAATATCCCGATACGCCTCAACCCCCGGCCCTGCCAGCAGACAGGGACGGTCAAGTTCAGCAGCAAGTGCATGCGGACTCATAGCCCGCACGGTTCCTGAATGAATAGGAGAACCATCTTTACCGGGCAGGAAACATGACACATACACTTCTTGTTTACGGGCATCAAGGATAGAGTAGAGAGGACGATCAAGGGCAGGAAAAGACAAGCCTATCCCAGCCATGGTTTCAACTCCGATCATCGGCAGATCAGCAGCCATGGCCAGACCTTTTGCGGCTGCCATACCAATACGCAGACCGGTAAAAGAGCCAGGACCAAGGCTGATAGCAATGCCATCAAGCTCATGCCAGCCCAGACCGGCAGCTTCCATCACCCATGCCACAGAACCAAGTAATCTACGGGAATGGGTAATCTCCGGCTGGGCGGTTGCCTCGGCAATAATCCTTCCCCGGCGAAAATTACCACGGGTCAGAGCCACTGAACCGCAGCCGGTGGCAGTTTCAATGGCAAGAATAAGGGTATCATCCATTACTGAAAAAGCCTGGCAATATCATTATAAAAAACAAAGATCATCAAGGTACCAAGAATGGCTATGCCGATCTGTTGACTTATGATCATAACCCGCTCTGGCAAGGGTTTTCTGCGAATGGTTTCAATGGTCATAAAGACAAGATGACCACCATCAAGTATTGGGATGGGTAATAGATTAAGAATACCAAGATTAATACTCAGCAGCCCCATGAAATGAATAAAATCCAACCAACCTTTATCCATCTGCTGTCCGGCTATTTCAGCAATCCGAATCGGACCACCAAGCTCTGTGGCCGGGATAATCTGCTGAATAAGTTTTAAAAGAGCCAACAGCGTGAGAGAGATCAGGTTCCAGGTCTGGATAAAACCGGCCTTAACCGCCTCAATAATTCCCGCCTGTTCCCATACCACCTCGTCACTTCTCGATATGCCAAGCAGATACCGCTCTCCAACCTCCTCTCCAAAAATATTTTCTATCTTTTCCATAACCGGTCGGGCAACAATAGTCAGACTGGTATCATCCCTGTACACGATTAACTCGATCTCATTGCCGCCGCCATGTTTAATCAGCTCAGATATCTGCTGCCATGATCTAACCTCATGAGAGTCAATGGCGACAATAATGTCTCCATCCTTCAGACCAGCCCGTTCCGCCGCCGAATCTGCCCCCACCTTGGCAATCACCGTATTATCCACCAGGGTTGGCAAACCTGCCAGGGCAAACATGGAAATAAAAAGAAAAACAGCGAAAAGAAGATTAAAGACCGGCCCGGCCAGAACAATCCCAAACCTCTGCCAGACAGGTTTATGGGCAAAAGAACAGGCCCGGTCAGCCTCTGACACCACTGCATCAGGATCTTCACCATACATCTTGACATAACCGCCCAAAGGAAAGGCTGAAATCAGGTATTCAGTATCACCCCATTTCCGGCTGATCAATGTAGTACCAAAACCAAGGGAAAATTTAAGGACCCTGACCCCAAAGAGCTTGGCAACGAGAAAATGTCCCAGTTCATGGACAAAGATCAGAATACCAATAACCAGGATAAAAGAAAATAATGCAGTCATGAGATTATTTTTTTAACAAAAAAGTAAGCGTTCTCAGGGGTATAAAATTGCAGTAAATACCACTGGAGCAGTGAAACAGCGACCTCTGCCATCTGCTAACTGCTGGCATCTATCATCTGCTCGGCAATGATCCGAGCCTCTTTATCTGCTGAGAGAATATCCTCAAGAACAAGGTCATCGCCACCATCAACCATGGACAATGCAGTTTCCACCGTTGCCGTAATCTCAGGAAAACCTATTCGTTCATCTAAAAAAGCCTGCACCGCAACCTCATTGGCCGCATTGAGAACCGCCGGTTTCACCCCACCCTGCTCTAAAGCAGCAAATGCCAGGCCTAAAGCCGGAAAACGAATAAAATCAGGTTGCTCAAAATTTAAACTCCCGCACTGGGAAAGGCTCAACCGGGATAAACCAAGCTGAAGCCGTTCCGGATAAGAAAGAGCATAGGCAATGGGAATTTTCATATCGGGAATCCCAAGCTGAGCAACCACTGAACCGTCAATATATTCAACCAGGGAATGGATTATTGATTCAGGATGAACAATCACCCTGATCTGCTCGCCCGGCATATCAAAAAGCCAGCGGGCCTCAATAACCTCAAGTCCCTTGTTCATCAATGTGGCAGAATCTATTGATATTTTTTGACCCATGTTCCAATTGGGATGAGCCAAGGCCCGGGCCGGGGTGATGTTTAAGAATTCTCTATGATCAAGGGTACGAAAAGGACCGCCTGAAGCCGTGAGGATAATCCGGGCTACATCTTCTCTCCGACCTGCTTCCATGGCTTGAAAGATGGCACTATGTTCCGAATCAATAGGTAGTAGCCGCACCCCATTTGCCCGAACCTCATTCATGACCAGCCGCCCTGCCATAACCAGGGTTTCCTTATTGGCCAGACCAATGTCCTTACCGGCCCTGATGGCCTCAAGGGTGGGGAGCAGACCTACAGCCCCAACCACGGCCGTGACCACCATATCGCTCCCGTCCATAGTGGCAATCCGGCAATTACCATGATCTCCAAAAAAAATCTGCTCTCTGTATTCATGGGGAAGCAGATCTGCAAGAGGTGCAATCAGCTCCTCCCGCCCAATGGAAACAGATTCAGGAGAAAACTCCAGGACCTGCTCTGCAAGCTCCTTAATATTCTTACCGGCGGAAAGTCCTACTATCTGAAACCGTTCAGGATAGGCACGAACAACAGCAAGGACATTTTTTCCTATGGAGCCGGTTGAACCAAGTAGAGATATTTTTTTACGGGTCATTAATTCCCCGGAAAGAAAAGCAGAATATAATACAGGACAGGACCGGTCAGCAGCAAACTGTCCACCCGGTCAAGAAGACCTCCATGACCGGCAAGAAGCGTACCTGAGTCTTTAACCCCACTGGCTCGTTTCACCACAGATTCTGCCAGATCACCCATAATGGCAACTGGAACCAGAAGTACAGCTACCAAAAAAATAAAAATAAAGCTATGGCTGACAACCCCATAAGGCATGAAAAAAGCAACTAATAAAGCAGCAGCAAGCCCAAAAAACAAACCGCCGACAGCACCTTCAACCGTTTTGCCAGGGCTTATATTCGGACAGAGTTTACGAGAGCCAAAACGACGACCTATATAATAAGCTCCGGTATCGGCACCAATGGTAAGGGCGGTTAGAATTGCGAGCCAGCCGTTTCCCCCTTCAAGAAAAAGAAGAAGGACCAGGTGAGCGATACACATGCCAATATAAAAAACAGCAAAACCCGTCCGGCCAAGAAATCCCAGGACATCATCGAGACAGACATACCACTTGGAAACCAGAAAAATAAAACCTAATAATGCAGCAATCATCCCGGCTGTAACTCCAACCGGCTGCCCATACAATGAACCGATAACTGGCAAGAGAGAAACCCCGATCACCACAATACGCCTTGAAGACAAGAGAGAGGGCATGGTCATCCGATAATACTCTCTAAAAGCAATCCCGGCCCCAATTAGAAGTGCCAGACCAAAAAGCCAAACCGGAGCAAACACCAGCAACAACACCCAAACTACTGCCATGATTAAACCGGGAAGTAAGCGGGTCATAACATCAATGCCTCAAAACCTGGGCAGGAATTTCACCAAATCGCCGCTGTCTACGACCATACACAGCTATTGCTTCCATAAGATTTTCTTTCCTGAAATCCGGCCAGTAAATATCTGTGAAGTACAGCTCGGCATAGGAAGCCTGCCAGAGCATAAAATTTGAGAGGCGTCGTTCACCACCAGTACGAATCAACAGATCAGGATCAGGCTGACCGGCAGTATCAAGATAGTTACTGAGCATATCTTCGCTGAGAAGATCAGGAGTTAACTCACCCTTGACACATTCAGTCGCCATTCTCCTCACGGCCCTGATCATTTCATTACGACCACCATAGCTTAAAGCAAGGTTCAGCACCATTCCCGTACAGGATTCTGTCTCCTGCATAACCTTATCGAGAACAAGGCGAACATCATTGGGAAGCCGTTCCCGTTCGCCAAGACAACGCAGACGAATATCATTTTTAAGCATATTGCGAAGCTCGGACTCAAGATAGATCTTAAGCAGTTTCATCAAGCCACTGACCTCCCCGGCAGATCTCTGCCAGTTTTCAGTGGAAAAAGCGTACAGCGAAAGATGACGGATTCCAATCTCCCGGGCAGCCTCAACAACCACACGCACTGAGTCAACCCCGGCCTTATGCCCAGCCAGACGGGGTTTATGCCGCTGCTGGGCCCACCTGCCATTCCCATCCATGATAATGGCCACATGGGCAGGAATAATTTTTTCATCAATTTGTTCTGTTTTCGGCATCAATAGTATGGGAAATCCTTGAAACAGACATCGTAAACGCCTTATAAAAAGGCTTCGTTTTTTGGACAATTTTCTTTACTGTTTCACCGGTCTCATCTGCCGTCCTCTCAAACTGTCTGGATTTGGTAGAGACGGGTTTCAAACCCGTCTCTACGGTGGCGATGATATTAACACATACTTTGGTTTTGCGACTGGTTTATTTTTGCTAAAAATGTTTGAAACTCGTCTCTACGGTTGTCTGCTTGTTTTACGATGTCTGTACTATACCTCCATGACCTCTTTCTCCTTACCTGCGGAAATCTTATCTATGGACTTGATAAACTCATCAGTTGCTTTTTGGGCATCCTCCTGAAGACGAAACATATCATCTTCAGAAATTTTCTTGTCATTTTTCTGTTTCTTAAAAGTATCGTTTGCCTCTCTGCGGATACTGCGAATGGCCACCTTGAATTCCTCGCCAATTTTTTTAACCTGTTTAACCAGCTCCCTGCGTCTTTCTTCCGTAAGAGGCGGAATGGTTAAACGAATAACATTACCATCATTAGCGGGAGTCAACCCAAGGTCTGAGGCTAAAATAGCTTTTTCAATTGGTCTAATCATCTGCGGATCCCAAGGTTTGATCGCAATCGTACCTGGTTCTGGAATAGTCATGGTACCGACCTGCTCAACAGGCAATCTGGAACCATAAGATTCTACTCTTATTCCATCTAATAAAGACAAAGAAGCTCTGCCTGTACGAATTCTCGTCAGCTCTCTTTTATAGGAATCAACGCTGGATTCCATTTTTGCTCTTAATTCAGCAATAACTTCAAGGCTCATGACAATCTCCTTCTTAAAGATGACAAGCTACTCTGGCTTCTGTCCCTTCTATGGTCGAGAATTCTCAATTATCAATTATCAATTCTCAATTATCTATCCTCTGTCCTCTGACATTCACGCACCAATCAAAGTTCCAACGGCCTCCCCAGCAGCGGCCCGACCTATATTTCCATGCTCTTTCATGTTAAACACAAGAATAGGCAAATTATTTTCCCTTGCCAGGGAAATACCAGCCGCATCCATCACCCGTAAATCATCCTGAAGAACACGGGTATAAGTCAACCGGTCAAAACGAACAGCATTACTGTCTAACTCTGGGTCACCATCATAAACTCCATCAACCCTGGTGGCCTTCATGATGACATCCGCCTTAATTTCCAAAGCCCGCAAAACGGCCGCCGTGTCTGTAGTAAAAAAAGGACTACCAGTGCCGGCTGCAAATATCACTACTCTCCCCCGGTCAAGATGTCGCAAAGCCACAGCACGGTCAAAAGTTTCGCATACATTTGCCATGGAAATTGCTGACATGACCCGGGTAGATATCCCGACTTTCTCAAGCCCATCCTGCATGGCAAGAGAGTTAATCACAGTGGCAAGCATCCCCATATTATCAGCAGATCCACGATCCATGCCATTGGCCATGCCAGCCACACCACGAAAGATATTACCGGCCCCAATCACTAGGGCAATCTGTACTCCGCTCTCGTAAACATCTTTAATTTCAGCTGCTACAAAACGGATCATCTCCGGGCTGATACCATAAACCCCTTGGCCCATCAGAGCTTCACCGCTGATCTTTAAAAGAATCCGCTGAAACTTCATATATCCTCCATGCCCCTATCAGGTGACAGGTTACAGGGAGTAAGCTGCTGTCACCTGTTTTACCTGTTACCTGTTTACCTGATACCTATCTGAAAGCGGGCAAACCGTTTAATGGAAATTTTTTCACCCATTTTGGCAATGAGTTCATTCAGCAGATCCTGAATACTTAAATCAGGATTTTTTACATATTTCTGTTCCATCAGACAGATTTCAGCAAGATATTTTTCAATTTTCCCGGTGACCATCTTATCAACAATATTCTCAGGCTTTCCTGAGTCAAGAGCCTGCTTGATATAAATGCCTTTCTCTCTTTCCACCATTTCAGCAGGTACATCATCCCTACTGACAGCAACCGGATTAACAGCAGCAATATGCATGGCAATATCCCGGGTGAAAGTTTTAAAATCATCGGTCTTGGCAACAAAATCAGTTTCACAACCAACCTCAACCAGCACTCCCAGCTTGCCAGCACCATGGATATAACACTCGACAACACCTTCTCTTGTCGCCCGATCAGCCCGCTTGGCAGCAACAGCAAGTCCCTTCTGACGAAGCAGGTCAACTGCTTTTTCAAGGTCTCCTTCTGTTTCCCCAAGAGCCTTTTTGCAGTCCATCATCCCCGCATTGGTTTTATCACGAAGTTCCTTAACCATCTGGCTTGTAATCGTCACGATTGCAATCTCCTTATTTCACTATTCTTATTAGATAACCGGCAAATTAGTTATCCAAATATTTCATCTATACAATAGGCCATCACAATAAAGCTGGCACATAAACACTCAAGATAATAATCAAGATTCTTCTGACACCGGAGGGGTCGTATCCGTAACATTTAAGTCATCACCTCCGGAATCATCACTTTCCTGTCCCTTGGTCATGGCAACTTCCAGCTCGTCTATCCCCGCCTCAGCCTCCTCACCCATTTGAGATTTTCCTTCAAAAACTGCATCTGCAATAAGTGATGAAATCAGCTTAATGGCACGAATAGCATCATCGTTGCCCGGAATAACACAATCAACTCCATCGGGATCACAGTTGGTATCAGTCAGGGCAACAATCGGAATACCAAGCTTTTGGGCCTCACAGACAGCAATATCCTCTTTATTGGGATCAACCACAAAAAGAACATCCGGAAGAGTCCGCATATTCTTAATTCCCCCTATATTCCGATCCAGCTTAATTCGCTCCTTCTCCATCAGCAGAATCTCTTTCTTGGGAAAACGATTGATGGTGCCATCTGCCTGCATCGCTTCAATCTTTTTCAACCTATCTACAGAATGCTTAATAGTCTGAAAATTTGTCATCATCCCACCAAGCCAGCGATGATTAACAAAAAACATGGAGCATCGCTCAGCCTCTTCACGAATAATCGACTGGGCCTGTCGCTTAGTCCCAACAAACAGGACAGTACCATTCTTACCCACCACTTCTGCAATATAAGCATAGGCCTGACGAACCATCTTCATGGTCAAGTCGAGATTAATAATATAAATCCCGTTTCTTGGTCCGTAAATATAAGGTTTCATCTTGGGGTTCCATCTTCTGGTCTGATGACCAAAGTGCAGTCCGGCCTCAAGCATCTGTCGCATTGTTACATTTGCCATAATAATTAATCTCCTGTTTTGGTTTTTCCTCCATCCCTGTCTCCAACCCGCCACTGAGGCGAACACCATAGGAACTTACCGGGATGTGCGTATTACCCGATAAAGATTAATATCGGGAGCCTGTTTATATAAAAGCTGGCAGTTAGAACTAACGATGTCACAACGACCACTTTTCATGGTTCACCTAATGGGGCATGGTCAATCTGCTCCAGCCATACCAATTACTTACACAAAAATATAACAACATCTGAACCAGAAGCCAACCTTTCATATCTATCACAACTATCCACTGTTTTCAATAGATATATTGAAATTTAGTTTTAAGACCTGTCAAGCAACATAACCATTTTATTTCGTGACAGACTCTTACCGCTGAATTAATGTGGAGCGATCTCCAATCATAAACTGCAGCCACTTAAAACCAAACTTCAATAATTCTCCATCATCCCTCTGAATCCGCCGTCGCTCCTGCTTACTCAAACGAAACCCGGCAAGCAGATTATGTTGATTTAAATAATTACGGAAATCATCAATATTATAACAGACCATAAACGCTAACTGTTGACGAGGTCCCGCAACCCCCTCTCCCTGCCATGGATTCGTAGCAAAGAAGGCATCAACCTCGGCCCAAAGATCATTCATAAGATTATATTCTACGAGAACTTGATCCCTTTGCCACTCAGTTAGCGTATAACTCCGTTTTTCATCATGACCTTCACAATACGAATGATGAGTGATAAAGTAATGTTCAGTAAGAGACCTGGAATCCGGAGAGCATTGTACAGCTCTTTCAAGGGGGTAGGTACGACAGGCTGAAGGACGATCCTTATAGACCGAGCAACCCGTATCTTTTAAAAATGGGCATGGATAACCATCCTTATCAGCCATGTTCAGTGAAACCGCCGGAAAATAAGGATGCGACCCTTTACCAATCCTGGTATGGCTGCGCATAAATTTCGCAGAATCCATACCGAGACGATTTTTTATCCGAAGAACATCAAAAGGGTACAGATACATTTCGACTTGATGACAACAAGTCAAATAACAAGACACCGCTGAATGACAATGGAAATAAAAAGATTCATTGCCAATTACAGTTCTTCCCTCTGGAACAAAGGGGGCAATATTATCACTTGTCATAATGATTCACTCATCCTCCCCCCCGATGATACCGTTCCATAAAAAAAGGCTGGCAAGTGAAAATTCACCTGACCAGCCTGTAAAAACCAAAATGTTTCCAAATGTCTCTCACAAAAACAAAAAACACCCGGTTTTTATGCCTCCGCTTCAGACAGAGACTCATCCTCCAGATACTCTTCCTCTTCATAACCAACAAGCTCAAGAAGAGCCAAGGGGGCAGCATCACCTCTCCTGAAACCAGTTCTGATGATTCTGGTATATCCACCCTGGCGATCAGCATACTGCTCACTCAGCTCGTCAAAAAGCTTGGCAACAACCGACTTGGAACGGATATAAGAAAGTGCCTGACGACGGGCATGCAAATCACCTCTTTTCCCCAGAGTGATCATTTTATCGGCAATCCTTTTCGCCTCTTTCGCTTTTGGTACAGTTGTATAAATCCGTTCATGCTCAAGCAAGGAAGTTACCATATTACGAAACATGGCTTTTCTATGGGGAGCATTCCTACCAAGTTTTCGACCGGCAATTTTATGTTTCATTAATATAATCCTTCTTCTGCGTCAAGATAAAATCGACTACCTCTCTTATTCTCCATCCTGTCCATCATGGGGTAACACCCATCCCTCGATTTTCATGCCGAATGTCAAACCATGATCGGAAAGCAAGACTTTAATTTCATTAAGAGATTTACGACCAAAATTTTTAGTTTTCAACATTTCAGAGTCTGTTTTCTGGACAAGCTGACCAATATACTGAATATCAGCATTTTTGAGACAATTTGCCGAACGAACAGACAACTCAAGATCTTCAACATCTTTATCAAGAAATGGATGATGCATAGGTGAATCATCACCAGCACCAATATGATCAGGAACTTTAGCCGCATCTTCATCAAAATTAATAAATATAGCCATCTGTTCCTTGATGATCTTGGCAGCATATGCCAGAGCATTTTCGGGCCTGACACTACCGTCAGTTTCTATTTCCATAGTCAAACGATCATAATCAGTTCGCTGACCAACGCGGGCTGCACTAACAAGATACTGGATCTTCACAATGGGAGAAAATACAGCATCTATGGGAATGGTCCCTATAGCCTGCCCTTCCTTCTTGTTATGCTCCGCGGCCGCATAGCCTTTTCCCCACTCAACCCTTAGTTCAGCTCTGAAGACGGTATCACCACCAGTCACCGTACAGATATGCTGTCCGGGATTCATAACCTCAACAGCTGTACCACCATTAATATCAACGGCTGTAACTGCAACTGCTCCCTTGCCGTTGCCACGCTTTTCAACAACGACTGTACAGCCATCAAAATTTGTCAACTTCAGGCGAACCTGTTTTAAATTAAGAATAATTTCCGCAACATCTTCATGGACACCATCAATCGTGGTGAACTCATGAAGTGCATTGTCAAGCTTGACTGAAACTATTGCCGCCCCTCTAATTGAGGACAACAAAACCCTGCGTATAGCATGACCTATAGTGGCAGCAAAGCCCCTCTCAAAAGGTTGACAGATAAATCTGCCATACCGATCCGTACGGGTACTCTCTGTGACCTCTAATCGCTCAGGGGAAATAAGTTCATGCCAGTTGTTATAAAAGGGATTGTCATCCCGAATTTCCTGTACCATTCAATACCAATCCTTAAAAAGATTTACCTGGAAAAGTGAGCGGTTAGACCGTAAGCGTTCACCAGCGGTATAGGCTACTTGGAATACAATTCAACAATGAGCTGTTCCTGAATCGGCTGGGTAATTTCTTCACGACTTGGCTTAGCCTTAACCGTTCCCTTAAATTTCTGCTGATCAAGTTCAAGCCAACTGGGAACACCACGACGGGCAGCACCCTCGATATTATCAGCTATCATGACACTTTTTCTACTCTTCTCCTTGACCATGATCACATCACCAGGCCGTACAAACAGAGAAGATATATTTACTTTTTTGCCATTGAGCATAAAATGATTATGGCGGACAAACTGGCGAGCCTGATTTCTTGAACTGGCTAACCCAAGGCGATAAACAACATTATCCAAGCGGCTCTCAAGCATGACAAGCAGGTTCTCACCGGTTACACCTTTAGCACGATCCGCCATTTGAAAATAACGGCGAAACTGCTTTTCAAGCATTCCGTACATCTGCTTAACCTTCTGCTTTTCTCGCAACTGAACAGCATAATCAGATACCTTGCGAAAACGATTCTGTCCATGTTGACCGGGAGCATACGCCCGCCTCTCAAATGCACATTTATCCAAATAGCAACGATCACCTTTTAAAAAAAGTTTAATGTTTTCCCGTCTGCATGCTCTGCAGGATGCTCCTGTATATCTTGCCAAAACAATCTCCAGAAAAAATCGGTATCGGTTTTACACAACGGGCAGTCTGCAGGATGCTGACTGGCTGCGACCGTACAAAAAATACAAAAAAATGAATCCACCCCTAAAAATTCCTGAATCCGTGATCGTTCACTGGTGCTGTAGCTTTGCTGTCTTTATCTGTTTGAGAATAGTTCAGCTATATCAGACAGGTAAAGACAGCAAAGATGCAGTGCCAGCGGACGACCCGAAGGGCGGCTAAAAATTAGAAAAAAACAAAGACAATTATAAGCATTTTTTCCGTCACTGATTCAGGAACTTGGCAATAAATTCAGACCCTTCTTCGCTTGGGCGGTTTACATCCATTATGCGGAATTGGGGTAACATCAACTATTTTACTAACTTCAATGTCGGTAGTGGTCAAAGCCCTCAATGCAGCCTCACGACCAGGACCAGGACCCTTGACCCTGACCTCGACTTTTCTTACCCCATGCTCCTTTGCTTTAGCCACAGCGTCACTCAAAGCATTCTGAGCGGCAAACGGAGTCGACTTGCGAGATCCCTTAAAACCAATAACACCAGCACTTGACCAAGCAAGTGCATTACCCTGCCGATCAGAAATAGTAATAACGGTATTGTTGAATGTTGAATATACAAAAATAATCCCTTCCGAAATATTTTTTTTCTCACGACGCTTCGAACGAACGCCTTTCACTCCTTTTGCCATAACTACTCCAAATACTTTAGTTGTAAACGGTCACAGGCAACACATATTTGCACGGTCGCATCTGCCCGCCAGTTAATGCCTCTCCCTATCGTCGAACCGTACCACGACGCGGACCTTTTCGGGTACGGGCATTTGTCTTGGTCCGCTGACCACGACAGGGAAGACTACGACGATGACGAACTCCCCGATAACAACCAAGATCCATCAGCCTCTTGATATCCATAGAGACTTCCCGACGACGATCACCTTCAACGCTGTAACCATCCTCTATAATTTTCCTGATCCGAGTCACTTCTTCAGTGTTGAGATCATCACTGTTCATCTGATAGGGCAAGTCAGCCTTATCAAGAATCTGCCGGGCAGTTGCAAGACCAATCCCATAAATATAGGTCAACGCCCGATCTACATGTTTATTGCGTGGTAAATCCACACCAGCTATCCGTGCCAAGATGCTACTCCCTGTTCACCTGTAAACAAAAGACAACCCCAAGATTAGCCCTGTCGCTGCTTATGTTTTTTGTTCTTACAACTAACCCTCACAACGCCTTTGCGTTTGAGTATCTTACAATCACTGCACATTTTTCTTACTGAAGATCGTACCTTCATAACCAACTCCTGCAATACCTATACCCCGGAGAACAAAGACAGAATAAATTTCACACCCTGTCAGACCTCGTAAACGCTCTATAAAAAGGCCATGTTTTGGGACAATTTCTTATGGTCAAGAATTATCAATTCTCAATTTACAATGTCTGCCCTGTTATATTTTCCTTATTTTTTACCCTTACCGCCTTTCGAACGAAAAGTAACCCTGCCCCTGGTGAGATCATAGGGAGAGAGTTCCACCGTTACTGTATCACCGGGCAGAATCTTAATATAATGCATTCGCATCTTCCCTGATATATGAGCCAATACCTTATGACCATTTTCAAGTTCTACCCTGAACATGGCATTTGGCAACGGCTCTATAATCGTACCTTCAACTTCAATGGCCTCTTCTTTTGCCATAGCACCTTTCCAATTTTTCGGATTAAAATTTTAGAATAATAAAATATTATCTAAACTTTTTCAACCTTTTTTACTCAAATAGCAATTTTTTATTTCAAAATTACAAACCTGCTCGATCACTAAGAACGAGCGGCCCGGCAACACAAGCAGCTACTGAATGTTCAAAGTGAGCTGATACTTTCCTGTCAGCAGTCACAACTGTCCACTGATCCTCCAAAACCTTAACTTTATGAGTACCAAGATTAACCATTGGCTCAATAGCAACAACCATTCCTTCCAGTATCCTTGGTGAGGCCTTTTGCTGCACATAATTAGGTATTTCCGGTCCTTCATGTAATTGTGTGCCTATCCCATGACCAACAAACTGCCTGACCACAGTAAATCCCTGACTCTCAACATGATCCTGTACCGCTCTTGAAATATCGACAATCCGGTTTCCTACCCGTACCTTGTCTATGGCGAAAAACAATGCCTCCTCGGTAACCTTAAGAAGCTTTTTTATATCTTGAGAAATCTCACCAACCGGAATCGTGACTGCAGAATCACCAAAAAAACCTTTATACTTCGTACCAAAATCAACAGAAACTATATCACCATCTCTAAGCAAAACTTTTCTGGAAGGAATACCATGAACAACCTCTTCATTTACCGAAACACATAACGATGCGGGAAACCCTCGGTATCCTTTAAAAGCAGGTTCAGCTCCATTATCACGACAATACTCCTCCGCCCACCTATCAAGCTGCCAAGTGCTAAGTCCAGGTTTCACTTCACGGATAAGAAGATTAAGAACACCGGCAACAATCTGGTTAGCTTCTCTCATCAACTGAATTTCTTCAGCTGTCTTTATCGTAATTACCTTATCCCGCTCCACGCCAGCCACATCATCCTTTATCGACGACCTTTGATTTTTTTGCCAGCCTTCATAAAACCATCATAATTACGCATAACCAGATATGACTCAATTTTTGAAATAGTATCAATGGAAACAACCACCACAATCAACAGGGCCGTGCCGCCAAAATAAAAGGGTACATTGAGTTCAGCAATTAAAATGTCCGGCATGAGAACGACACCACTTAAATAAATCGCCCCGATAACCGTCAAACGGGTCATGGTATAATCAATGAATTCCGCCGTCTTTCTACCCGGCCTGATCCCAGGAACAAAACCACCATTCTTTTTCAAATTATCAGCAATATCGTCAGGCTTGAAAGTAACTGCCGTGTAAAAAAAACAGAAAAATACTATCATCGAAAGGTAGAGCAGATAATAAAAAACCGTACCATGTGCCATTGCAGCAGACGCATGCTGGATCCAGCCGATCTGAATAAAAGCACCAATGGTTGCCGGAAACATTATAATAGATGATGCAAAAATGGGCGGAATCACTCCAGCAATATTTATTTTCAAAGGAAGATGAGATGACTGCCCGCCATAGACCTTTCTTCCCACCACCCGTTTTGCATACTGAATGGGAATCCGCCTCTGTGCTGTCTCAACAAAAACAATAAAACCAACTACAGCAAAGATCATCACAAGAATAAAGGGAACAAATACCATGGCAATTTCACCAGCACCGACAAGCTGGATACCATTAACAATAGCTGAAGGAATACTGGCAACAATCCCTGCAAAAATAATTAACGAAATACCGTTTCCTATGCCCCGTTCGGTTATCTGCTCACCAACCCACATGAGAAATGCAGTACCAGCAGTAAGGGTGATAACAGTCATCAACCTGAAATCCCAGCCCGGATTTATAACAATTGCACTACCATCGGGACCGGTCATACCCTCTAAACCGGAACCAATAAAAAATCCCTGAATTATCGCCAGAACTATAGTTAAGTATCTAATATATTGAGTCTTCTTACGCTGTCCGGCCGCACCTTCCTTAGCCAGTACTTCCAATCGAGGTACAACCACCGTCAACAACTGAATAATAATTGAAGCAGATATATAGGGCATGATTCCTAGGGCAAAAACAGAAAAATTTTCCAAAGCCCCGCCGGTAAACATATTAAACATTCCAAACATAGTACCGGCATGTAGATCAAAAAACGCAGACAAAGCGTCACTGTTAATTCCTGGGGTAGGAATCTGTACCCCCACCCGAAAGACTAACAGCATAAAGAGGGTAAAAAGAATCCTCTTTCTCAGTTCCGGCATATTGGCTGCACTGGCAAGACTACCCATTGACCTACTCCTTAACAGTACCGCCGACTGCGGATATCTTCTCCTCTGCAGAGCGGCTTACTTTATCAACAACAACAGTAATTGACTTGCCTATCTCACCATTGGCCAACACTTTAATCAGCCCATCTGTTTTCTTAATAATCCCCGCATCAAGTAAAGCCTGCCTGTCAACAATCTGACCGGCATCAAAACTATCTAAGTCTGTAAGCGAGATGATCTTGTACTCTTTTTTGAAAATATTCGTAAAACCCCGCTTGGGAAGACGACGATGCAAAGGCATCTGCCCACCCTCAAACCCTGGTTTAGCACTATATCCGGACCTTGAGTTAGCACCCTTATGTCCACGGCCGGCAGTTTTACCAAACCCGCTTCCCTGACCACGCCCAACTCGCTTCTTGTTCTGACGAGATCCCTGTGCAGGGGAAAGGTTATTTAATCTCAGCATATTTTATTCCTCCACCCGGACAAGATGTTTGACCTTGGCAATCATGCCGCAAATCTCAGGCGTGTTTTTCCTCGTTACGGTTTTATGCATCCTGATTAACCCTAAACCAACCAGGGTTGCCCGAATCTTTTTGGGGCTGCCGATCCCACTTTTCACCTGGGTAACTGTTATTGTCTCACTCATGATATTAACATCCGCTGAACAATATTTTTATTTTAAGCAACCATGTCTTCAACAGATAGATTACGCAACTTGGCAATCTGTTCTGCCGAGCGTAACCTTTTCAAACCATTGATAGTGGCCTTCACCAAATTATGAGGATTATTTGAACCAAGACATTTAGTCAAGATATTCTGCACACCTACTGCCTCAAGAACAGCACGAACTGCCCCGCCTGCAATTACTCCGGTACCATCAGAAGCCGGTTTCAGCATGACTGAACCTGATTTAAACTTGCCTATGATACCATGGGGAATAGAGACATCGGTCAATGCAATTTTATCCATATCCTTTCTGGCCCGCTCAACACCTTTACGAATAGCCTCGGGGACCTGATTGGCTTTGCCAAGTCCATAGCCAATTTTACCCTTACCATCACCAACCACAACAATTGCACTGAAGCTGAAACGACGACCACCCTTAACAACCTTTGCAACCCGGTTGATATAGACTATTTTTTCAATGAGCTCGTCCTGATTCGCATCTTTAGCTCGTTTAAAATCAGCCAAAAAACATACCCCCTGTTATTTTCCTGTTCATCGAATCTATTCTTCCCGTCTTGAGCCGCGTTTAATCAACCGTAACCGTTCACCGGATAGCACGACATCTTCGCCCCACTTCACTACCGCCGTTTCACTGCTAGCCAATATAATTATACGCTAACAATTAATCAGAACTTGAGACCACCCTCACGAGCACCCTTTGATAATGCTTGAACCCTGCCATGGTATAAATTTCCACCACGATCAAAAACCACTTCCCGCACACCAGCTTCCTGTGCCTTATTGGCAATCAATTCTCCAACTTTCCTCGCCTGTGCACACTTATTCCCGGCCAGATCAAAATCTTTCCCATCACTTGAAGCTGAAACGAGCGTAACCTGGGATACATCATCAATAAGTTGCACATAAATATGACGGTTACTGCGAAAAACCCGCATTCTTGGTTTCTCGGCAGTACCTGAGACTTTTTTGCGAATTCGTTTAATTCTTTTTCTACGAGCAATAAGCTGTGGACTTGTTTTTGCCATGATAGCCTGATCCTTTTACATGAAAGTTAGCAACTATGATCTACCTATATGCCACAGCAACCATCTTTCACAATTCGCTTAGAGGCTGACCAACCTGCTCCAGCCAAGCTGGTTATTATCTGTTCACCTGGTTCTCTTATGCTGCACCGGCCTTACCAACCTTGCGGACAATATGTTCATCAATATACCTAATTCCCTTACCTTTGTAAGGTTCAGGTTTCCTGATTTCCCTTATTTTAGCAGCAGTCATACCAACAAGCTCTTTGTCAACACCACGCACGGTAAGAGAGTTATCCTTACCAACCTCAATGGCAACACCATCAGGCATGTTAAACTCCACCGGATTGGAATAACCAACACTCAAAGTAAGAGTAGAACCAGAAGCCTTAACCCTGTAGCCAACACCCTCTACAAGCAGCTGCCGCTCAAAACCTTTATCAACACCAACCACCATGTTGTTGATAAGAGAACGAGTCATTCCCCAAAAGGCCATCACTCGTTTACTGGTTCCCTTTGGTGAACATAATAGAGAATTTCCTTCCTGCCTGATCTCAATTTCAGGCCGTATATTTCGTTCAAGAATACCCTTACTACCGGTTACCTTGATATTGGTTCCCTGTATTTCAACCTTCACTCCGTTTGGTACCGGAATAGGCTGTTTACCAATTCTGGACATACCCCATCTCCTCAAAATCCCAAATCAACTTCAAGTAACCTGTAGCCTGTCACCTGATCACCAAACCTCACAAAGCAACTCACCACCAACATTCCTTCTCCGAGCTTCACGGTCAGTCATAATACCACTTGAGGTAGAAAGAATTCCGACACCCAGTCCACTCATTACCTTGGGAATATCTGTACTCTTCTTGTATTGACGAAGTCCGGGCTTACTAACTCTGCAAATACCAGTTATGACTTGTTCTTTATCCAATCCGTACTTCAGATCAACCTTCAACACGCCCTGAACATCTTGTTTAATAATATGAAAATCATTGATATAACCTTCTTCCAGCAGTACCTTTGCCACCCCGGCTTTCATCCTGGACAGAGGCATTTCAACCGAATCAAATCGGGCTTTGGCTCCATTACGGATGCGGGTAAGCATATCTGATAGTGGATCACTCATGGACATGGGAATTACCTCTTTTCAATAGTAAATATTCGGGTTGGTCAAAAAACTCTCATAAGCAAGGGCTGTAAATGTTTGGTAGTGCCTTAGATTCGTTCATTCTGACCGGTGAAGCGTACTTTTGCTACTCAAACCGGTCAGAATGGACGAATACGAGGTGCTACCCGAATATTTACTTTCAATATCCCTTAAAAATACACTAATAAAACACTCGTGTACGGTTCAGAGAAGACAGAGAACAGAAGAAAAAAAATGAAAATTAAAATTATCTTATTACCTTACTTCTGAAAGTCTGTCATGAAAAATAAGCACTTAGTGTACAACATTTGGATTGCTGGTATCCAGCTTTGGCTCCTTTATAAGAAGACAAAAGACAGAAAAATGGTCACAGCGACATGTGCAGGACAAACTACCAACTTGACTTAGTTACCCCGGTAATCTCTCCCTGGGAAGCAAGTTTACGAAAACATATCCTGCACATACCAAATTTGCGTAAAAACGCTCTTGGCCTGCCACAAAGTGGACAACGATTATATGAACGAACTTTAAACTTTGATGTTCGCTCGGCCTTGGCAATCAGTGATTTTTTTGCCACAACTTCCTCCTCTACAAAATATGGTGAAAGAGTATCACAAGCACAGAATTTTACCTTTCTATCCTCTATCCTTCTGTCACCCTCTGTCTTCTGTCTTCTGTCTTCTGTCCTCTGAAAACGGCATCCCCAAAAGTCTAAGAAGCTCTTGACCTTCTTTATCACTTCTCGCTGTCGTCACAATCGTTATATTAAATCCCCGAATCTTGTCAATTTTATCATAATCAATTTCCGGGAAAATAATATGCTCTGTTATTCCCATGGAGTAGTTACCATTACCATCAAAACCCTTAACAGACACACCTCTAAAATCACGAACCCGAGGCAGGGCTACATTAAGAAGCTTGGAAAGAAAGTCATACATTTTATTTTTACGCAAAGTCACCCTTGCCCCAATGGGCATGCCTTCACGCAGCTTAAAAGTTGCAATAGATTTCCTTGCTCTGGTAACCACAGCCCGCTGACCAGCTATATCGGATAAGTCAGCTGCTGCTTTCTCAACAATCTTGGGATTTTGCACAGCCTCACCAAGTCCCATATTTAAGACTACTTTCTCAACCTTGGGAATCTCCATAACATTTTTATATCCGAACTTTTCCTGCAGCCTGGGACGCATATTTTGTTCGTATTCTTTTCGCAATCTTAACATCATGTACTCCGTAACGAATTCAGGTTATGCTATTTCTTAGGGGTTTCAATCGTTGCCGCACAGCTTTTACAAACCCTTATTTTAGTGCCGTCTTCAAGAAATTTTTTGCCGGTACGCACAGTATTGGTACATTCAGGACACACCAGCATCAGGTTGGAAAGATGCACGAATGCCTCAATATCCAGCATCTGACCCGGCTGGGACTGATCAACCGGCTTCTTATGCTTTCTGACCATATTGATCCGCTCAACAACTGCACGATTTCTTTCCTTATCAATTCTGAGAATTTTCCCGACCCGCTCTTTATCCTTACCAGTTATAACCTCAACCTGATCGTTAACTCTAAGAGTCGTCTGTCCTTGCCGCATCATTCTATCCCTCGTCCAATAACTTTATATAAAAATATAACCGCTTATAACCTACTGTTGCGTTAACTCTCAGATGACACATCTCGCTTCCCTCGTTCCCGCAACACTATCCATGCCACAGCCGACCATCTTTCATGATGCACTTAAGACTGGCCAGTCTACTCCAACCCATCTGATTCCTGCAATTTATTACAGCACTTCTGGAGCAAGGGAAATTATCTTCATAAACCCAAGTGAACGCAACTCTCTCGCCACCGGACCAAAAATACGAGTTCCCACCGGCTCACCTGAGCTGGACAGCAAAACAGCCGCATTTTCATCAAAACGAATAGTGGTATCCTCAGGTCTCTTGATTTCTTTTTTCGTACGGACAACAACGGCGTCCAGCACATCACCTTTTTTTACCTTTGCGTGAGGGATCGCCTCCTTCACAGTCACAACAATAACATCACCAATACTTGCATATCTTCTTCCGGTACCGCCAAGCACCCTGATACAAAGTATTTTTTTTGCCCCTGAATTATCGGCAACATTCAGCATAGTTTCGGTTTGAATCATCTCTCCACCTGAAAATGTTCATTTTACTGGCATGGTCACCGTCGTCATAAATGTTCACCAAGGGTATAGATTTACAATAAATGACTTGCTGTAACCGTTTATCCTTAAACTGCTTTTTGAAGAATAGCCCGAATCCGCCAGCGTTTATTTTTTGAAAGCGGCCGGCACTCTTCAATCAACACGAGATCACCAACATTACAGGCGTTGTCTGCATCATGGGCCATATACTTGACCCTTTGCCGAACATACTTTCCATACAACTTATGTTTAACCTTGCGCTCAACTACAATTACAACGCTCTTATCCATCTGACTGCTGACTACTGATCCCTGCCGGGTCTTTCTAACTGTCTCACTCATTCTTCATTTCCAGTGTCTAATGTATTATTTTTGGGGAGAACCATATCCTAAGCCTGACCTGCCCGTACCTGCTCGGTCATAACTGTTTTAACCCTGGCAATATTGCGTTTAAGCACTTTCAATTTAGCCGGATTTTCAAGGTTACGAATACCATGCTGGAATTTTAATTTAAACAAATCCTCACGAAGATCCTTTTCTTTTTTGCCAAGCTTTTCCCAGCTCAACCCCCGAAGTTCCCTGATCTTCATATGGTCATACTCCTTAAAATGATCTTCGTGGAAAAAGGCAGTTTAAAACTTGCAAGCCGTAAGGCCTCTATGGCAAGCTCCTCTGAAACACCGCTAAGTTCATATAAAACCCGACCCGGCCTTATGGTGGCTACCCAGTATTCCACCGAGCCTTTCCCCTTACCCATTCTTGTTTCAGCAGGCTTTTTGGTAATGGGCTTATCAGGAAAAACCCGTATCCACATTTTCCCACCGCGTTTTACTTTTCTGTTAATAGCGACTCGACCAGCTTCAATCTGCTGAGCAGTCATGCGACCACAGCCGGTAGCTTTAAGTGCATACTCACCAAATGAAATTTCGGAACCCCGACTGGCAACACCACGCATTCTGCCCTTGTGTTGTTTTCTGTGTTTTACCTTTCGTGGACTTAACATTATCTATAATTCCTGTTGGAGATATTGTTCACAAACAAACGACCCCTATTTAGGGCGCAAACTGTACAACTTATTTGTAAATATTCGGGTAGCACCTCATCTTCGCCCATTCGGGCCGGTTCGAGTAGCAAAAGTACGCTTCGCCGGCCCGAATGAACGAATATAAGGCACTACCCAAACATTTACAGTCCTTGCTGATGAGATTTTTTTGCCAACCC
>CAYRGM010000017.1:0-22372 GCA_964423765.1 uncultured Desulfobulbaceae bacterium
CCAAAGGTAAAACCACCATCTACCTTTTCAATCAACTCCGGCAGGATATCTTCATACTCGCCCACAATGCCAAAATCTGCATGGGAAAAGATTGAAGCTTGAGAATTATGGTCAATTGCAACAATTGTATCTGACTCTTTCATCCCGGCAATATGCTGAATCGCTCCGGAAATTGCCACTGAAATATAGACCTTTGGACGCACCGTTTTGCCGGTCTGACCAATTTGCCTGGCATATTCTGCATAACCACCATCAACAGCCGGGCGGCTTACAGCCCATTCCGCATGAATACCCTGCTTGCCCAATGCCTGCACAAGCTCTTTGACAAGGGATAGATTGTCAATTTCACAGGCAGCACGACCGCCGGCAACAATAATATCTGCCTCAAATAAACTTTGCAGCCCAGCATCACCCCGTACTGTTTCAAGAATCTCAACTATCAGGTCTTCTTTTTTAAGTTTTATCTTCCGATGGGTAACAATACCTTCACGCCCTTCCTGACATTCAGGGACTTTAAAGGTGCCGGCCCTGGCCGTTGAAATTTGCGGACAGACAAAACCAAGAATAGTTGCCAGCTTGCTCTCTCCGTATGTTGGTCGAAATGATTTAAGGATAGGCTTAAATATCCGCTTATTTATACGATCAATATGCTCACCAATCTCAAGAGCCGTACAGTCGGCTGTAACCCCACTATGCACTTTAGCACTAATCCGGGGGGCAAGTTCACGACCTGCAGTTGTGGCTGCAAACAATGCAATCTCAGGCTTGATCTCGGCGATTAGATCTGCAAAAATTGTGGCAAAGGGTAGTACCAGATATTCTTCAAGATGCTCATCATTAACAATAATTACCTCATCACTGCCATGTTCAATCAAGGTCTTCGCCAAGGCATCCACACCGTTACCAATTAGTAATGTTGTAACTTTAGTTCCCTTGCCAAGAGTGGCTGCCAGCTCACGGGCAGGGGTTAACAACTCCAGTGACGGACGAATAATTTTATCGTGAACAATTTCAGCCCAGGTCAGGATTCCTTTGTCACCATTTCTAAAATCAACTTCAGGATAGTCAGGTCGTTTTTTTTCCTTACCTGATCTTTGTTTTTTCTGCTTTTTTTTCTCCTGTGTCTCGGCTGAACTCTTGCCCGCAACAAGCTGATCAATCAGGTCAGCTACCAGGGTTTTAAGATCCCGACCTTCACTCATTCTGACCGGTGCTCTCTCGCTGACAATATTGGTAACCTTAGCCACAATAGTTGGCGAACCAGCAAGCCCGATTTTATCATGGGGAATTCTTAGACCATCAACATCAAGAACAGTAATCTCAGCATTGCGTGCCTTTACTGCCCCATATAAGGAGGGCCGGCGGGGGGGAACCCCGGTTGCTGTTAATGAGAGGACACAGGGCATAGGAATACGCATCATCATGTATCCGCCTTCAATAATGCGTTTCACCACAATATGATTGTTATCAGATTCAGCAATCTCAATAAATGTTGCCTGGGGGATACTGAGATTTTCTGCGACCTGCGAGGGGACATGGGCAGTATCACCATCACTGGTCTGACGACCGGCAACAATAACAAAGGGCTCTTGGCTGTCTTTATCAAAGCCAAGATGTTTAAGCAACAAGGCAAGGGCAAGGGCTGTGGCATAGGTATCTGATCCTCTCAGTTTGCTATCAGAAAGCAAATAAGCCTTGTCGTAACCCATTGCAATTGCTTTTTTCAAAGAGAGAGTAAATGATGAGGGTCCCATGGAACATACAATCAGCCTGGCATCAGGATGTTGATTTTTAAGCTGTAGACCTGCCTCCAAACCAAACGAGCAGTCAATATTGATAATAGACTTTGCTTTGGTTCTCTCCATTAAACCATCTTTACCCATTCTCATCTCTGATGGCAGAGGAACCTGCTTTATTAAACTGATGATTGTTAAGGGCATATCATTTTCCCTGTTTTTTTACATATTCCAGATCTCGTAAACACCCTATAAAAAGACCTTGTTTGGGGGACAATTTTTTATGGTCAATAATTATCAATTCTCAATTTACGATGTTTGTATTCACATATTCACATATTCAGGACCATCACCACCATAGGGGGTCATCCAGGTTATGCCGTCTTCAGGAGATTTGATATCACATGTTTTACAATGTAAGCAGTTTTCAGCATGAATCCGGAGGCTCTCGTTACCCTCTCGGTCTACATGCACCTCATACACATCTGCCGGACAAAAGTATTGACATGGTGTGCCATACTGCTTCATATTGATCCGATTAAACTTATCCTTATCGTTAATGATCAGATGAACCATCTGCTCTTCATCATGGCGTGTTTTTGAGTAAAAAACACCGGTGACTTTATCAAAGGTAAATTTATTATCAAACTTAAGTTTCCCGGCAAACCGTTCCTGAAAGGATGTGGAAGTATATTCACCTGGTTTTTTAAGGGTTTTGTTGTCAGCCTCAGTTGGCAGGTTACCAAAAAACGGGTAGGCACCGCCGGTTACCATCTGAACTCCGAATTTAAAAGCTCCAGTGATCATGCCGCCGGTAAATGATTGTCTGAAATTGCGAAGAGGATAAAGCTCTGTACAGATACGCCCTCCCTTGACCAGTTCTTCATAATGGGCAAGCTGTGCAGCACTGGTATCGTTTGCTCTCAACCCCAAAGCGGCTGTTTTTGCTGCACACATTCCGGAATCAATGGCGAGATGAACCCCTTTAAGAGCCGGCATTGCCACCAATCCTCCACTATCACCAACAATCATAAAATTATCACCGTAAAGCCTGGGTATTGACAGATAACCGCCTTCCGGTAATGTTTTAGCTCCGTATTCAAGAACTTTTCCCCCATCAAGAATTGCTGCAACCTTTGGATGTTGCTTCCATACCTGCATGGCGGCATGAATATCAAAAGCAGGGTCAACATAGTCCAGGCCGACAACAAACCCTAATCCTACCTTATTGCCTTGAAACCCGTAAATAAAACCTCCACCGAACTCTTCGTTAGGGTTAAGGGGATAGCCAAAAGTATGATAAACATGCCCTGCCTGGATATTACTCTCAGGAACAGTCCATAACTCTTTAATACCGAGGGAATACATCTGAGGATTTTTACCGCTGTCAAGATTAAAACGGCGGGTAAGTGTTTTTGCCAGTGAACCGTAGCTTCCTTCAGCAAAGATTGTAATCTTTGCCTTAACTGAAGTTCCTTCCTGGAAATTTTTCAGTTTATGACCCTGGGGATCAACCCCGGTGTCAATGATTTTAACCCCGACAACCTTGTTATCTTCATAAATAACTTCATTCACAGAAAAACCGGAATATATCTCGACGCCTTTTTGCTCAGCAATACCTGCCAGATATCTGCAGATCTTGCCCAGTGAGACAATCTTATTGCCCATATTATTCATATAGGGGGGATGAAATGGCAGGCGAAAGGCACCTCGCTTGCTCAACTTTAATGTCTCACTCAAGGTTACTTCCGAGTCACACGGTAATCCATTAAACTCTTCTTCACTAAGCAGCTCTTTAAACACTTCAAGGGTAATAATTGCACCAGACAGAATATGAGCACCAATCACCCTGCCTTTTTCGATGAGCATTACACGCCGATTCTCACCTTTTCCCTTAAATTGATCAACGAGATGAATTGCGGCAGCTAATCCGGCAGGCCCGCCGCCAACAATTAACACATCTGTTATCAGGGTATTTTTTTCTGCCATGGCCTCCCTCCCCCCATATTAAATAATCGCGATGCTGACCCGCACCGTGGGAAACTCATACGAACATAATGCCCTGCGGGCAAAAAGACGAATATGGAATGTCGAATACTGAATGTCGAATATCGAACAGGGAATGTCGAATCATGAAGTCTCTTCCTTCATCAATCGATATTCCTTGTTCGATATTCAATATTCAATTTACATCACTAAATCACTAAAAAACATGGTGCCCTGCGGGCAAAAAATACCCTCCAGTTAATAATCATTCTCACAGAAACTTTGATTTTCCGATACATGAACATATTGCCCTTCGGGCAGGATTTTAGTCTGTTAATAATTAATTGTAAAGTTAACGACATCAACTGATGATATCGCACCACGCGTGACACATAACCATGATGATACAATTGCCCGAAAATGAAAATTCCTATGCTACCAAGGTATTGAGATGAGACATAGCTCAAGAAAACAAAACCCGGCAGAATCTCCTTTTGCCAACCTGCAATAACACTGCACCACTGGTCGGGACGACGGTATCCATCGATTTAACCTTTTCCCCATTCACGGAAACAGCATTCTGTTTAATCATTCTCCTGCCGTCCGAAGTTGACTTGACAAGCCCTGCCTCTAACAGAAGTTGGGGCAGCCAGACCGGTTCGCCTCCTCTTGCAAGTGCTTTCTCCGCAATCTTGTCAGGAAGCTCATGTTTTTTGAAAACCTGTTCAAAATTTCTCTCCGCATTCACTGCTGCCTCTTCATCATGGAAGCGAGCTACCATTTCCCTGGCCAGCCTTTTTTTGACTGATTTGGGATGCACATCTCCCCTTTCCATATCAGAGCGGAGCTGGCTTACTTCTTTTAGGGAAAGATCACTTAATAATTCATAATAACGAAACATAAGTTCATCATTAACCGACATTATCTTACCAAAAATATCATCGGCTGTTTCAGAAATACCAATATAATTGGTCAATGATTTACTCATCTTGTTGACCCCGTCCAGGCCTTCAAGAAGCGGCATGGTCAACACAACCTGGGGAGTCTGTTGCCGGCTTTTTTGAATTTCTCGTCCCATGAGCAGATTAAATAACTGATCTGTACCGCCCAGCTCCACATCCGCTTGTAAAGCCAGCGAATCATAGCCCTGAATCAGGGGATAAAGAAATTCATGGATATAAATCGGCCGGTTTGATTCAAATCTTTTTTTGAAGTCATCCCTCTCAAGCATTCTGGCCACGGTGAGCTGGGAGGCCAGGCGAATCATATCGTAGGAGCTTAGTTCGCCAAGCCAGGTCGAATTAAAGACAACCCTGGTCTTTTCCGGATCAAGAATTTTAAAAACCTGTTCCTTGTAGGTTTCAGCATTTCGCTCAATATCTGCACGGGTAAGGGGAACTCTAATGTCAGACTTACCGGTCGGGTCCCCGATAAGGCCGGTAAAATCTCCAATCAGAAAGTGAACAATATGACCAAGTTGCTGGAAATGACGAAGTTTTTGAAGCAGAACAGTATGGCCGAGGTGAAGATCCGGAGCTGTCGGGTCAAAACCGGCCTTGATAATCAATGGTTTTCCGGTTTTAATGGAACTGGTCAGCTTTTTTACAAGTTCCTCTCTTGATATCAGATCAACAATTCCCCGCTCAATCAGAGCAACCTGTTCCTCAACACTTTTCATCTTCCAGCTCCCCTCACAGGCAATTTGCAATATCCGCTGTAACTTCTCAATAAGTCTGGGTAGCGATCAATATAAGTTAAGCACAAGGTGATTCGGAGGCGGGACTTTAGTCCCGCTAACCTGACTAAAGCAGGTGACGGGGCTAAAGCCCCGTTTCCAATATGCTGTTAAGGTAATTTGTCAAAACCATAGACTGTATACCTACTTATTGAAAAGTTACTATCCGCTGACATAATAGATGTCACCATGACACTGGTACAATTTATGCCCGGTTCCAATCATTATACAGACCTGGTAAACGCCCTATAAAAAGGCCCTATTTGTTGGACAATTTTTTATGGTCAAGAATTATCAATTATCAATTGATATTACATTACCGAGCATAGTCAACAGCTCTTGTTTCACGAATCACCGTCACGCGGATCTGCCCCGGATAAGTCAATTGCTCCTCAACCGCTTTGGCAATATCACGACTGAGCAGAACTGCTTCATCATCCTTAATCTTATAACTATCTACAATTATACGCAAATCACGACCAGCCTGAATAGCATAGGATTTTTCAACTCCATTAAAACCATTTGCTATCTTTTCCAGATCTTCAAGGCGTTTAACATAGCTCTGCAACATTTCTTTTCTGGCCCCGGGTCTGGCCCCGGATAAAGCATCCGCTGCCTGCACCAGAATATCAAGAATACTGATAATCGGCTGATCTTCATGATGGGCACCAACAGCATAAACAATATCATCAGACTCGCCATATTTTTTTACCAGATCGCGGCCAATAATAGCATGCGAACCTTCTACTTCATGATCAACTGCTTTACCCACATCATGGAGCAGCCCAGCCCGTTTGGCTTTTTTCACATCCAGACCAAGCTCGGCAGCCATCACCCCGCAGAGAAATGCAACCTCCAGGGAATGTTGAAGGATATTCTGCCCGTAACTGGTGCGATATTTCAGGCGGCCAATCAATTCAATCAGATCAACATGCATGCCGTGGACACCAACATCAAAAGTCGCCTGCTCACCGGCCTCCCGTATCTCCACCTGCAATTCTCCGGTAACCTTGGCTACCACCTCCTCAATCCTGGCAGGATGGATGCGGCCATCGGCAATAAGCTGTTCAAGAGCAAGGCGGGCAATCTCACGGCGAACCGGATTAAAACCCGACAAAATAACCGCCTCCGGCGTGTCATCAATAATAATATCAATCCCGGTTGCTGCCTCTAATGCTCTGATATTACGCCCTTCTCTACCTATAATGCGCCCTTTCATTTCTTCACTCGGCAAGGGAACCATGGCGACAGTCTTACCTGCAACATAGTCGCCGGCATAGCGGGAGATGGCCAGAGCAATAATATTTTTCCCCTTACGGTCAGCCTCTATTTTCATTTCATTTTCGATACGAACCAGCCGCTTGGCAACATCCATGCGGGCCTCGCTCTCAATGGAATCCATAAGCTCTTGCTTGGCCTGCCCACGATCAATACCAGCTATTTTTTCTAATTTATACCGTTGTTTATCAATAAGCACATCAAGCTCTTTATCCCGCTGTTCCAGTTTAAGACTGTAAACACGGTTTTGTTCTTGCCGCTCCTCTAACTTTTCAGAACTAATCTTAAGTGCATTAAATTCATTTTTCACCTCGTCAAGTTTTTTATCCAAACGGAGTTGTTCCTCTTGTAATGCATGACGAGACTGTTTAATTCCTGTATCTGCCTCCAATTTTACCAGATACACTTCTTCTTTGGCAAGTAGAAGTGATTCCTTTTTTGTTTTTGCAGCATCATGGATCGCATTCTCAATGATCTGCCGTTTTTGAGCTTCAAGGCTGCTCTGATTACCTTCAATAAGTTTTTTACGAAGCAGGAATCCAATCACCGTACCAATGATTAGAACCATGCCTACCACAAACAAGTTCATTAGGTTAATATTCATAAATAAGTCCTCATGAAAATACAAATTTATACAACTTCACAATAAAACCTGATCACCATTATGCTTTATTAAAAATAACAATAATCAATAAAAGCAAGGGGATACCCAGGTAACAACTAAATTAAACGATTCCCCGCCCGTGGCAGGTAGGTGTCTGCTATTTTTTAATACATGGATACAACTGAAAGGAATATAAACGGCGGATAATAAAGAAGTGGAAACTATGGAGTAAAACTATAGGCTACCATACAACTATATTTAACCTGAGTTAAGCAATTTTTTAGCTTGATCTGTACCAGGTAAGCGAGTGCAATGAGACTCCGATCTCTTGTACGCCAAGGCTTCTAAGAAAATCCGTGGGCAGACTAACGGGTATGCCTGCGGTTTCCTTAAAATCCTTGGCACACAAAATATCAGCCCATATCTGCGTCATAAAATCGCTCAATTCAGGTTTAATAAAAAGGTGTCACCAGGAAGTGGAGAACATATGACTACATCTCTAAAAAAAGTAATCAGGTTGTTTATCACCTTCCTGTAACGGATAGATAAATTGGATATGAAACTACACAAGACAACTGATTCGTATTCCTGACAAACCATTATATCGTAAAGGAGTGTAATAAAACATACGATTTTTATATTGTAGCATCACAGCCCCAATCTGCACAGGGCAATCAATTACTCTGCCACCTATTTCCTGTTGCCGGATACATAAAAACAGTAAATATCGACCTTCATCTTACAAATCTTCACAGATAAGCCAGCACATTTGAACAATTATATGAAAAATGGCAGTTATGATTTCGACATGCCATAGTGGTCAATTTTAATAGTTCGCCTGAAGCTGGTCAATATAGGAACTTGTCCAGACAGCTCTGGTTAGACAAAATTCAAAAAACAAACTGCCCCTTTTTCTTATATGTACCACTGACAACATAGTTATTCTCTACTATCCATGGGATCAACATTCCCTTCATTTATATCATTGTGCAATTCAACAAAAAAACCTGATATTATCAGACATAATTTGTATCATAAAATACTAGGACACTTCATTTATCTAAGTGCAATATGTTCAATTCAGGTAAAAAAATCCCCGCTCTGCCGTGTTAATGAAACAATCAAACCTGATTCAATCAGGTGGGCAAGGCCCATATCGCATCCTGGAAATCAGCTAAGTTTTCCATTGCTCAACATTCTGGCTGCCCTTATTTAGAGAGTTGGCTCAATACTCCATTAATCACCAACATCGCAGGGAAGCAACATATGAACATCATTTTAATTTATCATAGCCGATACAGAAAAAAATCAAAACCAGTTTTTTGCAAAAAACAAACAATTATTGCATTTACAACATTGATATGGAAGTTTTAAGCGTTTATCAGGGTATAAGTAGAAGTGAAACGGTGAATGCAGACTTTGGAATGGATGAAGAGGTAAATTAGCTCGAAGTCTGTACTTATTTATGAGACTTGAGCAAGGTACTGGTAAATAATTACTAAAAAAATAATATTTTATGATTAGAGCAACTTTTATTCTATGTCAGTCATCCTGTCGATGAGATTATCAATGGCATTATCCTGACGGCGACGATAATCTGCTGATTTCTTCTTTTGCTGAACTAACTTTGAGGCAAGACGCAAACATCCTAAAACCAACAATCTGCTAGACGGGATAGAGCTGGTATATCTACCATCCTCTCTTTCAAGCTCTTGACGGACAAGCTTGACAATTTCATCAACCTCAGCATCAGAAACATCACTGAAAAAAGTGAACTCCTGACCAAAAAGTTGAAAATGAACAAGTCGCTCTTCCATATTCCAACAATCGTAAAAGTTGTAAAAAAAATACCCGAATTGAGTGATCTTATAACTTGTTGCATTTAATAGCAATTATAGTTTATGTTCAGACAATAAAAACAGTATAAGCACTGTACCTAATATGCAAACCCTTCGATGACTGCTATCTCCTGTCATCTGTCTTCATGTCCTGCAATCATGGTTCATGTCGTTCATGCTCTTCATTGATACCAGAACCATAGTCTTCAATCTCCCATTCCTTAATCCTGCCGATGAGCCCGGCAACTTTTGCACCAACAACTGTACGCTCACTGTCTAACTCTGTGATCTGTTGCCTAAGGTCGGCACACTCATTTTCCTTGTCTGTCAGAGTAGCCTTTAAAGATTTATAGCCTTGTTTTAATTCATTATACCGATTTAGTAGTTTGTCGACAAACTGTTCCAGTCGAATCAGTTCACTATTTTCTTCCATACCATCCCCCTTAAATCAACAAATATTTCCAAGAACCTAGTGTCCTGTCAACGATGCTCTGACGCATCTTGTTTGTTTTTTTCCGCAGATGCAAAAAAATCCTGCACAATATTACGCCATTTCATCGTTGACACGACACTAACCGGGCAGGACCTGATGGACAAGTCTCAAGCGAACCATTAAAGCTGGTCGCTGGTGACATAGCTCAAGCATAACTGCCATCTTTTATATAAACCTGAGTTGAGCGATTTTCTAACTTGATCTGCACCAGGTAAGCGAGTGCAACGAGACTCCGATCTCTTGCACGCCAAGGCTTTCCGAAAATCCTCAACAGACCAACGGGTATGCCTGCGGTTTTCGGAAATCCTTGGCACACAAGATATCAGCACATATCTGCGTCATAAAATCGCTCAATTCAGGATAAAATAATTCTTAAAAGTGAAACCAAGCAAATTATTTTTACAGTTTTATTACTTATAACGGTCAGATGAATTAGACGCAAGCACTTTGCCGGTCTTACTTCAAATTCTCGACCATGTATTGATCAAATAATACCTTGATAGCACATAACACCTTGAATTCATTTCTACCTGAATTGAGCGATTCTCTATGGCACAGATATGTGCTGATATCTTGTGTGCCAAGGCTTCTAGGAAAATCGCAGGCATACCCTGAGACTTATGAATAATTTCTGTAACTATTCAGCTGCACTCCACGAAACACATCTGAACAGTTACAGCCTAAGATTACGGGAGTTTGTTCATTTCGCTGAATAGTTACGAATTTCTTTGGTCTCAGCATAAAAGACCAACAATGGATGATAGAAAGGATTGTAACCTTTCTTTACTCCCCGTTGTTTGCCGTAAGCAATTTTCTCTGTGGAATCGACATCGATCGTTTTGCATGGCATGGCTGCAATAGTTGATTTGCCACTTTACAGCCCCCCTGTGTCAGGAAGACAGCATCAACTAAATCATAAAGCACATTATCTCCAAATTTATGGTCAATAGTTTCCACAATCGCCTTTGGCATGCCCGCCCACTGAATAAACTTTATCAACGGAATCAATCCAGCCTGGCTGATGAATCCCTTCGCCTTATTGCTGATTATAACTTTTTTTTGATGACATATATGCAATTCTTTTGTTATTCTTTGTTTTCATGAAGAAAATGGGTCAGACAAAGGATTAATCTAACGCCACTTCACTGCTAAGATAATTACCATTTTCTAGTAAATATTCGGGTAGCACCTCATCTTCGCCCATTCGGGTCGGTTCGAGTAGCAAAATACACTTCACCGACCCGAATGAACGAATATGAGGCACTACCCAAACATTTACAGTCCTTGGTGATGGGATTTTTTTGCCAACCCGAATATTTACATTTTCTATTCTTTGCTTTTTGATAAAAACAGACCTCAATTTCCGGGTTTCAGGTTACCCAGTTTTCATTCCCTACAAAACTCCTATATATAAAAAATTCCATGATCAAGAAAGTAAAACGAAAAAGCTCCATGAAAAGGACTATAAAAGACCAGTCCGGAGCTGGCAAATTCAAGATTGGTGAGCTTCTCCAGAAAGCCGGATATATAACTGTAAGCCAATTTGAATATGCCAAAAAAAAACATATGAAAACTGGAAATAGATTAGGGAGAATTCTTCTTGAAAATGGTGATATTGAAAGGTACACCATCCCCAATTTCCTCAGCCGGATGCATAATTATACTTATGTCAACCTGGAACAGGAACCTCCAGGTCAGGAGGGGATGAAACTGCTGTCCTATGAAGATGCAAAACAATTTCTGGCCCTGCCGCTGCGCATGGCCGGCAATATCCTCCAAATTACCATGGCCGAGCCCACCGACCATATGGAGGTGGAAGAGTTACAGGATATTGTCGGCATGGAGCTTGATGTCTGTGTCTCCCCTGCCAAAGAGATTATTGATGCATACAAAAAATACTATAAAATCGATGAAGAGGAATATCAGTCATTCTTTAAATTCAATCCAGAAGAGGAAGCAGATGATCTTGGTATTACCGAAGTTGATGACTTCGGGGCCCTGGTATCCGATGCGGCAGAGGATTTTGAGATTGAAAGTACAGATGAAAACGATAGAGTTGACCAGTTTTCTGCCTCTGATGCTCCCATCATTAAATTGGTTAACGGCATTCTTATCAAGGCCGTCCAAGATGGTGTCAGTGATATTCATATCGAGCCCTTTGAACAGAGTATGCAGGTACGATATCGTAAAGATGGTGCTTTATTCAAATCAATGAATCTTCCTCTAACCATAAAAAATGCCTTGGTTGCAAGGGTGAAGATTATTGCCGATCTCAACATCACCGAACGACGCGTCCCCCAGGACGGGCGGATCAAGATACGATTAAGCCGTAACAAGGCTGTTGATTTTCGGGTTTCCACCCTGCCTTTGCTCTTTGGTGAGGGTATTGTCCTGCGTATTCTTGACAAAGGATCGCTTAATGTAGACCTGACCAAGTTAGGATTTGAAGAAAAAACCTTTGCCGCCCTGCGGAGATGTCTAAAAAGACCTCAGGGGTTGTTATTGGTCACCGGACCCACCGGTTCAGGCAAAACAGTCACCCTTTACTCGGCCCTCAACTCACTCAACAAAGAGGATATAAAAATTCTGACGGTTGAAGATCCGGTTGAATTCAACTTCAGGGGTATCAACCAGGTCAATGTGAACACTGAAGTGGGCATGACCTTTGCCGCAGCTCTTAAAGCATTTCTCCGCCAGGACCCGGATATAATCATGGTCGGTGAGATCCGTGATTTAGATACCGCTGAAATAGCCATGAAAGCCGCCATGACCGGTCATCTCGTTTTTTCTACCCTTCACACCAACGATGCTGCAGCCACGGTGGGCAGGATGGTGGACATTGGTATCCCTCCATATCTGTTAGCTTCGTCCTTGACCATGGTGCTTGCCCAACGACTGGGACGGCGACTCTGCCTCAAATGCAGGCAGCCTGCCTCCTATAGCAAAAAAGAACTGATAGGTGCCGGTTTCCAGAAAGAGGAATTAAATGCACTTGAGCTCTATACAGGTAAAGGTTGTCCAGCATGTAACGGTCTTGGCTATAAGGGAAGAGTTGGTTTTTATGAGCTGATGGAAGTTACCAAGGATGTAGCCCAGGCTATCCAGGCTGAAGCTTCCGAGGAACAACTCCGTAAAACAGCTATTAGAGACGGGATGTACACCCTCAGAGAAGCTGCCCTGCAAAAGGCAAGAGAGGGGGTAACCAGCCTTGAAGAAGTGTTGCACCGGACAGTTGTGCATGAAGATACCCTGCCTGCCTACCTGGTCAACCCTGATGTGGAAGAGTACCAGGACAATGATATAATTATTCGGGAGGGCAATAAAGATAAGGACTTTTTCAAACTTGTCCGCGGCAAAGTAGCGGTGCTTAGAAGCGACAAAAAGATTGCCGAAATTACGGAACCGGGAGAATATTTTGGCGAAATGGCAGCAATTATTAGCGAACCTCGTTCAGCCTCCATTATTGCAACCGGTCGTTGCGTGATCAAACGCTATCCGGGCGACAAACTAAGTGAGTTAATTGAAAAATATCCGGATGTTTCCCGCCATTTATTTAAAACCCTGGTCAACCGCCTTCAGAAAACCGACAGGATAGTGGTACAGTTAGCCGGAGGCAGCAAGCCAGGACCACAGGCGGTACGCAGAGAGCATAAGAGTGAATAAAAAGTAAATCTCTGCCTTAATCGCTTATGATGAATAGAATCCGGGTCAGCATTAATTCAGTAATATGGGCAGATGAAATCATCCTTGCTGATTCATGCAGATAGAACCAAGAACAGCCTTGGCACAAGCGTAATAAAGTCCATGTTGACCAGCAACACCTCTTGCCAGATTTTCTTTACAACGATATGTTGCCAATATTAATGCCGACTTATTATTCAAGATATACTCTTCTCGCCCACTTGCTGTATCCCGTTCAATCCGGTATAGACCCCACCAAGTTGCAATAGCTCCTCATGGGTGCCTTCTTCCACCAGCACTCCATTCTCCATCACAATAATTCTATCTGCGTTTCTAATCGTGGACAAACGATGGGCAATTATAATAGTAGTACGATCTTTCATCAAATTCTCAAGGGCATCCTGAACCTTCTGTTCTGACTCGGTATCAAGTGCAGAGGTTGCCTCATCCAATATCAAAATCGAAGCATCTTTAAGGATTGCCCTGGCAATGGTCATTCTCTGCTTCTGACCTCCGGAAAGGCGTTCTCCTGATTCACCGATAACCGTATCAAAACCATGGGGCAGCTCTTCAATAAACTGTAAGGCAAAGGCAGCATCAGCAGCCTTACGAACTTCTTCATTGCTGCTCCCGGGGCTGCCATATTTAATGTTATTCCTCACCGTATCGTTAAAAAGAATGGTCTGCTGGGTTACCAGGGCTATCTGAGATCGTAATGAATGGAGAGTAACATTTCGTATATCATGACCATCAATCAACAAGGCTCCGGAATCGACATCATGAAACCGGGGAAAGAGATTGGCCAGGGTAGTCTTACCACCACCGGAGGGACCAACCACAGCAAGCACTTCACCGCGGCGGATGCTCAGATTAATATTTTTAAGAACCGGTTGATCAGGCTCGTAAGAAAAAGTTAAATTCACCATCTCAATACGATCACGAAAATGCGGCATTACCACCGCATCCTTTTTCTCAACGATATCGGCCTTGACATCAAGCAGAGTGAAAATTCTATCAGCTGCTGCCAGACCGATCTGGATAGTGGCGTTTATCTTGCTTATCCCCTTTACTGGCTCGTAAAGCATCATCATAGCCACCAGAAATGACATGAAAGTTCCGGGAGTGGACTCGCCTCGCAAGACCTGCATTCCTCCAAACCAGATAATAATTGCAATCATTACCCCGGCCATCAGCTCAAGCATGGGATGGGAAAGACATTTATACTTTGTCTCTTTCATCAAGGTCTCAAAGAGATACTGGAGCTGGCTGGCAAATCTCTGTTCTTCCCTCTTTTCCATACAAAAAGCTTTAACGATCCTAATGCCGACAATGGTTTCGTGAAGGATATTAGTCGCCTCTCCCACACTTTTCTGATATTTAGTGGACACCATCCTAAATTTTCTGCCAAAAATGATAACGGGAATAGCTGCCATGGGAATAAAAATAAAAGATATCGTGGCAAGTTGCCAGTTCATGGTAAAAATCACCACAAGTAAAACGATGACCGAGAAAAAATCACGGAGAATACGAATCAATGCATAGGAAACAGCATCCTGAAGCAGAGTAACATCATTGATTATTCTTGAAATCAACTCACCTGTAGGGGTGAGGTGATAGAAAGAAAGAGACAAACTGTTTAAGTGTTTAAAAATTCTATTTCGTAGATCCCTGATAACACATTGAGCAACCCATTCAAGCAGGTACGAATAAATAAAATAAAATATCCCTTTAAAGAAAAAAATGGCAAGCAATGCCAAGGGAAGAATATTGAGAAGAAAAGGGTCCTTGTTAATAAAAATCTCATCAAGAAGAGGTTTGACCATATAGGCCTGGGCCCCACTAAATCCGGCCACCACCACCATGGCCACCATGGCAATGATAAGTTTTTTTAGGTATGGTTCAAGAACCTGGTAGAGTCTGGTTAATATTTCCTTATTTTTCATTTGATGTGTTATTTATCAGTATCAATATCAGAAAACAGAGGTCAGAGGACAGAGGACAGAAGTCAGAAAATGGAAATTATCTTAGGAGTGAAGCGGCGTTAGATTGACCCCTTGGCTTATCTGTTTCTCTTTAGTTATCATTGCTGGTTGGGTCCGATTAGCCGGATATGGTGGTTTATATGAACGATGGCAAGTATTACCTTACTCCATACCACAGCAACCATCTTTCATAATTTAGCTGTAATGGCTGCTGGTCATAATCAAACCATAGTTCCATGATAATTGCCGCTCAACACCTGTTGCCGTCGTTTACCGGGATTATTCATAAGGGAATTGACAATGGCGATCTCCTGCTTTATCGGACCGCCACTTAAATCAAACACCATGTAATCTATTCCCGACTCAATAATTTCCTGATTCAGATGTAACAAAGAAAAAGGCAAAACAGAACGAACCTTGGTTAATCCATCCCCATGGTCAATGGTAAAACATTCTTCCTTGGGACTCTTTACCTGTCTGGTATGACTATAATAACTTGGGTTAAGACGGGATGTGAACAAGGGGGGATGCCCGTAAACATACAATCCCACCAAAGAGCGTTTTTTAAATTTACTAATCAAACCAGCAGAGTCTTTATGAGAAGTACTCCTGTGTACACGGGGATTTACCCTTTGCACAGCACCATGCCCCCGACGATCTTTGCCAAAATTATTCAGAGCTGCCTTTAAATTGGTAGATTCGGTTTCAAGCGAAAAAACAACTCCGCATAAGCCGACTTTCTCTACCATTTGCAGAGCTGCTGAATTGATAATGTTTAAACTATAATGACCAAATAATTCAAGGTTTACAGGTTTAGATGTTTTGCATCTACTGCTGTTTCCATTTCCATTGCAGCCCGAAAAAAGTGCATACTGACTGATATGGCCAAGCTCAAAACGATGAAACCCGCCTTCAACAAGATTACAAATCTTATCTTTGAACCAGTCAATTCGAGCCTCATCAATAACCGGCGGCAGCTGCCAGATAACCTGGGGATGATGTTTTTTAACAACCACTTTTCTATCTGACAATGCCCGCATATTGTCTTTATTTAAAGGAAGAAGCAGACGGGCAGGTCGAAACGGCAGCCGCTGTTTAAGGTCATGGAGACTCCGTACAGCCAGCCAGCATGGTATTGTTTTCGCCCCGCTCTCGGTTCTTGTTTTTTTTCTTCCATAATTCTGCCGACCTCGAGGATGCTGGTCTTTCTTCACCTGATCTATCTGTTTATTATGTAGTTGTTTCCTCCAGGCAAGTTCCTGCAAAATTCCATTTACCTGCTCTGCATCCGCACGCATCTTGGTCCCTTTAAGGTGTTTTGTATGCTGGATACCTTTTCGTTCAATATTAATCCGGCTTTTTAGATCAACCAGATAAAGACTTCCCTTAGCGAATTGCCCTTCAGACCTAAACCCTTGATGCGGATTTGAATAACTATTAACAGGTCTTTGTTTTTCAGCTACATGGAACTTATTCCTGCTGATTGATTTCTGGTCGCCCCCCATTCCCAGCCAAACCTTTTCTCCAGCCTGTGCCTGTCTGCGTCGTCCGCCATCTCCTTCAATAAAACGCAGGGTATAGTTAGTTCGTTTTCCACTCTGATCGTCGTGAAACCTTAGGCGGTCTCCAACTGAAACAGATTTAACCAGAAGAATAAGTAACCGGAAAGGATTGACCGACCTGGTCCCGGCAAAAGATATTTTCTTCACCCACCCTAAAAACTGACCACTTGCCCCGGATATGTCAGGACTGACAGCCCCATCTGGATTTGCTGAAAACAGATAACCAGAAGACCTTTTTCTTGCCATGGCCGCATCAAGTAAGCGGTGTGCTTCCCGTAACACCCGTTCCTGCTCATCAACGGCTTCATCCATACAATCCAGAGCCATACGATAAGCGGAGACACAGTTTGCCACATAAGAAGAACTCTTAAGCCTTCCTTCAATTTTAAGACAAGCAACCCCGGCAGCAGATAACTCGGGCAAAACATCAATTGCACAGAGATCATGCATGGAGAATAAATACTTTCTTTTACCTTTACCTTTACCTTTTTCGCCACCACCTTTCTGGACACCTCTGCCTGTCCTCTCCGAATGTTCAACAGCAAGGTAATCTCTCCGGCAAGGTTGCACACATTGTCCTCGCAAGCTTGATTTCCCCCCATGGAGGCTGGAAAACAGACAAAGACCAGAATAACTAAAACACATTGCCCCATGGACAAATATCTCAATATCCGCCCCGGTCTGTCTCTGTATCCTGCTAATCTCATCAATGGTCAATTCCCGGGCCAGCACCACCCTCGAAAATCCCAAATCTGTGAATCCGTTTACAGCAAGTGAACTGGTTGCCGCCATTAAAGTTGAAGCATGAAGTGGAATTTCAGGAAACCATTTACCGGCAATAAACAAAAGCCCCAGATCCTGAATAATCAAGGCATCGGGCCGCAATCCTGCCAGGATTGACAAAGCTTCCACCGCCTTTGCCATTTCCTCTTCCCTGATGATACTGTTCATGGCAACAAAGAGTCGTACCCCGCAGGCATGGGCTTCTTTAATCATGAAACCGATCTCGGCAAAGGTAAAATCCCGGCTCAAGGCCCGGGCATTAAAACCCGGTGCACCGACATAGACCGCATCAGCACCCTGCTCAATGGCAGCTTCAAAAGCAGCAAAGTTACCGGCGGGGGCCAGTAATTCTGGTTTACTTAGTTTCTGATCTGCGGCATCGTTGTGTACCTCCTGTCCCCTCTTGATTATCACCTATCACCTGTCCTTTGTCTTCTGATAACCCTGCCCCTTGACCTCCCCAGGCATAGGACAGGATTTCGACTCCGGCAGAGGAAGAATAAAATAAAAATTATTACCGTATGGAGTCGGTTCATAACCAACCTGACCTCCATGGAGTTCAATCACATAACGAATAAAAGAAAGTCCATGACCGGTTCCGGGAATATTATCACTGCCATAACCACGGACACCTTCTTCAAAAAGACGATTTCCGTCTGCAATCGACATAGATCGACCGCTGCTAAAGACATTAAACTTTATAGCTCTCAAATTGTCTCTGGAAAAATTGTCAATAATTTCTCTACCATAAGCCGTGAATTTTCGCAAATCTCCATCATGTTCAACAACATCTTCTGTATATTTTGCCACATTGGAAAAGAGATTGGCATAGACCTGGGATAACAGACCAATATCCACCATGATCTGAAACTCTTCTTCCATCATATTTAGGGGAGGTCTAACTTCAACACCTGCGGAGCGCAGACGACTGCGATAATGGTCAAGCTGGGGAATTATAATCTCTTTCTCTACCAAACAGCGACGGGGACGAAGGACAAGATGTCCCTTTTCAAAATGCTCCCGACGAAACAGACTCTCAAGAAACAAAGAAATATTCTTGTGATGTCTGGTCAGTTCCTGATGACACTTGAACAACTCCCGATGGACTTTGGTGCAAAGGCTCAAACAATCTGCACATTGATCGCCACTTATCCCAAGGACAATACCTTTTTCAATTTTCTTTTCAAGCGACTCGATTTCATCAACATTTCTTCTTAACTGATTAAAGAGGTTAAGAAAATACATATTAGGGACAATCACATTATGTTCAATATCCATAACAAGAGAGTTAATAAACTTCAAATGATCAATATTCTGACAGGCAACAAGCCGGTTTTCAAGATTAAACCCTATCCTGTTGGCATACTTACTCAAAAAAAACTTGTCCGTATCTGTTAACTGAGCCAGTGGACTCACCACCAGCAACCCCAACACTCCAAAACGCCCACAGACCTTACCGCACCCGGCCCAGAGGTCTGTTGTCCCTGTCTGTTCAGGACACACATTATCCCTTACCCGATTTACGGATTGGGTAGAGTCATTTTGTAAACGATTGTAAATCAGCTGCCTATTGCAAATAGGAACAACAAAACTATCTTTTGTTTCATATGGGGTTTCCTGTACAGACAGACCCTCCTGCACAGCTCCCGATTCAGTAATAACTCCGTACCTGCTATCACAGACAAGCCGTAACTGCTGATCTTTCCCTGTTAGATAAAGACTGCATTCCATATTGATTATTTCCAGAGGAACAACCACACATATCCGGTAAAAATCATCAAGGGAATCAAATTCCTGAACCAGATCAAAAAAAGTTTTCAGGAAATCGTTATAGCGACTATTGAAGTCATATAGCTTATAGCTTTTAAGCTTTTCATGGACCCTCTGACATATCATGGCCAGATCATCAGGTCTTGAAAACTGCCCTTCGGATATCATACCCGCACTCCAGCTCCATACAAAATAACTTCATCTCGGTCATCCTTTTCCATCAATATCACATCAATCCTCTCGCCCGGATCAACTCCGGTCATTAAGCCCACAAAATCAGGTTGAATAGGCAATTCCCGCCCACCCCGATCAATTAGAGTCGCCAACTGAATTGATAAGGGCCTGCCATAGTCCATAATTGCATCCATGGCTGCCCGAATCGTTCTGCCGGTGAAGATAACATCATCAACCAGTATCACCCGTCGATTATCCACACAAAAACCAATATCTGTCTTTCTTACCACCGGATTTTGAGCAATCAAACTCCAATCATCCCGATACAGGGTAATATCAAGATGACCAAGGAGCAGTTCCGCATCTTCATGTTCAGTAATTTTCTTATGAATCCGTTCAGCAAGAAACACACCACCGGTATGGATACCAACCACTGCAAGTTCATCAATACCATGGTTTTTCTCAAGAATCTCCAGACTAATCCTGTCCAGACTGCGATCTATATCCTCACGATTCATTATAATCCGGGTTGTCATGGCTTTTCTTCCTTTATTATCTGTTCCTGAATCCGTGATCGTTTTATGGTGAGAAAAAAATAAAGACAATCATATTCATTTTATCATCTCATACCACTCTGATACCGAGTGGACATCTTGTCTTCCGTCACGGATTCAGGCTGTTGCCAGAAATAATCAACACCCTTTGCCGCTACCAGATTGATAGCTTCCGGAAAGGCCTCACATTCAGCAGCAAATACCTTATCAGCAATATCATCAGGGCTGTCAGTTTCTTCAAGACATACACATTTCTGAAGGACAATCGGGCCTTCATCATATTTTTCATTGGCAAAATGCACTGTGCAGCCGCTTATTAGGCATCCCCTTGCCTTCACCGCCTCATGGACATGGTGTCCGTAAAATCCAGCTCCACAAAATGAAGGGATAAGCGAGGGATGAATATTGAGAACCCGATAAAATAATGATAGCGGAGGTACATAGAGTTTAAGGTAACCGGCAAGGACAACAAGATCAACACTGTAATCATTTAGTATCTGGTTAATTTCATGATTATCCTTGCCGTAAAAAGATGGATATCCGTAATTATCAGCTTTTTGCAGGCCAAGAGCATCGTCTGCACTGGCAATAACCACCATAATTTCCGCATCCATACCGCCAGTCTTAATCCGGTTATGAAAATTATCCAGAGTCCGACCTGAACCGGAAAGCAGCACTGCCAGCTTTAACATTATTACTCTCCACAAAAATAAGGATTATCGTGAACCGTTCACCAGATAAGCACAGACTCCGAGCTTGCTTACCTCTTCGCTCCCATTCCGTAGTTTCGCTCAGCCATTTCACTAATACGGGTCAAGCCATTGAGTGCAAATTTATATCCCTAATGAACGCTGACTAATTATCGTCCATATCAACCCTGGCAAGCCAGTTGGCAATGGCGGTATCATAAGCAGAAGTTACCTGAAATACCTTGAGAGCCAGTTTAAATCGGAATTTCAGACTGGTATTACCATTGGCATTAAGTTCAGTCAGAACCTGTGCATAATTATCAGGATCAACGATCACCGTAACATCACGAAAATTCTTGGCCGCAGCCCGGAGCATAGTCGGTCCGCCAATATCAATATTCTCAACAGCATCAGCAAACAGACAATCAGGGTTGGCCACTGTTTTTTCAAAGGAGTAGAGATTAACCACAATCATATCAATGTCAAGGATGGAATGCTGCCGACACTGTTTTTGATGTTCAGGATTATCCCGCTGATTAAGAATGCCGCCATACACAAGGGGATGGAGGGTTTTCACTCTTCCATCCAGCATTTCTGGAAAAGCTGTAAATTCAGCAACATCCTGTACTACGATTCCACTATCCCTGATTGTCTTTGCGGTTCCCCCAGTGGAGAGAATTTCAACACCAAGTTCACTTAAACCACGGGCAAACCCCTCGATGCCGAACTTATCTGTTACACTGATCAATGCCCTTTTAATCTTTTTCATATATTTTTCTGGAGTTTAATCTCTTGTTACTGTTTACGCAGAAACTCTCTGATCTTGCGCCGTTCCCGTTTATCCGGTCGCCGCTCAGGTCTGGCTGCCGGACTGCGAAGCAACCGTCGCTCCTCAAGAGATTTTGCCCGGGCCACAATAGACTCAGGAGTCTCTTCGTAAAGAGTTCTGGCAACCACAGCAGGACCTCGCCTGGAAATCACCTTTAAAACAAGCACTGTAAACTCCAGTTCGCCCCGACGGATATAAAGTATATCTCCGCCCAGCACTGACCGGGAAGGTTTGATCCGGTTGCTGTTCAAACGGACATGACCACCGGTAACCGCTTTGGCAGCCAATGACCTGGTTCTAAAAAATCTGGCAGCCCATAACCACTTATCAAGACGAATGTTTTCGTTTTTATTGTCAATTAACTTGTCCATCCAAACCCCGTAAACGATCATGGCTACCTTGAAAAATTGCCTTTTCGCCCAAACTCTTTGTTGCAAGAAAAATTTTATCCTCGGAATATTAACTATATGCCTGCGGTAAAATTTTTCTTGTGCCTCGATTTTGAACGAAAATTCTAATTTTTCAAGGCAGCCCTATAAATTTCCTGGCTCCACTACGCAACAATTCAGTTAACGGATCCTCTGAAATATCTCCTGATTTTTCAAACGGAATGATTTTATTCTTATTCATGATCTACCCTCTTTTTTGTTGGAAGTTTGTTGTGGTGAACTGATTCCA
>CAYRGM010000018.1:0-22134 GCA_964423765.1 uncultured Desulfobulbaceae bacterium
TCGTTCCTCGCTTACCTCTCCGCCCATTTCGCTAAATAGTTACTGAAGATCAAGTTAAAAAAACGCTCAACTCAGGTTAGATTTACAGGACGACCGTCGATGAAATATTCCTAACATTATTTCTTATCAAAGATATAGTAACTGCCGGTCGATGTCAAGGTTTTGTCACATTTGTACTAATTAACTTGTTTGAGTTCGTTCTTCTTTTTGTTAATTTTCCGGGGTTTAAGCAGAGCAACATTTACCGGTGTCCAGTTTCTTGTTTTTCCTGCCCCTCGTTCTGGCAATTTACTTTTTGCCTCCTCACAGAGTGAATAACGCTGCTCCAAAATTAAAACATCTTCTCCTCTGTGTCATTTGTGTCCCGAGGTAACAAGTTCAACCCACTGTAACCTGAATTGAGCGATATTATGACGCAGATATGTGCTTATCAAGCTAAAAAATCGCTCAACTCAGGTTAAAATCGGCGAGTTCAAAGTCTGCACTTATATGCCAAGGTTGCTAAGAAAACCACAGACATATCCGTTACACCGTTTAAGAGGCGAAACAACGAGAGAAATGAGAAAAAGTGCGGTTGTAAAGGGCTGAAGTTTCCCGGTTTTAAACGCTTCTCAAATTGCCGTGGCACGCCACTGTAACGGGAATGAATTTATTTTTTGCGGTGTTTACTATGCAAATAACAAAACCCCATTTTATTATTCCGTAACACACTAAGGCGAGCCAAAGCTAACAACCCAATAATTCCGTAAGATACCCAGCTCTGTCATTCCGGACTTGATCCGGAATCCAGTCAACATCCACAATGGATCGGAGTCTTCGCTTACCTCCGGATCAAGTCCGGAATGACGGAGCTGGGCAGCTTACGGGAAGTGAATTTCTTGTTTTTCATGACAGACTTTCAGGAGTAAGGTACTAATTCTATTCCATAGGGTAAATATTCAATATTTCAGCAAGATACAAGGTTTTGGAAGATTTACCATAAAAATAAAACCGGGAAACTTCAGACAAGGGTAATGATAAGGTTATTATCTGTCTTCTGTCTTCTCTATTCTGTCATCTGTCTCCTCGCACTGTTTCATGGCACAGAAATCTCCGCACATGGTACAGGCCTCATCATCACCTATTTCACTGGACATGCGATAGTTGCGGGCTTTTTCTGGATTCACTGAAAAAGCAATTTGCTTTTCCCAGTCAAGATTTTTCCTTGCCTTTGCCATCTCTTTTTCCTTGACTCTGGCATATTCCATCCCCAGGGCAAGGTCAGCGGCTTGGGCGGCAATTTTCGAGGCAATCACCCCTTCAGCCACATCATCCACCGATGGTAGGCGAAGATGCTCGGCCGGAGTAACAACACAGAGAAAGTCCGCACCGTTCATTGCTGCAACTGTACCGCCAATTGCCCCGGCAATATGGTCATAACCACAGGCTATATCAGTAACCAGGGGTCCAAGAATATAAAACGGAGCCCCGCTGCATAAAGATTTTTGAATAGTCATGTTTTCCGCCACCTTGTTGAGAGGAACATGACCGGGGCCTTCAACAATTACCTGTACTCCTTTTGCCCAGGCCTGTTCAGTCAACTCTCCAAGTGTCAGCAATTCGGTGAACTGAGCCCGGTCTGAGGCATCCTCGGTGCTTCCAGGACGCATTCCATCACCAAGAGAAATGGTCACATCGTATTCGGCAAGGATATCAAGGATCTCATCAAAATATTCATATAAAGGTGCTTCACCTTTATTGTTTCGCAACCAGGAGAGGATAAACGAGCCGCCGCGACTGACCACATCAATGGCTCTACCCTGGCGTTGCATGGACTCCATGGCTGACCTGGTGACCCCAGAATGAATGGTCATGAAATCAACACCCTGACGGCTCTGGTCTTCAATGGTTGTTAAGAAATCATTGATGGTCATTTCTGAGATATCCCGCCCTTGGGCAGACATTTCAAAAGCAGTCTGATAAAGGGGAACAGTTCCCACCATTACTGGAGATTCGGCAAGAATCATCTTTCTCATTTGATCCTGCTCAGGACCAAGGGAAAGGTCCATAACCGCATCAGCACCATGTTGAACCGCAGAGACAAGTTTAGCCCTTTCTTCATCCATAATAGAACGATAAGGGGATGCTCCTATATTGGCGTTGACCTTGGTACGCATTCCCTTGCCGACAGCCCTTATTGCTGTTAATATTTTACTTCTGATTCTATTGACTGGGATAACAATGGAACCTTCACCAACCCCATGCCGTATCTGTTCTGTTGTCGTTCCTTCATAATCGGCAACAGCCTCCATTTCTTTTGTGATAATCCCTTGTTCAGCTTTTTGTTTTATGGTTAACATGGTTTTTTAGCCTCCTGTTATTTTAACCTGATTATTCAAGCCCTGAATTTATCAGAATTATGGCAACACAGCTCTACCAATGCCACAGCAATCACCCACCTTTTATAATTCTCTTGAGAATTGGTCTGAGGTTGGCCAATCTGCTCCAGCCATGCTCTGGTTACTTTGAAAATGATAGTATCCTTGCTGTTGTTCACCAAAAGTGGTATATGCAGTGCGGTATATGTCGGTTTGAAATTGAAGCGATGAACGGGGAGGATATGTCCTGACATGAAAAGCGAAAAAAAAGCCGTCCCCAAGTGGAAACGGCTTTTTAAAAAGCTGTTGACTGACTGGACTCCCTTCGCCGGTATTAGCCGGAGCAGGTTCAAAGGGTATGATCTCAGGCTGTTATACCAGCCACCCCCACTATGAAATAGTGTCTAACCTTTTCTCCATATTTGGTCAAGAAAAATTTTCTTGAACTAAAATTCATTCCCTCCTGTCCCACCTCAATGTAATCGGATAATTATTAGCTGTATAGACATAAATATTCGGGTAGCACCTCACGGAGTCTCGTTCCTCGCTTACCTATTCGTCCATTCTGACCGGTTCGAGTAGCAAAAGTACGCTTCACCGGCCAGAATGAACGAATCTAAGGCACTACCCAAACATTTACAGTCCTTGCTTATGAGAGTTTTTTTGCCAACCCGAATATTTACATATAGACATCGTAAAATACGCAGAAAACCGTATAAACGAATTTCAAACATTTTTAGCAAAAATAAACCAGTCGCAAAACCAAAGTATGTGTTAATATCACCGCCACCGTAGAGAAGGGTTTCAAACCCGTCTCCTTCCGCAACCATTAGCCATGCCGATGCCACCGTGAAGACGGGTTTGAAACCCGTCTCTACCAAATCCAGACATTTACAGTCCTTGATTATGAGATATTTTTTTGCCAACCCGAATATTTATGTTTAAGAGGACAGCAGATGAGACCGGTGAAGCAGGAAAAAAAATTACCTCAAAAAACAGGGCATTTTTATAGGGCGTTTACGATGTTTGTAATTGGTTAGGATGTTGTCTTTTATATGAAATTAAAAACTGGTTGTATATATGACCGGTCAAGAAGAAACAAGGCTGTCAAGTTCAGTCTGAAAAACTATGGAGATAAAAAAAATGGAAAGTACTTTTGTCATGATTAAGCCTGATGCTGTGCAACGGGGACTTATAGGTGAGATTATAAGTAGATTCGAGCGGCGGGGCATTAAAATTATAGCTATGAAGTTCATGCATGTCTCCGATGAACTGGCCGGAGAACATTATGAATCTCTTAAGGACAAACCATTTTATAGAGATCTGGTCAAATATATCACCTCAGGACCAGTGGTTGCCATGGTTCTTGAGGGAACCGATGTAATTAAGACTGCCCGTAATACCATGGGAATAACCAATCCTGCGGCTGCGGCTGCCGGGACAATTCGTGCTGATCTGGCTCTGGAAATAGGCCGTAATGTTGTCCATGGTTCTGATAGCCTGGAGAGTGCGGGTAAAGAAATTGAATTATGGTTTGGTAAAGATATTGCCGGCTGGCAACGGGATATTGATAAATGGGTTTTTGGATAACCCCTGAATCCGTGATCGAAGGGCGGCTTGAAGTTTTCCTCTCGTTCCCTCCGGCACTCACTTTTTTCCGGCATTTACCGGTTCTTGTCTGGTGAGTGCCAGATTGCAGGGTAGGCTGTGCCCACCACCACAAAGTGGATACTGTTTCTCCGGTGGGCAATGCCCGCCCTACATGCTTTGGCTTATGTCGAATATCCAGTTTTCTACCGCCTTGACATTCCGTAATCGATCGATTACATTTCTTGTATGTTTATAGTTAAAACGCTTCCCGAGTTTGATGCCTGGCTTGATGGCCTGAAAGATCGCACGACTCGTCTCCGATTGAGCCGCCGCCTTGACAAAGCACAGCGCTGCAACCTTGGCGATGTTAAGCAGGTTGGCGGTAGCATATTTGAGATGAGAGAGCATTTTGGCTCTGGTTGGCGAATGTACTACGCCACAGACATGGGGACACCTTGATTGTGATGCTTGGAGGCGGAGACAAAGGGTCTCAGGAGGCCGACATTGCCAAAGCCAAACAACGAGAAACTAAACTATGCTGGAGGATTGAACCATGACCCGAAAAACACATATTACCGATCTGCCGGAATTCGACATGGCCCGGCAACTGAAAAGCGAAGAAGACATCGCCGCCTATGTGACTATGGCGATCGAGGATGGAGACACCGCGGAGCTTGCTCATGCTCTAGGTGTCGCCGCCAAGGCACGTGGAATGAGTGAAATTGCACGGGCTACAGGCATTACCAGAGAGGCACTGTACAAGGCACTCAAACCGAATGCGAAGCCACGCTTTGACACTGTAAACCGAGTGTGCATCGCCCTTGGCGTTCGTCTAATTGCCAGACCTGTTCATACCCATTGAATTTTTATCCCCTCGTTCCCTCCAGCACCCACTTTTTTCCGGCATTTACCGGTTCTTGTCCGGTGAGTGCCAGATCCCGCGTGGGAACGAGGGAGGCGGGCAGAGGTGATTGCAGCCGTTATCTGAGCAGTAGCCTCGCCATGTCCTTGGCAAAATAAGTTATAATAATATCCGCTCCTGCCCGGTGGATGGAGAGCAGGGACTCTGCCATTACCTTTTCCTCATCAATCCATCCGTTTTCAGCCGCCGCTTTGATCATGGCGTACTCGCCGCTTACCTGATAAGCGGCAATGGGCAGGTCAAATTCTTCTCGTAACCTGCTGATGATATCAAGATAGCTCAGAGCCGGCTTGACCATGATGATGTCTGCTCCTTCTTCCACATCAAGGCTTGCTTCCCGGATGGCTTCCCGGCTGTTGGCCGGGTCCATCTGGTAGCTTCTCCGATCACCAGATTGGGGGGTACAGTCCGCTGCATCCCGGAAAGGACCGTAAAATGCAGAGGCGTACTTAACGGCATAGGACATGATCGGCACCATATTAAAATCGTTTTCGTCAAGGATTGCCCTGATTTCACTGATTCGCCCATCCATCATGTCAGAAGGTGCTATCATATCGGCTCCGGCTTTGGCATGGGAGAGAGCTGTTTTTGCTAACAACTCCAGAGTTGCATCATTATCCACACTGCCCCCGCTGAAACATCCGCAATGGCCATGGTCGGTATACTCACACAGACAGACATCGGTGATAATATTAATCTCCGGAGTTTTTTTCTTTAGCTCCCGGATCGCCCGCTGAATGATACCGTTATTAGCATAGGCACCGGATCCCATGCTATCTTTTTCCCTCTTTTCAGGTATTCCAAAGAGGAGCAATGAATTGATGCCTAACTGCAAGCAGCTCTCTGCCTCTTCTTGCAGCTTATCAATTGACAGACGACAGACACCGGGCATGGAGGAGATTTTTTCCTGCCGATTTTTTCCCGGCATGATAAACAGGGGATAAACTAACTGGGATGGAGATAGTCTTGTTTCACGGATTAAACTTCGTAGAGTTTCATTGCGGCGCATTCGTCGGGGACGGTATTCTGGAAAAAGCATGGCTTTTATATCTTATATTAAGGTTTTATAATTTCATGGGAACAGGCTGTGCTCTGCCCCGTCTCTAGTCAATTTCAATAGCAAGTGATTTAACTTTTCTGTGAAGATGGCTTCGCTCCATGCCAATTTGCTGGGCGGTTCGGGAAATATTACCATTATTTTCTGTTAACCGGCTCTTGAGATAATCATATTCAAACTGTTTTCGTGCATCTTTAAATTGCAAATGGTGATAGCATGGGAATAATTGCCCGGATTGCGGCTCTAACAGCTCATCTCCACCCAGGAAAAGACGAACATCTTCACTCTCAACAATTGTATCTCCGGTCATGATTAGAAGCCTTTCCACCATATTCTTTAATTCCCTGATATTTCCCGGCCAGTAATGGCGTATAAGCAGGTTCATGGCATCCCTGGAAAATTCTCTCTTTTTCAATCCTTTCTGTTGAAACTGATTTAAAAAACTTTCCACCAGCAGGGGAATATCGTCCTGTCGCTCAACAAGAGCAGGAACCTTGATGGGAATGACATTAAGCCGGTAAAATAGATCTGCTCTAAAATTCCCTAACTCTATTTCTTTTTCAATATCTTTGTTGGTTGCCGCAAGAATACGGACATCAACCTTGATGGTTTTGTTGCCGCCCACCCTTTCAAACCTCTGTTCCTGGAGGATTCGCAAGACCTTGGCCTGGCTTTTCAGGCTCATATCACCTATTTCGTCTAAGAAAAGGGTGGAATTATTTGCCTGATCAAACTTGCCGTGGCGTTTTTCAGTGGCTCCGGTGAAAGAACCTTTTTCATGACCAAACAGCTCCGATTCAATCAATTCTTCAGGAATAGCCGCACAATTTACCTCTATCAATGGCCGAGAGCTGCGGGAGGAAAGACGGTGAATGGTCTGGGCCACCAGTTCCTTACCAGTACCATGCTCTCCGAGAATTAATACCGAGGCATTAGTCGGGGCTACTCTTTGAATCTGATTTTTAAGTCTTTGTACCGCCGGGGAATTGCCGGTAATTTCCTGGTGCTTTGCTGTTGCTGCTTTCAAAAGCCGGTTTTCCCGTTCCAGGCGGAAAAATTTCAGACCATTGTTGATGGCGAGAATGACCTTATCATAGGAAAGTGGCTTTTCTATAAAGTCAAAGGCTCCAGCCCGGGTGGCCTGTACTGCAGTTTCGATGGTTCCATGTCCTGAAATCATGATCACCGGTATGCCAAACCGTTTTTTGATAATTTTCAAGGCCTCAAGACCATCCATACCCGGCAGCCAGATATCTAATAATATCAGGGCGACTTCCTCCTGCTCAAGCAGGAGGAGCCCCTCTTCGGCAGAAGGGGCGTTTAACGATCTGAATCCTTCATCAGAGAGAATACCGGATAACGATTCCCGGATGGGAGCTTCATCGTCTATGACTAAAATGGTATCTGTCATTTTCTACATTATCAGAAATCAGGAGATAGATGATTGATAATTGATAATTGATAATTAGTAATAGGGGACAAGAGACAGGGGAAAGCTGCACAAGAAAATTGTCCAAAAAAATCCCAATTCCCAATTCTAAATTATCAAACACACTTTTTCTAATTATCAATTCTCAATTATCAATTATCAATTGAATTACTAATTCTATCAAAGGGAAGCGTAACTATAAAGACCGAACCAGACGGCTTATTATCTTTTACCATAATTCTGCCGTTATGTTCATTAACAATGGTATGGGTAATCGCCAATCCCAGACCGGTACCTGCCTGGCGGGTAGAAAAATATGGTTCAAAGAGCCGGCTTTTGATCTTTTCATTGATTCCCGGGCCATTATCGGCAACCGTCATGAAAACCAGGTCATCTTTTTGATCAAGAGAAATCCGTATTTCCCCTCCTTCATGAAGCATGGAAACTGCATTGTCAAGGAGATTGATTAGAACCCGTTTGATCTGGACAGGGTCAAAATTGAATTCACCTATTTCTTTTTCCGGTTCTGTGAAAAATCTTATATGTTTATGGGCCTCACGATAAAGCACCAAAGCATCCGTAACCATGGCTATTATATTGCCTGGTTTTTTTGTTATCCTTGGCATACGGGCAAAATCAGAGAATTCACTGACCAGTTTTTTTATTTCATCAACCTGGGTGATGATGGTGGCGGTACATTGGTCAAAAATATTTTCATCATCGTTAATGGTTTTTAAGTATCTTTTGCGAAGCCGCTGGGCGGAAAGCTGGATCGGGGTGAGGGGATTCTTTATTTCATGGGCAATACGGCGGGCTACTTCCTGCCAAGCGGCTATTCGTTGTGCTTTTTCCAGGTTGGTCAGGTTGTCAAAAACAATAACATGTCCTATGGGATGCTGTTCATCATCAATCATCTTGGTGATATTGATTAACAGGGAAAGATGCTCTCCTGGCCTGATGGTCAACCGCAGATGCCGTTCAATAGAATTTTTATCAGAGCTATGTAACTCTTCAAGAAAATTTTTCAGAATTATGACATGGGAACGGGCCAGTGCCTGTCTAAAATCATGTCCTATAAAATCCCGGCTGTCAATCTGAAGAAGTTCACGGGCAAAACGGTTGATAGTGGTTATGATGCTGTCTTCGTCGATGGCAATCACTCCGGCAGCAACATTTTTCAGGATTGTTTCCAGATACCGGTGCCGTTGTTCAGAGATTGTATTTGACTCCTGAATGACCTGATGTGCCCGGGCAAGTTTCCGGTTACCGGCTAAAAGTCTGGCGGTCATGCTGTTAAATGAATCCACTAATAATCCCATCTCGTCATCCGATTCTTTTTCCAGGGTAAACTCAAAATCACCTTCGGCAACCCGCCGGGTTGCCAGGGCAAGTTTATTGATGGGACCTGTCAAAGAACGAGCAATGTAAAAGCTAAACCATATCGCTCCAAAAATAATCAGCAGGGTTACAAGAATCAGCATGACAATCAGGCTTAACTTGATTGGTGCCTTGAACATGATAAGCTGCCGGTAATCGGTTATTCCATCTGCTATGGTTCTCATCATTGTTAACCTCTCAGCAGGAATCAACAGAGTGGTGACCAGGAAAAACTGCTCGTCACTTTTGCTCTGGGAATGTAGAGGCGTGATTGCCCGGATAAGTTCACCAGATGTAGTGTTTACAGCGTCTATTATTGTCTCAGGTATCTCTTTTGCCTGCTGTATGACCCCGGAGGAAACCGGTGGAGTGGGTTGTCCGGACAGCCTTGCCCCTGATACTTTAACAAGATTGTTGCCGTGGCTATCCATGAGGATTAGTTCGTCCGGGGCATGAGGCAGGGTTGGGGTCAGCTTACTGATAAAAAAATATTGTAATTCCTGTCTGTTATCTATTTTAACCTTACCAGTTTGTAAGGGGATGGCAATATAGTTACCCATGTTTTTCGCCTGTTTTTCGGTGTCATGGTACATGGATTGAGCAAGTGTCAATGCAGACTGAAGTGAGTGTTCCACATTGGCATTGAACCAGTAATCCATTGAGGCAGTAACAAACCGTAGTGATATCATAAACAAGAGAGCAGTTGGAATCATGGAAAGAGCTACAAAAGATATAACCAGACGGGTACGAAGTTTAGAACCGAGGATGTTTTGTTTTCTTTCAAAGATCAGCTCAACAAGGCTACGGAAGATGAGATAGAGCATGAGCAACAGGAGCAACCCATTTATATTGATCAGAAAAAAAATAAGGATGGTGCTGAAGATCGGCAGGGAAACATCGCCTTGAAGCAGGTTGGATTGCAGGTAGCCAAGCAGAGGAATCAGCAATGCACAGAAAATAATTACTGTCCGGGTCAGCCGTCGTTTTTTTTGCTTAAGTGTGAGCATCAGGGGGCATGGATTAGTTTAATGATTGTAAGCGTTCACCAAGGGTATAGATTTGCATTAAATGGCTTGTTGTAGCAGTGAAGCGGCGACTGTTCATCCAGTGTCTAATGATTTTTCGTGTGACAGACCCTTAATAGTGAAATTTAACAGTTCGCCAGTCAGTTTCAAAGTCCCATAATGAGATAAAAGGAAGAATATAATGCATGCCCAGGGGCAGCCGGCTTTCTGCAAGGGTTACCTTGATCCGCAAGGTATAGGGAGCATCAGGAATCAGCATGGTTCGTTTGACCAGCGGATAAGAGTTTAGTCTCGACATGAGCTGTTTGGCTTTGCTTACTGACCTTGTTGTTATGACTTTATCTTCTCTTTTAGAAAAAGATATTTCATATTCTTTTTTAAGGGCATCATAGGTAAGGGTCCGGGTGAGTTTGTAACTTGCCAGATTATCATTAAACCACCATGTTCTTACTCTATCTAACTCGATATGGAATGTAAACGAAATCGGCAGACCATTTTTCACACCTTGTAGCATCTTCTTGTTGAATCCATCTTGTACCTTGGCAAAAACCAGCAGGTCTTCTGCCGAGGTGGTTATAATAATATTCACCAGTTCTGGTGCCTTTTCCTCGGCTGCAAAAAGCTGGCTACCGCATAAAAACAGGAAAATGATCAAAAGAAACAAGGTAAATGAGGTTAATTTTTTCATTGTTGATACAGACATCGTCAAATAAGCAGATAACCGTAGAGATGGGTTTAAAACCCGTCTTTACCAAATCCGGGCAGTTTAAGGGACAGCATACCATTTTTTAAGAAAAATACCTGAATGTATGGTCGCTGTCCATGGAAAATCAGAAGGAAGGGGAGATTTTATATACAACCTCCTTGACTTCTTATCTGCTTATGCATCTGAATATACTTCAGATGAAGTATTTATGGGATGGGGCTGTTATTAAAAAATAGTAACTGTTTAGGTAGATGAACAAACTCCCATAATCTTAGGCTGTAACTATTCAGATGTGCTTCACGGAGTCTCGTTCCTCGCTTACCTATCTGTCCATTTTGAGCTTTGTAGCGTACTAATGTTACTCAAGAAGCTCAGGTAAGCGAGGAACGAGACTCCGTGAGGCACTACCCAAACATTTACAGTCCTTGGTGATGGGATTTTTTTGCCAACCCGAATATTTACCCTGAATCCTTAAAGCCTGTAAAAAACTCGGACAACAGTGACACCGGTGCTTGATTGTCACTTTGCTGTTATTCGAATGTTATACATCTCAAAAGAGGAATTTTGATAGCCTAAATATCGAAAAAAATTATTCTTGAGCTATTGAGTTAAGTGGCATTGGGTGCTATAGTTTTATGACGAAAGATTTAATGACCAAGCAATTTTCTAAATGGGTAGAAAAACAGAAAATTTCAGATAATGTTCTCTCGGAGGCATTGAACAAACTTAAATCTGGGTAAGCGTTCACCATGGATATAAATTTGCATTAAATGATTTACTGTAGCAGTGAAACGGCGACCGTTCATCCAATGCCTCCCGGAGTTACAGTACATTTTATGGGAGATCAAAATGGAAAGTATTAGTGTAAATAAATTTAGAGACAATCTGGAAAGCTTTGCAGAACAAGTGATTAGCGAGCATTTGCCGCTAAAAGTTACATACAGAAAAGGTGCTGATTTCGTTGTTTTAAGTGCCGATGACTGGGAGCGTGAACAAGAAACATTATATGTATTACAAAACAACGACTTAATGAAACAGATTGCAGCTTCAGTTGCTACAAATGCAAAGGGCGAAGGATATAAACCTGTAGCAGGGGAGATAGGAGCCTGTCCGAGAATAGAAGTCGTAGCGAAAATCAGAGAAAGGTTATAAGGTGAGTTTATTGAATGAGGCGAATAGTTGTGCTATTTAACGATTTCAATAAGCTCAGATTATGACCTTTATGGGATTTGCAGCAGGCTCTCTATTCTCACAGTATCCTAGATGAGATCACTGGTATTTGAGGGTAATACCTATGCTGCATATGAAGAACTTAGGCTAAAAGACAAAAAGATTCACAAAGTGCTTTGTCGTTTATTAAAGGAAATGCTTCGTGATAACCCGAGCACTGGCACCGGAAAACCTGAACCATTAAAACATAACCTTTCTGGTTTGTGGTCTCGCCGTATTAGCCAGAAAGACCGAGTTATTTATCAGTATGATAAAGATTACATTTATATTTATGCTATTGGTGGTCATTACACCTAAATCCTGCAATTGGCAAGTTTACCGGAAATGCTTTGTTGCCAAGGGTGCAGATGTATAGCATACTTCAAGTCCTTGGCAGCAAAGCAGATTCGGTGAAATTGTCAATCCCGAAGGGCAAAGGAAATGAAAAAATTTGGCTTCACCCAAATGATGAGTGAGTTTATGGTCAAATTTGCTAATAACTTACTGGTATAAAATAAAAAATAATTTTTTCATTTTCTGAAGTGCAGGATTTAGGTTACAATCAATTTTGAGTTGCCTTAACAGTTACAGCCTAAGTTTATGGGTGTTTGCTCATCTCGCTGAATAGTTACTTACGAATTACCATTCAACCCGGATGACATTATCAAGGGCATTAACTCTTGCCAGTTTGATTCGTACCATATCGCCTGGTTCCACCGGAAATGCAGGGTTCATGGGTAAGTCAACATCAAACATGCAGTCCTTGAGCAGCAGGTTCACTCTTCTGGGTCCCTGGCCGACAACAATAGCAGAGACAGTATTGCCCTGCTGGGACTCCAGATAACGAAGAATCCAGTAGCGGTGTCGTTGACGACGCACAGTTCCGGCCCGGCCAAGATGCTGGTTAATGATACCTGCAAAACTTTTGCATTCATCATCTGAAAAAAGAATACCTTTATTGCTGATTATATTTGCCAACTGATGCTGGATAATCAGATCTAAAAACCTGCGAATGGGAGAGGTAACGGTTGTGTAACAGTTCAGCCCCAGGCCGCTATGCGGTTTTGGATGGCTGGTCAGTTCCCCTCTGGCAAGGAATCGCCGTTGCCGGGCAACATCGGGTAGACTATTGCGAACCCCGCTGATTAACCGTTTTTTCGGGGGCGGCTGGGATCGGAACAGCCCGGGAGCTTCTTGCCCGGCAAGGTAGGAAGCGGCAATGGAGTTGGCAAGAATCATCATCTCCGAGACCAGGGTTCTTGCCGGAGTATCCACCGGCATCAGCCGGACTTTGATATTGTCCCGGTTACGGACATCAATATTGACATCAGGAATGGTGAGAAAAAGGGCACCATTATCACTTCTTTTCTGCTGAAGATTTATCCGCAGTTGATTAAGCAACCTTAAACCGGGTTCCTGTGCATCTTCCCTGCCAAGGATTTCATCGACATAGACATAAGTAAGCTGTCGTTTTACCTCAATAATACTACGGCTGATGGCAGAGTTGAGAATATTGCCTTCCCTGTCCATGGTAACCATAAAACTCATGGCTGGCCGCGGGTTACCCTTGATCAGACTGCATACCCCCTGAGAGAGGATTGTGGGCAGCATGGATATATGCCCTTCCGGAAAATAAAGCGAAGTTGCCCGTTCCTGTGACTCAAGAAAAAGGGGAGTGCCGACTTGGATAAAACGGCTGACATCGGCAATGTGAATACCAACCCGGATTGTTTCGCCAAGGTCTTCCACATGGAGAGCATCGTCGTAGTCACGGGTAGAAGCAGCATCAATGGTGAATGTATTTAAGTCCCGCAGGTCTTTACGGCCGGAATCAGCAAGCAGTTCCGCAATTAATGGTTCCGAAATTTCTTCGCTTGCTTTCAGGCATTCAGCCGGAAACTTAACCGGTTGATTGGCTTTTAATAATGGCTGGTTTTCATCCTGCTGCCATATTCCGGCATTAACAAGTATCTGGTAGCCGTCATTGGGGTTAGTTAGTCTCGCCTCTTTGAGCAGTTGGCGGATCAGGTCGGCCTGGGGCGATTCACTGCCCATCAGGGTGAAATCCACCAGCCATTCCATAACCTTGTCCATTTGCGGCCATTCCTCGTCTTTGACCTTGCCGCCGTTTTTGATTTGATTTAAAAAAACAGCCCCCTGTTTGATAAGTTCTTCTTTTTCCCGTTCTTTTTCTTTCTGATGGATTATCTGTTCAACCTGCTCCGCTGAATGCACCGTAACCACAGAGTTTTTATACTTAAAATAGAGACGATTGGTAAATACAGCCCGGAGAAAAGCTGCGATTTTATCATCGGATATCTCTCCACTAAACTGGAGTTCGGCAAGAAATGCAGGATGATATGATGATTGCTCTTCATCAGATGCAAGTTCCCAGATATCCCGAAGATTGATCTGTTCAGTGAGCTTTTTGCGGTTCTCATCGGCTGTTTTTAATATTTTTACCTGTTCATCCCGCTCTAAGTTTAAGTTATATCTATTCCTTGAAACCAGGAGAACCCGTGATTCCGGCAGGTTGATCTCCCTGCTGTTCTGGTTGAGAAGCCGGAGGCGTTTGCCATCTGAGCGTATAACCAAGCCGCAATAGAATTTGCCACCTTCAATATATTCAATAAGATTGCCCGGAGTTATCATAAAATTGGTTGTTTTGTAGTTTTTATTTTTTCCGAAAAATAGCAGGGACAGTGAATAAATTTACCAGCTTCTAAACAAATCAGGCAAAATGGTCACTGTGTCATTGACAGGTCTCAAAATATCTGCTTTCATATAACAATACTATGGATAGCAAGAATCAACGACTTTGTCATTATTTTTGCAGGACAACACTAAAAAATTAACTGAAAGGCCTTTATAATGAGTATTAATGTTAAGTTGAAAGTTGTTATCGTGGTCCTGACCGCAATTATTGCAGGGATGTTTCTTGAGGTCTTCCAAAGTACCAGACAACAAGAGGATAACGCCGTGGTCATAAATATGGCGGGTCGGCAGCGGATGCTCATCCAGAAAATGACGAAAGAAATGTATAAGCAACAACTGGTGTATGAGCAAACAGGTAAAATCGATATAGAACTTGTTGAGCAGGTGCGCAACACTGAGAGAATTTTTGATATGACTCTTACCTCTTTAATAAATTCAGGCAAGATACCCTTGAGCCTTAATTTGGAGAATACTCAATATACATTAGTGCCGGCGGCAAGCGGGGAGGCACTTGCCCAGTTGGTCAGGGTGGAAAAAATATGGGACCAGTTCCAAGCTGTTATGGATAAAATATTACGCGATAACTATTCAGCAGAGGATCTAAGCTGGATAGATGACAATAATTTAGTTTTGCTCAGGGAAATGAACAAGGCAGTGGGGATGATACAAGCCGATTCTGAACAAGCAGTGCATTCTCTTCTGGTATTCCAAGGGGTATTGCTTGTAATTGGTCTATTCTGTTCTTTAATGGCTTTTTTACTAATCCAGTCGATTTTGACCAGACTTGAGAGGATTGTGATCTTTACGAACAGGTTTGGTGAAGGAGATTTCACAGTTGTTTCTGATATCACCGGTACGGATGAACTGGGCAGGATAGGTAACAGCCTGGATCAAATGGCAGAAAAATTAAGGCAGATTATCGTTGGGCTAAGAGAGAATGCCGTTCAGCTTGATAGTAATTCAGAATATTTGTTAGAAGTTTCCGACCTGGTTTCAGATAATTCTGGTGCTGTCTCAGAAAGGTCACAATTAGTTGCGAATGCTGCGGGTGAAATGAGTGGTAATATGAGTTCTGTTGCTGCGGCAGTGGAGGAAACTGCCACTAATGTTTCCATTATGGCAGGTTCGGTAGGTGAGATGAATACAACCATCGGTAGGATCACCATGGACACGGAAAATGCCAGAACCATTACTGAAAATGCGGTGCAGCAATCAGAGAAGGCTTCAGAAAGGGTGCAGGAACTTGGTGTTGCTGCCACTAAAATAGGTCAGGTAACCGAAACCATCACCGAGATTTCAGAACAGACTAATCTGCTGGCATTAAACGCCACCATTGAAGCGGCACGGGCAGGGGAGGCTGGCAAGGGTTTTGCCGTGGTTGCCAATGAGATCAAGGAGCTTGCCAAACAGACTGCCGAGGCAACCATGGATATTCGCAGTAATATTGAATCAATTCAATCCTCAACCACCATGACAGTTACCGAGATCAGCGGGATTGCCGATATTGTTAAAGATGTGAACGAGATAGTGACCGGTATTGCCGCAGCTCTTGAGCAACAGTCGGCGACCACCTCCGAGATATCTGACAATGTTAATCAGGCCTCCATTGGCATCCAGGAGGTTACGGAAAATGTTGCTCAGAGTTCTGTGGCGGCTCAACGGGTGGCGGATGATATTAATGATGTTAGTAACAAGTCGGCAACCATTAAATCATCAAGTAATAATCTTACCACAACAGCGGAACAACTTAATAAATTGTCCAGTGAGCTTGCCATGGTGGTGAGCAAATTTAAGATTTAGGGCTGGTCGGGGCTTTACGCGTTTACTCTGCCCCTATATTTTACAGCAGGTACAGGCTGAAAACCACAATACCTTTGCCATAAAATCACTCAATGCAAGTGCCGATCTACATCCTTGGTGAGTGCTTACTAACTCTTAGATAAATAAAACATGGAAAGAGAAAAGATATCTGCACAAAAAAACAGTCCGGTCTTCAGATCAGGGGTTGTTGCCCTGATCGGTCCGCCGAATGCAGGCAAGTCAACTCTGCTTAATCGGTTGTCAGGGCAAAAGATAGCCATTGTTACTCCCAAACCCCAGACAACCAGAAACCGGATACTGGCGGTAATAAATGGAGATAATTATCAAATACTTCTCCTTGATACCCCGGGTCTTCACCAGGCCAGGGATATGATGAACCGAGAAATGGTGCGAGTCGCTATGGACAGCCTTGCCGAAGCTGATTTGGTTCTTTTTCTGGTTGATGGTGCATCATTTTCCTTAAAAGAACTGGCAAAACGAAAAACCGAGTATCAAAAATATCTTGCCAAGGTAAAGGTTCCGGTTCTGCTGGCTTTAAACAAGGTTGATCTTCTTCAGCCCCAGCAACTGCTGCCGATTCTTGCATGGTATGACCAGCTCTACCCCTTTGCGGTCATGGTGCCAATATCTGCCCTTGACGGGGACGGAGTGGATGTTTTTCTGAGCCAAGTGTCTGACCGCCTGCCCGAAGGGCCGCAATATTACCCGGAGGATATTCCCACGGATGCCAGTGAGAGGTTTATTACGGCAGAGTTGATTCGTGAAAAAATCTTTATTCTTACCAGGGATGAAGTCCCCTATTCCACGGCTGTTATGATTGATTCTTTTAAGAAACAAGACTCCGGTAAATCAGTGGTTATTCACGCAACCATTCTGGTAGAACGGGGCTCCCAAAAAGGGATTATCATCGGTCATCAGGGGATAATGATTGCCCGTATCCGTAAGGAATCCGTACGGGAAATTGCTGAGCTACTTGGTTGCCGGGTAAATTTAAAGCTCTGGATCAAGGTGAAAAAAAAATGGACTACAAACGAGAATATATTGCATGAACTTGGCTTGTAATTAACTTCTTGTAACTATTATATATCTCTCGAACTCCCTATAAAAATTCCCTGTTTTTTTGGATAATTTTCTTTCCTGCTTCATCGGTCTCATCTGCCGTCCTCTTAAATTGTCTGGACTTGGTAGAGACGGGTTTCAAACCCGTCTTCACTGTGGCATCGGCATGGCTGATGGTTGCGGGAGGAGGACGGGTTTGAACCCCGTCTCTTACGGTGGCGGTGATATTAACACCTGGTGTATCAAGTTATAAAATCGCTCAACTCAGGTGCTATATAAACAACGCTAAATGAAGGTGCTTACTATCTTCCCAACCACTTGTTAATGACTTCCAGCACAAGCTCCCGTTTGATGGGCTTGCTGATATAGTCATTCATTCCCGCCTCAATGCAGATTTCACGGTCACCTTTCATGGCGTTGGCGGTCATGGCAATGATGGGTATTTCTTGAAAACCCAGTTTGCGTAATGCCCTTGTTGCCTCCAATCCATCCATTTCAGGCATTTGAATATCCATCAGAATCAGGTCAAAATCATCAGGAGCTGCTGTAAAAATTTCCAGCGTCTTTTTACCATTACCGGCACTTACCACGGTGTATCCGGCTTTACTCAAAATTAAGTTTGCAAGTTTTAAATTAACCGGATTGTCTTCTGCAAGGAGAAGTACTGCAGATTTATCTACTGTTGTTTGATATTGACCTGTTTGCGAGGTAACAGTTTTTGTGTTGTTTTGCCTAACAGGCTGATCGCTTACTTGTCCTAATAATTTTTCCACGGTTTTCAAAAGCATTTCTCTCTTTGCCGGTTTGTCAAGAAAGCTGTTAAACCCAGCCTTTATGCATCGTTGCCCATTTCTCTCAATGGATGAAGTGTAGGCAAGCAATGGCATATGAACTGTTTCAGGCCATTCTTTTCTTATCATTTCTGCAAGTTGATACCCATTAATAGCCGGCATGCTGATGTCAAGGATACAGAGATCAAATATAGTTCCATCCTGTATTGACTGTTGAATCAAATCGTGTACTTGAGCGGAAATAATGGTGGCTGTTACCTGCATGCCAGCCCTGGTTAGTATATGGTCTAATATTTTAAGGCTGGTCTGGTTGTCATCGACAACCAAAACCCGTTTGTTAACAAGGAGTGGAATTCTCAAATTTTTAATTCGTTGTTCGTCTGCTTTTTTCATTCGGGTCGTGAAGTGGAAAACTGTCCCTTTGCCTGGTTCTGATTCTGCCCAGACATCGCCTCCCATTAATTTGGCAATTTTTCGGCATATGGCAAGTCCAAGACCTGTACCGCCATATTCACGGGTGGTTGAGCCATCTGCCTGTTTAAAGGGTTCAAAAATTGCTTCTATTTTTTTCTGGTCAATACCTATACCGGTATCCCTAACTGTTGTATGGAGGAAAATATGCTCATTGTCCTGGTCATCTATGGTAATGGCAAGTTCCAGTTCACCTTTTTTGGTGAATTTTGCTCCGTTATCCATGAGATTGATCAGCACCTGACGATAACGGCCGGGATCACCGATGATATTAGCGGGCAGATTGCTGTCCACGCGACAAAGTATTTCTATGGGCAGTACTCCAGTTTTTGGTTTTATCAGTTCACAGACATCGTGAGCTATGACCTCTGGGTTGAACTCTATATATTCAAGATCAAGTTTACCGGCTTCCACCTTAGAAAAGTCCAGGATATCATTGATCAGAGACAATAAGGCCTGGCCGCTGCGTTTTATGATGCCGGCAAACTCCATTTGTTCTTCATCAAGCTCGGTATGAAAGAGCATATCGGTAAAACCGATGATGCCATTCATTGGTGTCCGTATCTCATGACTCATAGTTGCCAGAAATTCACTCTTGGCAATATTGGCTGCTTCGGCTGCCCTTGTTGCTTTATGTAGCTCAGCAGTTTGTTGCGTGATTGCCGTCTGCAGGGTTTTGGCATAATTAAGCTGCTGCTCCCGTACTTTTTGATAATTATTTTCGTTTTCAATCATAATGTTCTGAAATTTCTTTTCCAGAACAGCAGCTCTTCGGTTAAATTGTTTTTTTTGGATCTCAAGTTTTGTTGTCAGGAATTTGCTGTCTTCTCTATCAAGAAAAAGACGGATGGCAAGAGATATGTTAAGCCATTGAGTGTCCGAGAATTTACCGGTCCTGGCAAGGGCAAGTAACTGCAACGGCATCTCCGGGACGGGGAAATAAAAACAGTGGTAAATATCAATGGCAATCCCGGAGGCTGATTCTTTGTTATGGAACCGGTCTGTCAGCGAGTTTACCTGCCGACTATCAAGCGGGAAGCCTTCAGACACTGCCTGTGATTGACCTTCCCTGCTGATATGGAATACCATGCCCTTGATTGTCCGCTCCATATGTTCAAGAAACTGATTTGAGCGTTCATCTGTATCAATAATATCGGTAAAAAGAGGCTTACTGATCATGTTGATCATCAGGCTCCGAATAATTCGCGTACCCGCTCAAGTTCTTCGGGAAGTTCATCGGCAAGAACCATATATTCATCCATATACTCTTTAATATGATTGAGCAGGGGATCAGATAGAGGACTACCGACTCCTTCCTTTACTGTTAAGTCCAATTGAGAAAGAATATATTCAGTAATTTGAAGAATACCGGTTGGCGAATCAGGACTGACATTTTCCAGACTGGTATGATGATCAAGAATGGCTGCTCTTGAAGTATCGGCAATCGCCCATTCGGCAGCCAGTATATAACCTATTTCACAGTGATTTGTACCGATATACTCATCTTCAAGTTCAATAATTGTCGGACCGTCCGGCTCCAGCAGCCGGCAAACAGTAAGGAATTCTTGTGTAGCTCCCTGACATTCGACAATTAAGCCTATATCATGAAGAAGTCCGATCATATAAGCATCATCACCGTTTATAGAAAATATTCTCTCAGCAATCATCTTACTGCAGATCCCTGTAGCCGCTGAATGTATCCATAGCCGGTCAACAGAGAAGGCTGCATCATTCTTATTCGCCTTAAACATGCCTTTCAAAGCATCCGTGACCGCAATATTCTGGAGATTTCTTATACCAAGCATGGCAATTGCCCGGGAGATAGAATCCACTTTATGGAGCAGACCATAATACGAACTGTTCACAAGGGTGAGCAAGCGAGCTACAAGGGCAGGATCAAGACCGATTACTGCCTCAAGGTCACGCAGGCTGGAGGTATCATCATTAATCAGCTTAGACAGCTTGGTGACGATATGAGGGAAGGTATTGCCACGGTTGTATTTTCTGATTAATTTTTTTGCTGTATGCATTTGTTCGGTTTTTTTCTTTTTTCTTAAGTCATACGAACATTGACAGTTATCACAATGTTCTTTTACTGGTATCGCTGAGAATAACGACTGTCGTCAAACGATTATCCGGACCGGGTATGGTAAGTTGCTGACCTATGCGGATAGTTTTTCTTTTATCCAGATTGTTAGCGGCCGAAATTTTTTCTGCAGAAATTCCGTAACGGCGGGCAATGCTACCCAGGGTATCCCCTCGCTGGACAATATAAACCCTGTCACGGATTTGTTGATTGTGATAAAATCTGGAACCAAGTTCTTTTGCCCGCTGGCGGGTAAAAGTTGTCGCCGGAACCCGGATAAAATACCCTTTGGGAATATGTTTTTCTCCGCTTAAAATCGGAGTTCTCAGGGCTTTATTAAGGCTGGCAAAATCCGTACGGGACAACCTGAACCATTTACGAATTTTTTCTGTATCACCATACCCCTGCATACGAATGGTGATGGTGGTTTTGGGTCTGTCCCGAATAATTGTCGGGTCTCTTTCCATTCTTTTAGCGACCAGGTATGCGGCAATAAATTTCGGATAAAAATTACGGGCCGCAAACCCGAATCTTCCCTGACGATGATATTTGAAAATATTTTCATATGTTCCATGTTGGCGGATGGCTCGAACCATCCCGGCACGACCATAGTTATAAGCAGTCAGAGCCAGAGGCCAGCTGTTTAAGCGGGCATAGTTTTGCTTTAACAGTCTTGCCGCAGCATCGGCTGCAATAAAAGGATCCCGCCGCTCATCAATCAGCTCGTTGACGGTCATAAACTCTTTTCCTGTTGCCGGCATGAACTGCCACATGCCGACTGCCCCGGCTCTACTGTGAGCTCGGTAATTAAAAGATGATTCAACATGGGGAAGCAGAACAAGAGGCAACGGCAAGCCATGACTACGAAAAATAGCTTTGAATTGTGGCAGGTATGCACCAGAACGAATAAATCCTTCAATGAATCGGTCTTTCTGACCGATTTGCACCCTGATGTTTTCCCTTGCTTCCATAAAATAGGATCGCCCGGCTCCGAGGAAAAGGGCGGCAACCCGTTTTTCTGCTTTGCTGGTTGGTCTTTTTTGCTGGGCAAGGTCTAAGAGAATATTTTTATATTGTTCTCTGGCAATTTGAATAAGCTTTTTGTTGATCCTGGCAGCTCCGGGAATGTTCCTGTCAACCAGATCAACAACACCATAGACGATGGAAAGATTTCTTCTGTCGTGGATGATACCCTGCCGGCTGGTATAAGTCCCATATATATTCTTCCAGAATTTAACATTTTCCTTTATTATCGGGTAAATAGGGAACTTATTTCCAGTCGTGGCATGAACAACCAGCGGCGATGCGAGTAAAAGGCAGATAAAGAAAATCAAAAGTCCTGAGAAAAGAAATATGTTTTTCTGATACGGACGGGTAATGTTCATAGGAATGATCTATATTCGGTTTGATGAATGAATGCCGGGTAGCTTGGCTCTATCTACATAATGATGCGGCAGTTTTAATGATTTATATGAAAGTTAACAGTTTAATCCTATCCTATGTCATAGTAGCTATCTTG
>CAYRGM010000019.1:0-22106 GCA_964423765.1 uncultured Desulfobulbaceae bacterium
CGACACTGGATTGACCAGCCCTTAAGGATTGGCTTTAGTGATGGGTAGTCAAACCTTTTCAGGTTTGACTGCAATGAATAACAGGAACAAGAATGATTTGCAGGAGATTAACAATGGCAATTGCAGAAAAACTGACTGAGATTATTGTAGAGCAACTTAGCGTGGACAGAGCAAAGGTTGTTCCGGCCGCATCCTTTGTTGATGATTTGGGAGCGGATTCACTTGACCTGGTTGAGCTTATTATGGCCATGGAAGAGGAGTTTGATACGGAAATTCCTGATGAGGATGCGGAAAAAATAGCCACTGTTCAGGCTGCCATTGATTATATAAAGAAACTTCAAGAGTAATATGGAGCTTGTATGGTGAAAAGAAGGGTGGTGGTTACCGGAGTTGGTCTGGTTACTCCTTTGGGTACCGGCACGGAAAAAACCTGGAATAATCTTCTTGCCGGGCAGACTGGCATAGGTATGATCACCAGGTTTGATGCATCAGATCAGGCAGCCAGGATAGCAGCAGAAGTTAAGGATTTTGACCCGTCTATCTGGTTTGAGAAAAAACAGGTAAAGCATCTCGATCATTTTGTCCAGTATGGCGTTGTCGCTGCTGATATGGCCTGGCAGGATTCCGGTCTTGAAATCAGCGAAGATAACCGGGATAGGGTCGGGGTGATCACCGGTTGCGGTATGGGCGGACTGCCCACCATTGAGGAGTACCGTGATGTTTACAAGGCAAGAGGGCCGCGCAAGATAACGCCTTTCTTTATCCCCAGGGTTATTCCCAATATGGTATCTGGCCATATATCCATGCGTATTGGGGCAAGAGGTGCAAATCTTGCTTTGTCTACTGCCTGTGCCGCCGGAACCCATGCTGTAGGCGAGGCCTTTCGTCATATTGCCTATGGTGATTGTGATGTGGTTATAACCGGCGGAGCGGAATCGGTTATCTGTCCTCTTGCTCTTGGTGGGTTTGCTTCCATGAAAGCTTTGTCAACCCGTAATGATGATCCTGAAGCGGCGTCCAGACCCTTTGATCGGGATCGGGACGGGTTTATCATTGCTGAGGGTGCTGGTATGCTTGTCCTTGAAGATATGGAATCTGCCATTAAGCGAGGTGTGAGGATATATGCTGAAATAGTTGGTTATGGCCAGAGCAGTGATGCCTATCATATAGCTGCTCCTCCTGAAAATGGTGAGGGCGGAGCCCGCTGCATGAAGATGGCCTTGAACGATGCCGGTATGAATCCTGAAGATATTGACTATATCAATGCCCATGGTACTTCAACCCCTCTTAATGATCGTTGTGAAACAGCAGCCATTAAAACTGTTTTTAGCGATCATGCCTTTAAACTTGCAGTAAGTTCCACCAAGTCCATGACCGGGCATATGTTAGGAGCTGCCGGTGGTATTGAGGCAGCTTTCACAGCTTTAAGCCTGTCATCTGGAGTAGTGCCGCCCACAATGAACCTCGATAATCCTGATCCGGCCTGTGACCTTGACTATGTTGCCAATAATGCCAGAGAGCTTAAGCCTGCGGCGGCAATGTCTAATTCCTTTGGGTTTGGTGGGACTAATGGGGTTATTATCATGAAAAAAGTATCCTGAATCCATGATCGTTGTATGTTAACTTATGGTTGCAATAGGAACATGAAGATTGGTATTGGTAGTGACCATGGCGGATTTTCTGTAAAAGAACTGGTTGTCAGATTCTTGCGGGATTTGGGCCATGATGTAGATGATGTAGGTTGTTTTGGTCCTGATTCGGTTGATTATCCTGATTTTGCCGATCAGGTTTGTGAACTTGTCGCCGGCCAGAGCTGTGAGCGGGGAATCCTCATCTGTGGTACTGGGATTGGCATGTCCATGGCTGCCAATAAACACCAAAAGATCAGGGCCGCCTTATGTCATGATTCTTATACTGCCCGGATGAGCAGGCAGCATAATGATGCCAATATTCTCTGTTTTGGTGCCAGAGTACTGGGTATTGAAGTGATTCTTGATCTGGTCGGTATCTGGATGGCAACTGAATTTGAGGGTGGCAGGCATCAGCGGCGGATTGACAGGTTTCAGGGGACAGATAGTAAAATAATTGATAATTGATAATTATCCATTATGCCATTTTAAGTACTTGTTTTGACAGTAATAACTGCGAAATTAAAACTTTCCTCTAATGCAACATTCTTTTTCATTTACAATTCATAATTCATAATCCTCAATTCTCAATTAAAAAAATGGTGCAATGGATAATTCTCAATTCTCAATTCACAATTCTCAATTAAAATGTACAGATATTGAAATTTATGCTGCTCTAAAAAATGAACTGGAAAGGCAGCGCAATCACCTCGAGCTGATAGCTTCTGAAAATATTGTATCTCTGGCTGTTCTTGAAGCCCAGGGGTCAATATTTACCAATAAATATGCTGAGGGGTACCCTGGCCGCAGGTATTATGGCGGTTGTGATTATGCCGATGAAGTTGAGATTTTGGCAATTGACCGGGCAAAAAAGCTATTTAATGCTGAATATGCCAATGTTCAGCCCCATTCAGGAAGCCAGGCGAACATGGCAGTTTATTTTTCCTGTCTGAATCCTGGAGACAAAGTGTTGGGGATGGATTTAGCCCATGGCGGTCATTTAACCCATGGGGCCAGCGTAAGTTTTTCCGGTAAACTGTTTGATTTTATTTCCTATGGCCTGCAACGGGATACCGAGACCATTAATATGGAGGAAGTTGAGCGGATAGCCTTTGAAAATAGGCCGCGGCTGATTGTTGCCGGTGCCAGTGCTTATTCCCGGACTATTGATTTTGAAGGATTTCGGCGGGTTGCTGATCAGACTGGAGCTCTGTTAATGGTGGATATTGCTCATATCTCTGGTCTGGTGGCTGCTGGTGTTCATCCATCTCCTGTACCATGGGCAGATTTTGTTACGACTACGACCCATAAGACCCTGCGGGGGCCGCGGGGCGGTCTGATTCTTGCCAAAGGAAAATATGGCAAATCACTTGATTCAAATATCTTTCCCGGTATTCAGGGCGGACCTCTTATCCATGTGATCGCTGCCAAGGCGGTTGCCTTCAAAGAGGCTGCGACTGATAAGTTTATTGACTATCAGCAACAGGTGGTAAAAAACTCAAGGGTACTGGCCGGCGAGCTGGGCAGCTTTGGCTTCAGGGTTGTTTCTGGTGGAACTGATAATCATCTGATGTTGATTGATCTGACCAATAAGGATATTACCGGTAAAGAAGCTGAGCATATTCTTGGTGAAGCAGGGCTGACGGTTAATAAAAATGCGGTTCCCTTTGATAAGCAATCAAGGTTTGTTACAGGTGGAATAAGAATTGGTACTCCATCTGTAACTACCAGGGGCTTGAGGGAGAAGGAAATGGTTATGATTGCAAACTGGATAGATCGGGTTATCACCAGCCGCGAGTCTTCTCTGCTGGCAGAGGTCAGGGAAGAGATAAGGGGCTTGTGTGCAAGATTTCCGGTTTACTTGACAGATGACAGATGACAGAATAGTTTGTTGCGTGTATCGGAAATGGTGATCTATGAAATGTCCATATTGTGATCATCTTGATAATCGGGTTATTGATTCCAGGTTGAATAAAGATAAAACCATTACCAGGCGGCGGCGGGCCTGTGGTGAATGTGGACAGAGATTCACCACTTACGAGCGGATAGAGCTGATGTTGCCGATGCTGGTCAAAAAAGATGGTCGTCGGGAGTCCTGGGATCGTGGTAAAATCACCGATGGTCTGGAAAAAGCCTGTGAAAAATTACCGGTCAGTATGGCAGATATAGAGACCTTTGTCGATGATATTGAAGGGAAGCTACAGGATGTTGGCGGTAAGGAAGTATCAACATCTCAGATTGGGGAATGGATTATGGATGCTCTGCCTGCACTTGATGAGGTAGCTTATGTCAGGTTTGCCTCTGTGTACAGGCAGTTTAAGGATGTAAATGAGTTTATGGATGAACTTAAAAATTTTATTGGTGAGAAAGATTCCGGGTAAAATAAGCTGTCGGCGACAAACTGGTGAATGTTATTTTTTAGTGAACCATAATTATAGGGATTTTTCCTGGTGACTGAACAAGACAGGGACAGCTATTTTATGCACCTTGCCCTTCAAGAGGCGGTTAAGGGGCTGGGGCGGACTGCACCCAACCCTTGTGTTGGTGCGGTTATTGTTAAAGATTCTCAGATTGTTGGTCGCGGTTACCATAAAAAAGTGGGTACTGCTCATGCTGAAATTCATGCCCTTGCTGATGCCGGATCAAGGGCCAGGGGCAGTGTCATGTATGTCACCCTTGAACCATGTAATTATATCGGCAGAACACCTCCCTGCAGTCATGCCTTGGTAAGAGCCGGGATTTCCCGGGTTGTTATTGGTATGACTGACCCTAATCCCCTGGCCTGTGGGGGAACAGGATATCTCATCTCCCATAATATCAAAACCGTGACCGGTGTGTGTGCAGAAGAATGCAGGCTGGTTAACCTGCCTTTTCTTAAAAAAATGAACACCGGTTTGCCGTGGGTTGTTATGAAGGCGGGGATAAGTCTGGATGGGCGGATTAGTTACCAGGTAGGGAAGGGCGGGGTCATCACTGGCAAAAAATCAGCCTGGATGGTGCATTCTCTGCGCAATAATGTTGATGCTATTCTTGTAGGTATTGAGACGGCTCTTGTTGATAACCCTTCCCTGACCACCAGGCTGCCAGCCGTAGAATCTTCAGATTCAGGCTACATGGATACAGCGGGGGAAGAGGTTGGCACTATATCCTGGCAGGAACAGTTGACCATGGCAACTGGTGCATTAAAGAGTCCTGTTTTTGCTCCTGTCATCGGAGGAGAAGGGATTGGAATCTGTACAAGAGATCCGTTGCGATTGGTATTAGACAGTGAATTGCGTTTCTCTGCCAAGGCCAGGATGTTATCCCAGAGCTCAGAGGCCTCGACCTGGATTTTTTGCAGTGAAGAAGCCGGACAAGACAGGGAAGAACAACTTCTGGAGCAAGGTGCGGTTATTCACAGGGTTGATTGTGGAAAGGACGGACACTTAAATCTTCATACCATTTTGAAAATTCTTGGGGATAATAATATCACTTCCCTGCTGGTTGAAGGTGGTTCCGGTATACACGGTTCTTTCCTGGTTCATGAACTCGTTGATGAGCTATATCTTTTCCAGGCTCCGTTTTTTATTGGCAGCCGGGGTACCCCGCTTATCTCTTCCACGCCGGCATATTCTTCCGGTCATTTACAAAAAAAAATCAAAAGGATGTCTGTGCAGAAGATCGGTGATGATATTCTGATTCACGGTTTTTTTACTGCAAATTTAGACCTTTAATAAACGATTACATTAATCGTATACTTTAATCTCCGGTGTTTACTCTGGTGAGCACCTTTTCAATATCCTGCCAATTTTTAAACAGCATCTCCTGATCGGCAAAGGATATGGAAAGACTGACGGTGTTATCTTCAAATGATTTGCTATGGTTTAGTTTGACATTTTCCGGTAATTTCAGATTTTGCTGGAATTTTTGGAATTGTTCCTGTGCCGCAGCTAATCGCAGGTGGGATTTTCTTTCGAGCAGGTGGAGAAGGGCTGCCCCCTGCTGAGGTTTATTATTTTTATCTTTACAATCAGTTCGCCATTCTTTGATAATGGTTTCAAGCGACTGTCCGGTTCGTTTTACCAATTCAATGGCATTGTCTATAAGTTTTTGTTGTTTTGAACCGCCAAACTGGAAATTTTTTAAAAGCTGAGTTACTGTTTTTTGGTCAGATTTGTTTTGAAGATGGAGTAATTTAAGCCCGGTTCGTGGATGAATCCATCCTTCATGGAGACCGTTTATGGTCATCTCTTCAAGTGTCAGGTATTTGCTCATCTCTGTTATCAGGTAAGCTTGAGGTTTGAGACCGAGCAGGGAGAGAAGGGGTATCTTTTCTGTTAGCGTAAATTCTTTAACAACTTTTGTAAAAAAGACAGCTCGTTCAATCACGCTTAGTTCTGCCCCTGTCCTTGCATGGGCAAGGAGATACTCGCCTGTATTTTTCAAGGGGATGTCCGCAGGCAAGATGGAGCATGGAATTTCAGATAGTTGAAGAAGTTTGGCTGTTTCGAGCCTTTTTCTTCCTGAAATGATGATGTAACTATTTTTAGTTTGTTTCAGTAAGGGCGGCTGGAGAATACCAAATTTTTTAATTGAATTATAAAGCGAACTGTGGATTTCTGTATCTGAAGATGGGCGGAGTGTATATCTATGATCATCAAAATCAACAATCAAAGGGGCTAACAGGGTGTGGAAAATATCATTGTGCATGCTTGAAGCTGGTCAGGCACTCAATAACTTGTAAACCAGTGCAACTGGTTTACAAGTTATTTAGTGTCAGATTATTTGCCGTTCACTTTATTGCGTAGTATTCCTGAAGGTTTGAAAGTCACCACCCTCCTGGCATCAAGGAGCAATTCATCTCCTGTTTGTGGATTCCGTCCCCGACGGGCTCTTTTATCTTTGACATTAAATTTGCCAAATCCGCTCAGAAGGAGATCCTCACCCTTTATAAGAGAGTCCTTGACCAAGTCAATAAAGGTTTCTACAGCATCGGTTGCCCGGGTTTTACTCAGATCAGGATGTGATTTATATACCTGTCGAACTAACTTGGCTTTTGTCAGGGTCATATCAGAAGCTCCATTTTGATTATTACAATAAATAGGCAACTATTCAGCGAGCTGAACAAACTCCCATAATCTTAGGCTATAACTATTCAGATGTGCTTCACGGAGTCCCGTTCCTCGCTTACCTGAGCTTTTGCAGCGTACTAATGCTACTCAAGAAGCTCAGGTAAACGAGGAACGAGACTCCGAAATGGGCGAAGATGGAGTGCAGCTGAATAGTTACATAAATATCATCTTTTTTGATTCTTTATAAGATATACTTTAATGAATGTCCCTGTCAATGGGAATTATTTAAGGAAGGGAAAGCTTTCTTTGCCGGCATATCGGGCTGCTCGGCCGAGATTTTCTTCAATCCTCAGGAGCTGATTGTATTTTTCCACCCGATCACTCCTTGAAGGTGCACCGGTTTTAATCTGGCCGGTGTTCAGGGCAACGGAGAGATCTGCGATGGTTGTATCCCCGGTTTCTCCGGAACGGTGGGAGATGACAGCACTGTAGCCAGCCCGATGTGCCATTTCTACTGCATCTATGGTCTCAGTGAGGGTTCCTATCTGGTTCAGTTTTATCAGGATGGAATTTGCCACTGCTTTTTTTATACCTTCCTGCAGGATAGATGTATTGGTCACAAAGATATCATCACCAACTAATTGAATTTTCTTGGCTAATTTCTTTGTTAATTTTTTCCATCCTTTCCAGTCAGCTTCATCAAGTCCGTCTTCTATGGATATAAGCGGATATTTTTTAACCCAGTCATTGTAAAAATCAATAAGCTCTTCGGCTGATTTATGGGATTTTTCTTCGGCCTTGAGGATATATATATCTTCTTTGGCCGAGTAAAATTCGCTTGCCGCTGCATCTATGGCGATGAAAACTTCCTGACCGGGTTTATAGCCGGCTTTGGTTATTGCCTCAAGAATCGACTCCATGGCCTCTTCGTTGGAGTTTAGATCAGGAGCAAAACCTCCTTCATCACCAACAGCAGTGTGCTGTCCCTTGTCCTTCAGGACTCCCTTTAAGGTGTGAAATATTTCCGTACCCATCTGCAGAGCTTCAGCAAAAGATGATGCTCCGGCTGGAATAATCATAAATTCCTGAATATCAACATTGTTATCGGCATGGGCACCACCGTTGATGATATTCATCATTGGCACCGGCAGAGTCTTAGCATTTACTCCGCCGATATATCTGTATAGGGGAAGCTCCATTTCCTTGGCAGATGCCTTGGCAATCGCCATGGAAACCGCAAGTATTGCATTGGCACCAAGTTTTTTCTTGTTCTCCGTACCATCTACTTCGAGCATCAACATATCCAGTAATACTTGATCTGATGATTCAAAACCAAGTAGAGCCGGGGCGATTATTTCATTGATATTTTTTACAGCCTGCAGGACACCTTTACCATGATACCTTTTTTTATGGGTATCTTTAAGCTCTAAAGCTTCCCGTTGTCCGGTTGATGCTCCTGACGGGACGGCAGCTCTGCCTGAATACCCTGTTTCAAGAAAAACCTCTGCTTCAACAGTGGGATTACCTCGGGAATCAAGAATCTCACGCCCAATGATGTCGATTACTTCTCCCATTATATTTCTCCGTTCATTTGATTTTGAGTCTGGAAAAAATGTAAGCGTTCATTTAATGGTATCATTTGCATTAGCAGCGAAGTGGTGGCAGCGAAGCGGTACTGGGTTCATCATGTCGCTCGTCCGCTTAACCAACCACAGCCGCCATTTTGAAAATCGGCAGATACATGGCAATCACAAGACCGCCGATCATGCCGCCTAAGAAAACCATCATAAACGGCTCTATCATGGCGGTCAGGTTTTCAACAGCCTGGTCAACTTCTTCATCATAAAAATCAGCAATTTTTTCCAGCATTGTATCAAGCTCACCAACCGATTCGCCGACATTGATCATCTGGACAACCATGTTGGGGAATACCCCTGTTTCCTCAAGAGGTTCAGCGATGGGACGACCTTCTGCTATGGCATCTGAAACCCTGTATACGGCTAATTCGATCACTTTATTGCCGGCGGTTTTGGCAACTACCTGGAGGGCATCGAGAATGGGAACGCCACTCTGGAGCATGGTGCTTAAGGTCCGGGTAAATTTAGCAACCGCAACCCTTCTTAACAAGACCCCGATGACTGGTGTTTTGAGTGAAAGGGCATCTATCTTTAATCTGCCCTTCTCTGTATTATATATTTTCTTTATAATCAAGGAAATAAAGAAAAAAGCAATAAACAGAAATATGAGATTGTTTTTGAAAAAATCACTCAGAGCGACAACAATTTGTGTGGGCAGTGGTAAGGCAGCACCAAACTCAGCAAACATCTGTTCAAAAACCGGAACAACAAAAACAAGAATCACGACAAGAATGATTATTGATATACCGAGGCAGATAGTAGGGTATGTCATGGCACCTTTGATTTTCCTTTGCAGAGCCATGGACTTTTCTTTAAAATTAGCCAGCCGGGAAAGGATTGTATCAAGGATACCACCAAGTTCACCTGCCTCGATCATGTTTGTATACAGATTGTCAAAGATCTTTGGATGTTTGCGCATGGCATCAGCAAAAGTGTTGCCTGTCTCCACATCCTGTTGTATGTCAATGAGGGTCTGCTTGAAGGTAGGGTTGTCCTGCTGTTTTGCGAGGATCTGGAGGCATTGTACCAAGGGGAGACCAGCATCAATCATGGTCGATAGTTGCCGGGTGAAGATAACAATGTCCTTGCCGGTTACCTTGGGTTTGAAGATAGCAATGTTTTCAAGGAGATCTTTTGGTTTTTCTTTTATTTTAAAATTTGATATCCTTAGGCGTTTCAATTGGCTGCGTACTGCGGATTCGTCAACTGTTTCAATCTCGCCCTTGCGTTTTTCTCCGTAACTGTTTGTTCCTTTCCATACATAAACCGGCATTAACTTGGCTCCATGATTTTATTGAAAATAGGGTGAGTGTTCAAGGTCATCTGTTGTTCTGTTCTACCTGAATAAGTGCTGAAACAGTAGATATTGAGCTTATTCATGTAGCCCTAAATAATTGCATTGAGAGACCGTTTGATAATTAGTTGACAGGTAACGATTTTTATGATAGAAGATTACTTTTTTTAAACCTGAATTGAGTGATTTTATGATGCAGATCAAGTTATAAAATCACTCAATTTAGGTTCAAGTCAGACTGATAACTATACTAATATTGATTGTATTAAAAAAAAATATCTGATTCAAGTTTTTTTTATTTTTTTTCTCAAGAGGAGCGGCTATGGAAAATAATGGTGAAATGAATTACAGTGGTGGACAGTTTCAGCCCATTGTTGAGAAGTGTGAAGGATGTGAGAGAGTGGTTATCGAAAAGGAGACAATATATTGTACATCATATATAAAGCCTGAATCAAGATGGAGGTTGGGGATTTGTAATTTTGCCACCCATGCCAAGCCTGAGATAAATGTGGTTGAAATTCGTATTAATCCTCTTAAAGCAGCAAAACGGGCATCTTCTTCGCGGCGGGGATAGTTTTTTGTAAGCGTTATAGACTCTCAGTTTTTCGTAACTATTCAGCTGCACTCCACGGAGTCTCGCAAGCTCGCTTACCTGAGCTTCTTGAGTAGCATTAGTACGCTGCGAAGCTCAGGTAAGCGAGGAACGAGACTCCGTGAAGCACATCTGAACAGTTACTGTCCAAGTTTATGGGCGTTTGTTCATCTCGCTGAATAGTTACGGAGCTTTTTGATCTTTTCGTATCGGGAAATCAAGTTTTTCATATCTGAGTGTTCTGTGCAAGCAGTTGTCATAACAGTTGCTATCTGGATGGAATTATTTTTTGTAATGCAAGGCATTGAGTTATGCTCTTATTCTCTCGTCCCAAAAAGAGCTGTACCAACTCTGATCATGGTTGCCCCTTCCTCAATGGCGATTTCAAAATCTGCCGACATTCCCATGGATAATTCAATCTTGTGGCGGGAATCAAATAATTTTTTATCGCTCAGGGTGTTGAGCAGCTGTTTCATGGCCATGAAGTATGGCCTGCCTAACTCCGGTTCACCTGTCTGGGGAACCATGGCCATTAGGCCAATAATATCCAGGTCGGTCTCTTGCTTTATCTCATAAAGAAGATTTTCTGTATCCTCGGGAAGAACCCCGTGTTTTTGCCTTTCTCTGCCGATATTTACCTGGACAAGAGCTAAAATTTTCCGGCCAATATTTGAACAATGCCGGTCAACAGCCCTGGCAATTTTGACTCTGTCAATGGTCTCAATTACATCAAAAATTTCTGCGGCAAGTCGAGCTTTATTTGTCTGCAGATGTCCTGTGAAATGGTAACAGATATCTTGCGGGAGATGTTCTTTTTTTTGCTTTGCCTCCTGGAGATAATTTTCTCCAAAGATTACCTGACCACAGGATATGGCCTCTTTGATTGTTTCAATATTTTGTCTTTTGGATATGGCGATCAGTTGCACAGAATTCGGATTCCGACCACTTCGCTCTGTCGCCTGCTCTATTTGTTTGCGGATTTTTTTCAGGTTTTCATAGATCATAGGCATATGCCTCGGTTAACTTGCTCCAGCCAGGTTATTTTTTTTACAGACATTATTTGATAGAAATACCGAAAAGTTTTTCAGCGTTTCTCCAGGTAATTTCGGCAAGTTCTTTAATGGAAATACCTCTTAGTTCAGCAACCCTTGCCGCGGTATGGATAATATGTGCTGGTTCATTTCGTTTTCCCCGGTAAGGGACAGGAGCAAGAAAGGGGGCATCGGTTTCAAGGAGCAGATTGTCTGATGGAATTTGACGGGCGACTTCATGGAGTGATGGGGCATTTTTAAAGGTAACTATACCCGGTATGGAAATAAAAAACCCAAGTTCTATGATCTGGCTGGCAAAATCCAGGTTGCCGGAAAAACAGTGCATGACACCTCCTGCCGGAAAAGGTGCGAGGGTATTCAGGGCGTGCAGGGTATCGGCATGGGCATCCCGGTCGTGGATGATAACCGGCAGGTTGAGTTTTTTTGCCATAATCAATTGACGGTTGAATATCTCTTTTTGCTTCTCCTTTGCCGCATACATTCGGGCATAATCAAGACCTATCTCGCCATATCCAATTACTTTTTCATGACCAGCTAATTCGCCTATAGTGATAAAGTCTTGATCAATTACTTTGTCAGCACCATGGGGATGTACCCCCACTGTGGCAAAAACAGATGGATATTGGTTGGCAAGTTGAACAGCTTTTCGTGAGCTGTTCAGGTCAATTCCTATGGTGATGATTCTTTTTACCCCGACCTGCAAGCCATTTTTAATGACTAAGTCAATGTCATCTGTAAAAGACTCCATGTCAAGGTGGCAATGGGTGTCAATAAGTTGAAAATCAGGATGTCTTTGTGGTATCATGTTGTTTTTGATTTCAAGGTAGCCTTAAGAGTGAGTTGTCGTTTGATAAACTCTGTTGACAGAGATATGATGTTTTTCTACAATATATAATGTTCTTGTATCGGAAAATCAAAGTTTATGTGGTAAAGAATCCTGTTCACCGGTATATTTTCTGTCCACAGGGGTTTGGGTTCAAATTGTCGGGACTGTCCCCGCTGAAGGGTGCCTTGAAAAATTAGAATTTTCGTTCAAAATCGAGGCGCAAGAAAAATCTTACCGCAGGCATATAGTTAATATTCCGAGGATAAGATTTTTCTTGCAACAAAGAGTTTGGGCGAAAAGGCAATTTTTCAAGGTAGCCTTAAGTGAAAACTGGTTAATCTGGTTCAGCAATGCCGGTTACTTAAGTATTTTTAAATTTTTTGTAAAGGAGAAAGTAAATGAAGAGAGTTCGTTTTTTGATGAATGCATTGATTGTTTTGTTAACTCTTGTTTCTCTATTGTTATTCACAGGCTGTGTTGCTCCTCTGGTTGATAGCGGAATGGAGTCTGAGTTTGACCCCTCTTCGTTACCGCCGGTATCCGGTTTTGTTGCTGATTTCCAGGATATTGTTGTGCCGGTTTACTTGGAATGGCAGCGGGATGAATCCATGTCCATTAAAACAGAATCATATCGGGGCGGGATATGGGTATACACCGGTAATGTTGATGCGATTTCTCTGAAAGAATTCATGACTAGATCCATGCGTAATAATCAGTGGAGATTGGTTGGTGAGGTCATCTCAGATGATATTATGCTCGCTTTTGTCAAGCCCGGTAAAACATGTATGATGGTTATTACGGAGCGTTCCTTTAATGAAACAGTATTAACCTTGTATATTACCATTGATAAAACCGATATCCGCAGGCTTAATTAGTTTGGTGAGGCATTAAGTCAATATTTTTTTACAGATTGAATCTTTGAACAATTTACAAAAAAACTCGGTAACTATTCAGCTGCACTCCATCTTCATCCATTTCGGAGTCTCGTTTCTCGCTTACCTGAGCTTCTTGAGTATCATTAGTACGCTGCAAAGCTCAAAATGGACGAATAGGTAAGCGAGGAACGAGACTCCGTGAAGCACATCTGAACAGTTATATCCATTGTTAATTGTCCAGGATAATAATGGCTATTTCTACGCAGAAATGGTTCATCTGTCGTTGGGTGTACATCAGCTCAATGTGAATGGTATGGGTAGTTAGTACGCTTTCTTCGCCATGTCTCAGCCGTTGTATATGTTGAATGCGCAATTCCTCTTCAAGAAGTTTATAGCGTTTCTTTCTCTTTTTTATGTTCTGTGCCAGGTCTTTATCCATATTTACCATGGCATCTTGGAGTCGTTTAAGCTGTTTCGCTATTTTGTTATGATAGGCAAGGAGTTCTTCTTTGCCTTCCGGTCCAAAATCATGACCTAACTCTTTTTTCTTAATTGATAAAGGAACTATCTGCCGGGTAATTATGTCTCCCATCAACTCGATATAGTTAAGCAAAGAGAGAAGACCGTTCAGTTCCTTCTCCTGACCGGAGGCCAGCTCATTTATGCCTATTTTGAGCAGGTACTCTCTAATCTTGTCTTCGAGAAAATTAACTTTTTCTTCTCTCATTGCAATCCCTTCCAACAGGGAAAGACCGGGGTACTTTTTATCTTGCAGAGGTTTTTTGTTTACAAATGGAATGATGGCTGCCCTGTGCATGGTGAGGATGAGCCTGAGCATACATCTTATTTCAGAGCGGGCAATCTGAAGTGCCAAGGCTGGGGTATCTATGATTTTCTCGTCAAGATAACGAATTTTTGGAGTGAGGTCGTTATCTAAAGGAGCATCAGGAAGGATGCGGATGATGAGCCAGGCAAAAAGAGAGATAAAGGGCAGAAACACCAGGCCAACGGTTATATTAAAAATTGTGTGGGCATTGGCAATTTGTCGGGCTGTGTCAAAAGCAAATTTTTCGGAGATTATTGTGATCAGCTCGGCAAACTGAGGGATCCAGAAGACAAACAGCAATGCTCCGCCGACATTAAACAGGACATGTCCTATTGCCACCCGTTTGGCGTCCCTTGATGCCCCTATGCCGGCGAGGATGGCAGTAACGCAGGTCCCGATATTGGCTCCGATGATAATGGGGATGCCTGCTTCTATGGAGATAAGGTCCTGCTGGGCAAGGACAATGACAATCCCGGTGGTGGCACTGCTGCTCTGTACCAGAGCGGTGAACAGTGCACCTGCTGCTATGCCGGCGAAGGGATTTCGCAGTTCCTTCATGGCCTCTATGAAGGGTGCATAGGTGCGAAGTGGATCCATGGCATCACCCATCAACTTCATCCCGAAAAAGAGCATCCCAAAACCGAGGAGGATATTACCGATATTGCTCAGCTTTTCATCTTTAACAATCATTTTCATAACCACTCCGACCAGAACCATGATTAAGGCAAAATCGGTTATCTTGAAGGCGACAAGCTGAGCAGTTACGGTGGTGCCGATATTGGCTCCGAGAATAATTCCAAGAGCTCTGGTAAATGGCATCAACCCTGCCTGAACAAAACTGACCATCATGACCGTGGTCGCACTTGAAGACTGAATAATCATGGTGACTATTGCCCCGACCACCATAGCTATGAAATTATTTTTGGTCATTCTGGCGAGGATGGAGCGAATCCGGCTACCGGCTGCTTTTTTAATTCCTCTGCTCATCTTGTCCAGACCATAAAGGAAAAAAGCCAGACCGCCGCCGAGGCTGAGGAGAATAGAGGGCCAGAAGACATAGCTTGTGGTTATGGTTGCGGCTAAAAGAATATCCGCACTCAGAAAAAATACAGCCCCAATGAGACAGGCTGTCAGGAGGCGGAGAGAATTTTCAGGGACTGGTATCTGGTTAGACATGGAATTATTAGATGTTATTTTTGTTTGGGACTGGGGTTTTGTTGAACGGAATAACGATAAAGTTAATCCGTACCCTCTATTGGGATGGCCAATAAACTTGATATCGACTAAGTTTTCCGGTTAGTCTCAAAAGAAGATGTTCATTCTCGATGACCAGCGTTGCCGATTTTGTTTCACCACTATATTTAATTGAGATTATTTCCAAGGGTTGAGCAAACTGACACCGCTAATTTCCATATCTTGTGTATTTTTTGTTACCACAGTAAGGTCGTATGAGATTCCCGTGGCTACAATGAGACCATCTATTGCCGGCATACCTTTGCCCAATAATTCTGAACGGGCTTGAATTCTTCCCCAAACAGTTGCTGTTTTAAGATCAAAATCGATTATTCGGCTCTTAAATCTTTCTTTAAGGTCGTTACTTACCCATTGATGTAATTTTTTTTTCTTTCTGCTCTCTGGTAACTTTTCAATACCCTTATGAATTTCACCGATAGTAAAAACACTGAGAAACAGATTAACCTCATTATTTTGTGCAACCCATTTGACAACTTTCGTACTGGGATCTTTTTTAATTAATTCAGAAAGAACACAGGTGTCTAATAGGTATTTCATAGCTTGATATCCCTTGGGATATCTTTATTTCTATCTAAATTTAGCTCTATGTTTGCAAGAGGAGAGCTTTGAAAAAATTTTACCAAGTTTTTTTTGGGTTTTATTAATTGCTTATATTCATCAATTGAAAGCACCACGACCGTATCTTTGCCATGCTTAGTCACAACCTGGGGACCTTTATATTGTGCTTTTTTAACTAAATTGCTGAATTTATTCTTTGCGTCTTGAAGTTGCCAATGGTTTTCATCCATAACGACACCCTTAAAAGTTATTATGCTGTCTAGCCTGTCTAGAGTATAACCTTTTTATTCCCTGATGTCAATTTAGATTTTTTTTGCAATGCAACCGTATATTTTATAGAATTTTACCATATTTTATTGCTTTGCCAAATTAATTTTTAACCTCATAGTTTCAGGTTTCACTCACCTGGCCCCTGTCCCCTGACACCTGACACCTGACAAACCATGGCATCCCCATAACTGAAAAAACGGTATCCCCGTTTGATGGCTTCCTGGTAGGCATTTAAGAGAGGTTTTCGGCCAATCATAGCCGAGACGAGAAAAAGCAGGGATGAGCGGGGCAGATGAAAGTTGGTGATCAGGTTATCAACTATTCTGAAACGGTGCCCCGGATAGATAAAAAGATCACATGGTCCCTTGACTGCTTTGAGTTTGCCTGAATCATCTCCGGCAAACTCAAGAGTTCGCACTGTGGTTGTACCCACTGCCCATATCCTGCCTCCAGCTGTTTTGGCGGCATTTATCCGGGCCGCAGTTTCCGGCGTTATTTCAACCGATTCCTCATGGATATGATGCTCTTTGATATTATCAACCCGTACTGGAGCAAAGGTACCATAACCTACATGCAGGGTCAGATGGCAGCAATCCACACCTTTATTGCGGATGGCATCATCTAACTCGGGTGTGAAGTGAAGTCCGGCGGTGGGGGCAGCAACCGAGCCGGTATCCCGGGCATAACAGGTCTGATAACGGATGGTATCTTCCGGAGTTGTTCCTTCCGGGCGGTGTATATAGGGGGGCAGGGGGATCTGGCCATTTTTTTCGAGGAGATCATCAAGGTCTTTATCATTATCCGTCTTGTATCTGAGTTCAATCTCCACCTTGCCTTCCGGCAGGAGTTCTTTGACAATTGCTTCCAGGTCGGGACTGAACTGGAGAAGAGTTCCCGGCTTTGGTCGTTTGGAGCTTTTAAGAAGAACTGTACAGTTTACAGTTGTCCAGTCGTTTGATTCAGATTTTTTTTGTTTTGCTCCGGGATATTCCAGAAAAAGGATCTCAACTTTGCCGCCGGTTTTTTTATTGCCAATTAATCTTGCCGGAAACACCTTTGTATCATTACGAACCAGGAGATCGCCGGGTTTGAGGAGGTCAAGGATGGCAGGAAAACGGGTGTGGACTACCGGCTTGCCAGGTTCCATGACAAGCAGTCGGGATTGTCCCCGCTGTTCCGGTGGATGCTGGGCAATATACTCTTCGGGAAGCTCAAAGTCGTAGGAGGAGAGATTAAAGTCATCATTCATTTTGTCTTGTCTTGTTTTGGTTTAATTTAATGTATTAGTTCAGATAGATATACAGGCTGGAATATAAGGTATTAAACTCTGGATGCGGGTGTATTTGTGTTTATACCTTTTATGGGGGTCATGATAATTATCAATTGTTTCATGGCCTGTCAAGTCAGTTGGTATGAAAAACAATTACGAAGGCATTGGTAAAACGATTGCAAAATTCAAGAGGATGTTGCCAAGGCCGGTTATGGTATGCTATGTTTGATTTATGTTTTTAATGGTAACTGCAACAGAAATGGAGATGCGTCCTTTCAGGAAGGCTGGTGGTAATGCCGGTCATGAGTTGTTAATTACCGGTCTGGGACTGGTGGAAACAACTTTTTCCCTGACCCGTCGTCTTGCCCGTGGGACGGACGCTCTGGAGGGGATTATAAATTTCGGGGTGGCTGGAGCATATTTATACCCGGATGGTAGCGGGGCAGAAATGTTGGATATATGCCTGGCTGAGGAGGAGATAATCGGTGATCTTGGTATATGTTTTCCCGGAAACATAGAAAGGTTAACTGCTCCTGAGCTTGGGGTGCATGATCGTTTTTCTTTGGATAAAAAACTTCTTAATCAGGCATCTAAAGCTTTATCCCGTCATAATATAAAGTACAGAAAAGGAGTTTTTGTGACCGTAAACTCTGTTTCCGGGAGCAGGCAGCGGGGAAATATGTTTGTCCGGGAATTTGAGGGGTTATGTGAAAACATGGAAGGGGCTGCTGTGGCCAGGGTCTGTGCCGGTTTTAATCTTCCCTGTCTGGAATTGCGTTGTGTCTCAAATTTTGTTGAAGATAGAAATACCGATAACTGGCAGCTTAAAGAGGCCTGTCGCCGTGCCGGTGAGGCGGCCGCGGTTTTTTTAGAATCCCGGGAGCCAAAAGGCAAAAGACGGAAATCAGAAAAAGATTGTGATAAATAAAGATGATGAATGAATACAGAGTACAACCGTCATTTATTCGCAAAGATAAGGAGTCTACTGGGCAGCCTCTTTCTCTGGCCTTTTCCACCTGCCCCAATGATACTTTTATCTTTTATGCCCTTGTCCATGGTCTTGTTGACACCAAGCACCTTTCCTTTGCTGAACCGGTGCTGACCGATGTGGAAGAGTTGAACCTCATGGCCAGGGAAGAAAGGTTCGCAGTTAGCAAACTCTCCTTCCATGGTCTTGCTCATGTTCTTGATAAATATACTCTTCTCAATGCCGGAGCCGCTTTGGGTAGAGGATGCGGCCCTCTTTTGATCTGCCGGGAGCCGTTGGTTAGCATAAAGGAAGGAACCAGAATTGCCATCCCAGGCCGTTACACCACCGCAGCTCTGCTTCTTGAGCTGTATCTTGATGACCGGCAGGTAGAATTGATCACTATGCGTTTTGACCGGATAATGGCAGCGGTTAGCAATGGTGAAGTTGACGCTGGAGTGATTATTCATGAGTCCCGGTTTACTTACCATGAGTCTGGTCTTCATTGTCTCTGTGACCTTGGAGCGTGGTGGGAAGGGGAGACAGCTCTACCCATACCTTTGGGCGGAATTGCGGCCCGTACCTCTCTCGGTATGGATGTTTTGCTTGAAATTGATCGGGCTATCCGGGCAAGCCTTGTCTTTGCCCGTGCCAATTATGATTTAACCGGTAAATATATCAGCAGGTATGCAGGGGAAATGGATGAACAGGTCTGCAAAAAACATATAAATCTATATGTCAATGATTTTTCTGAACATCTTGGTAGAGAAGGGCTTGAAGCGGTGGAAGAACTTTTTCGGCGTGCTCAGGACAAAGGTATTATATCTGATTTTCCTCTTAATACCCTGAATCCGTGATCGTCCGCTGGCACAGCATCTTTACTGTCTTTACCTGCCTGATATAGCTGAACTATTCAACCAGGTAAATACAGCAAAGCTACACACCAGCGGACGATCATGGATTCAGGAATACGCTCAGGGTAATTTGATGAGTACATTATTTTCTGCCAATCTGCCGGTCCTTGGGATCTGCGGTTATAGCGGTTCCGGGAAAACCACTCTTATTGAGGCTCTGATTCCCCTCTTTATTAAGCGAGGGTTGCGGGTGGCTGTGGTCAAGCATGGAGCCAGGAAGGTCAATCTTGATCAGCCCGGTAAGGACAGTGAGCGTTTTTATCGGGCTGGTGCAGATGTGGTTCTGCTTGGCAATGAGCAGTTTTACAGGTATCATCAGCTTGATTATCAGGATGTCGTATCCCGTCTCTGCTGTGACCATGATCTGGTGCTGGTTGAAGGACATAAGTCAACAGTGGCACAAAAGATCTGGCTGCTTGGTAAAAATGACCTAAACTCGCCAGCGGAAGTGGATGATATCATTATATCTCTTGTTGCTGGGCAGTGGTCGCTGGATAGTATTTTTACAAGGATATTAACCTGGCTTGACAAGAGGATAAAGAATTTTCCGATCTATGGTTGTCTGCTTATTGGCGGCAAATCCAGACGGATGGGGCAGGTCAAGCACCTAATCATGGAAAATGGTCGGACCTGGCTGGAAAAAAGCGTGGCTGTTTTAGAGAAGAAAGTGACTCATCTTGTTCTGGCCGGCAGGGGAGATATTCCTCCATCTCTTGTTCATCTGCCCCGCATTCCTGATATCCCTGGTCTGGCTGGACCTTTGTCGGGAATGCTGGCGGCCATGTCCTGGCAGCCCCAGGCCTCATGGCTGATTGCGGCCTGTGATCTTCCCGATATGTCGGGAGAGGCCATAGACTGGCTGCTTCAGCAGAGACAGGCTGGTATCTGGGGAGTATTGCCAAGCCTTGGCGGTAACAGCCGGGGCGAACCACTGTTGGCCTGGTATGATTTCCGGATGCTGCCTGTTCTTGAAAAAATTGCGGCAGGCGGTTGTTTGCGTCCTGGTCTGGCAGCGGAACATGAGATGGTGATAACCCCGAAACCACCTGTACATCTCCACTCGGCCTGGAGGAATGTTAATAGAGTAGAGGACAGGGGTTAGGGGACAGGGGGCAGAACGCTTGAAATAAGCGGTATGTTTTTTATATTCATCTAATTGACTTGTTATGTATTTCGTATCACAACTGGGTATATATATAAGAGAGGTGAAGTATGGCTAAAAATACGAGTATCACGCTGGGTGATCACTTTGATGGTTTTATAACAGATCAAGTTGAAAGTGGCCGTTTTGGTTCTGCTAGCGAGGTAATTAGAGTAGCACTTCTCTTGCTTGAAAATACCGAAATACGACTTGAAACCTTGAGGCAATTGCTCAATGAGGGGGAGCAAAGTGGGATTGCAGATTATAACTATGACACATTTATGGATGAGCTTGATAGCGAAAATAGTAAATGAGGACATTTGAATTAGCTAAGGCCGCAAAAGAAGACCTGAGAAAGATTGCTAATTTTACTGAAAAACACTGGGGACGAGACCAGCGTTTTTTGTATATTAAACAATTTGATTATGTTTTTCATTTATTAGCAGAAACTCCATCTGTTGGTAAACAATGTGATTACATTAAAGAAGGTTATAGAAAGTTCCCCCAAGGCAGCCATATTATTTTTTACCGGCAAAACACTAAAAATAAAATAATTATAATTCGTATATTTCATAAAAAAATGGATGTTGAATCTAAGTTTTTACATACATAACAGTGGTTTTGATGTAACCGTTTGTTCCATAGTGTATGTTTATGGGGGACCTGTAAATTCCGGAGGTTTTGAATCATGCGATATAGAGAACTGACCAATGGCCATCAGCCAGGAATTTGAAAAATATTTTGTTGATATTTCAACAGATTGCCCTTATGGCCTGAACCAAAAGGCGGTGTTTCATCAGGCTATGTTTGTCACGGTTGACGATGAATCCATGGGGGATTTCCTGGCCCATGGTTACAGGCGTAACGGTAACTGTATGTACAGTATGCACTGCCCTGATTGTGTAGGCTGTGTACCTATTCGTATCCGTCCTGATCATTTTCGAGCTAACCGTATCCAAAGAAGGGTCTGGAAAAAAAACATGGACATTCGTACCGGGGTGGCACCACTTACCATGAGTGATGAAAATCTTGCCCTGCTTGATAAATTTCTTCGTATTCGTTTCCCGTACGGTACTGCTTCTTCTGAGAGTTATTACAGCGGATTTTTTATGACTTCCATGACCAATTGTTTTGAGATTCGTTATCGGATAGATGACCGTCTCATCGGGGTTGCAATTGTTGACGCTTCCTGTCAATGGTTGAATGCGGTTTACTTCTATTTTGACCCGGACCTGTCAACTCGTAGTCCCGGTATTTTCAGTATTCTCAATCTCATTGACTTCTGTCGTAACCGCAAGAAAAAATACCTTTATCTGGGTTACCATATCGAGGTGATCAGGGCAATGCGTTACAAGTCAGCTTTTAAGCCCCATGAATTACTGGTTAACGGGAAGTGGCATAAATATCCGCCAGAGGAGCTATACCCTTGGTGAGTGCTTAGGGTGGTTCGGGTATTTTTTTGCATAACCGGAATACTTACTGTTGGACTTTTTTTTTAATAGCTATGTTGTGAGGTTAAATTGGAAAATCAAAAAGATGTAAGTGAAAGTAATCCTGGAGCCGGGCAGCCAGTGTTTATAGCATATCCACCTTATCAGGATGATGAGATCAATCTGGTCGATATCTGTCGATTAGTTTGGCAGGGAAAGAAAATAATAATAGGAACATGTGTTTTCTGTATGTTATTGGCTGTAGTTACGGTTTTTTTCCTGCCAAAGATATATAAGGCAGAGATTGTGATTATGCCTCCTTTGTCTGGAGATGTCGCCGGCTTGCAAGTGTTGGCTGCACGAGAATTTAATCCCAATCAAGTGCTTCACAGGTTTATGATAAATTTAAACAGTACGGGGCTGCGATATCAATTTTTTAAAGAAAACCGTCTAATAGAACAATTAAGTAACAGGGTCGATTTAGAGTTTGATGATTATGCGGCGTTTGAGGCAATATTTAA
>CAYRGM010000020.1:0-14968 GCA_964423765.1 uncultured Desulfobulbaceae bacterium
GGCTAAGACCCGCAACCCAAACAAACTCGTGAGTTACCAGCACCGTCATTCCGGATCAAGTCCGGAATGACGGTGGCGTGGAATGCTTTCAAGAAATGGATTTTTTTGTTTTTTATGACAGAAGTTCAGGAGTAAGGTACTAACAAAACAATTTTCATTTTCTAACTTTTAACTTATGATTTCTGGCTTCTGTCCTCTGTTTTCTGATATGTGTACCGAACCTTGATATCTGATGATTTTTTTTGTAAAAATAGGATTAAATTTTCTTTAAGGGAGGCAATGTTCACTGATGGATAAGAAAAATATTATTATTATTGTCTTGATTGTCTTGTTAGGTCTCTGTTTTTTATGGGGTGCCTGGGGGAATCAGTACCACAAAATATACCGTGCTAATCTACATGATGCTAAAGAAAAAATTGTTGCCTTGGAGTTATACCCTCAAAAGGTTGAGACTATTACTGTCAGAGCAACTGAGTTACAGGAGGTTGTCCAGATTCAGGAACAGCAGTTAGGCAAGCTTGAAGAGGAGCTTGCCGAAAAGGATGCCCTGCTTGCTGAATTAAAGAAAAGTTCAGAAGTGTATACTGCTGGTTTACAAAAACAGTTGACTGAAATGGAAAGAGTTTTACTTGAGAAAAAACAGCTACTGGTTCAGCGTCATAAAAAATATAAAGAAGCTATCCTTCAGGCTGCGGCAGACAAAAAGAAACACATTGCAGCTATTGAAAAAGCACAGCTTAACAGGCACTATGAAGCCGCAACAACAAAAGATATCAAAATGCTCAAGGCACAGATTATCGGTCTTGAAAAAATTGTCAAAAAGAGAGATAATATTGTCGAAAAGTTAAGCAATTCTCTGGACATAATCAAGATAAATAGAGAGGTGTTGTTAGAGAAGATTAGCGACCAAAACGATGCTTTGCAGAAACTCCGGGAAGACAATCGAGCTCTCATCAGAAAACTAACTGATAAGAATAAACAAATCGCTGATCTCCAGGAACAACTACAGATGTCTAAATTGAGAATTGATAATTGATAATTGATAATTATCTAACATCAAAAGGACTTGATTATCAGGGAGCAGGAAAAGAAGTAAAGAAAATTGTCCAAAAAACAGGGCGTTTTTAGAGGGTGTTTACGATGTCTGAAAGTTACAGTCCAAGTTTATGGGCGCTTGTTCATCTCGCTGGATAATTACTTTTTATATTATTAATTACAATCTTTTTCTGCCCGCAGATATGTTTCAGGCAGCCTTATCCCCTATGTGGGCAGGCTGCCGTTTTTTTTAGTGATATGATTCGTAAATATTCGGGTAGCACCTCATATTCGCCCATTCGGACCGGTTCGAGTAGCAAAAGTACGCTTCACCAGCCCGAATGAGCGAATCTAAGGCACCACCCAAACATTTACAGCCCCTTGATTATGAGATTTTTTTTACCAACCCGAATATTTACCATGATTCATTTTCGAAACCGATACTACCTAAACAAGAGGTAATTATTAATGGAATGGCTCAGTAATCTTTCAGGATGGTTATATAATTTTTATGAGGCTACCATTGCCAATCCCGAGGTCTGGGGATTTTTATTAGCAGCACCGATTATTGCCATAGGTATAGCCGGCACCATATTGCCAATTCTTCCTGGAACAGTGATGATTTTATCCGGGTTTATAATCTATGGCTTGATTGCTGGTTTTGAAGGGATGGGAATTTATTTTTTTGTTGGTCAGAGCATCCTGGTTGCATTGAGCTATCTTGTTGATTTTATTGCCACTGCCCTGGGAGTTAAAATGTACGGTGGTTCCAAGGCAGCAATATGGGGGGCGGTGGCTGGCTCCCTGCTTATTTTTGTGCTTGGTCCCATTGGCTTGCTGATTGGTCCGCTGGCAGGAGCCATATTAGGCGAACTGCTCATGGGAGAGCAGCTCCGCCAATCCATGCGGGCTGGATTTGGCTCTTTCTTAGGTTTAATGGGCGGTTCACTTGCCAAACTTGTTATTTCCTGTTTTATGGTAGGCTGGTTTCTTATTGCTGTTTTCTGATAAAATTTACAGGTTGAATATTTTTATGGGTAAGACATTAATTATAACCGAAAAACCCAGCGTTGCCGCAGATATAGCCAAGGTGCTGCCGGGAAAATTCAAAAGAACTAAAACTCACTATGAAGGTGATGACTATATTATTTCCTATGCCATAGGACACTTGGTCTCCATCGCCTATCCGGAAGAAGTTGATCCTGTTTACAAGAAATGGTCCATTGATAATCTTCCTATCCTGCCAGAGCCATTTCCCCTGACAGTTCTGCCAAGAACCAAAGCCCAGTTCAACGCCCTCTCAAAACTTATCCGCAGACGGGATGTTGAGGTGATTGTCAATGGTTGTGATGCCGGTCGTGAGGGAGAACTGATCTTTAAGTATATCCTCAAAATGGCATCCACCCAGTCGGTGCAGGGCAAGTCTATACGCAGATTATGGCTGCAGTCAATGACCAGCGGGGCTATTCGTGAGGGACTTGCTCATCTGCGGGATGACGCCGAGATGACCCCCCTTGAAGATACGGCCTTATGCCGTTCCGAGGCGGACTGGCTGATCGGCATCAATGCCACCCGGGCACTTACCTGTTATAATTCCAGATTTGGAGGTTTTAACAAGACACCCTGTGGACGGGTACAGACCCCTACCCTGTCCATGCTGGTTAAGCGGGAAGCAGAACGAAGGGCTTTTATAGCAAGCGATTACTTTGAACTCCATGCAAACTTCACCTGCGATAATCTCCACTATATCGGGATCTGGATTGATCTTAAGTTCAAAAAAAACCCTGAGTTGCCCCATGGCAGACAAAACCGAATATGGAAAAAAGAACAGGCCGAGGCGATTGCCTTAAAATGTAGTGGCAAAATAGCTGAAGTGACCGAAACAGCAAAAAAATCAAGCCAGTCATCACCACCACTATACGATCTCACCCTCCTGCAGAGAGAGGCGAACAGCAGGTTCGGTTTTTCTGCCAAAAACACCCTCTCTTTTGCCCAGGCCCTCTATGAACGGCATAAGCTGGTGACTTATCCAAGAACTGACAGTCGTTGTCTTCCCGAAGACTATCTGCCCAATGTCAAAGAAGTAATGGGCAGTCAACAACAATGGCAATTCGGCACTTTTGCCCGGGAGGCCTTGGCAAAAAAATATCTTAAACAAACAAAGAAAATTTTTAATAATAAAAAGATCACTGACCATTTCGCCATTATCCCTACTTCCCAGTTGCCCACCAGTCTTTCTGAGCCGGAACAAAAAATTTATCAGATGATTGTCCAGAGATTTTTAGCGGTTTTTTTTCCGCCGGCAGTCTTTCATAACACCAGAAGGTTATCTATTGTTGAAGGTGAAACATTCCTTACCGAAGGAAAAATCCTTATAGAGGCGGGCTGGAAAGCAATCTATGGAACCCAGGCAGGCAATGCTGATGCACGGGACAAGGTCATTGAACCATTACCGGATGAAAAACCTGTAACCTGTAAAAAAATAGAGCTTGAAGAACATCAGACCAAACCACCGCCCCGTTATACCGAGGCAACCCTGCTCTCAGCCATGGAGCATTCTGGTAAGTTGATTGATGACGATGAGCTGGCAGAGGCCATGAAGGGACGAGGGCTGGGGACTCCGGCAACTAGGGCCGCCATAATTGAAAAACTGATCAGCGAAAAATATGTCGGTCGTGAGCAAAGAGAACTGGTACCCACCGGCAAAGCTTTTGAACTCTTATCTTTATTGACAGATAAACAGATCGAGGTCCTCGCCTCTCCTGAACTAACCGGTGAGTGGGAGTACAAGCTTAACCAAATTCTTACAGGGGCAATGACCAGGGAGCGGTTCATGGCAGAAATCAGAGCCATGACCAGTGATATTGTGGCAAAGATGAAGCAGGAAGAGAGTGGTGAGAGAAAAGAAGCAGAGTTTTCACCGGTTGCCGGGCAGGTTTTTTTTGAAACTGCCACAGCCTACGAATCGGAAGATAAAAAAATAATTATCCGCAAAGTGTTAGGGGGTAGAGTTATGGAACCCGCCGAGGCTGTTCGTCTGATTAAAGGCGAAACCTTGGGACCTTTTGCTGATTTTCTCTCCAAAAAAGGTAAACCTTTTTCCGCTTCCCTGAAACTGACTGATGCAAAAATCGAATTTATTTTTGTGGATTCTCTTGATAACCTTGATTTATCTGAGATCAGAAAACAAAATGCCCTTGGCAAGTCTCCGATTGACGGGACAAAAGTTTATGAAACACCGGCGGCTTTCATGTCGGAATCGGCACTTACTGGAGACCGCGACCATGGCCTGCGGATATCCAAGATGATTCTTGGCAAAAGAATTAATCCTGACTATATTGAACAATTATTGAACCAGGGTAAGACCGAGCTGATTAACGGTTTTATATCCAAGAAAAAAAGACCGTTTGATGCCTATCTTTTACTTGATACAAAAGGCAAATTAAGTTTTGAATTTCCGCCGAGGAAGAAAAAAGGAACTAAAACACCCTGATTTGAACCTGAATTGATTAACATTGGAATATTTATGAGAAGATTTAAAAAAGAACATAAAGAAAAAAGCGGTATTGAGCTTGCGGCAATATGTGCCGGAATTGGTGATGATACCAAGGCTGATGATATAGTCGTCCTTGATGTACGGGGCCTGGCCTCATTTACTGATTTTTTTGTCATCATGAGCGGTCATTCCAGCCGCCATGTCCAGGGATTGGCCGAGGCCATCGAAGGAGAAATGCACTCAAAAAGAGTTTCTAACAAACATAGTGAAGGTTTAAGAGAAGGACAGTGGGTGCTGCTTGATTATTCCGATGTGATTGTCCATATATTTTACAAGGATAAACGGAAATTTTATGATCTTGAAGGTCTATGGCATGATGCCAGAAAAATTCCTGTCCAGGAGTTATTTGCTGATAACCATAAATGTTCGTAACCGTTCACCAAGGGTATAGATTTGCAGTACACGACTTGCTGTAACCAACAGGAGACGACAGAATCATGAACATCCGCAAAAACCGGCCACTACTACTTGCCATTCTCGATGGCTGGGGAGTTGCTGAACCGGGGCCTGCCAACGCTATCTCCATGGCCGAGACCCCGTATATGGACAAATGGATGAAAAAATTTCCCTCCACCACTCTTGTTGCCCATAATGGGCTGGTAGGGCTGCCTGAGGGACAAATGGGAAACTCTGAAGTCGGTCACCTCAATATAGGAGCAGGGAGGACTGTTTATCAGGATTTCACCCGAATCAACCTCTCGGTCAAGTCTGGTAAGTTTGCTGATAATCCCGCTATTGGGGCACTCATGGATAAGGTGCAGACTCAAGGAAACAGCCTTCATCTTCTTGGTCTTCTCTCGGACGGGGGAGTTCATTCCCATATCAATCATCTCTTTGCTCTTTTACGGATTTCCAAGGCAAAAGGTATGAAAAAAGTTTATATTCACTGTTTTATGGATGGCAGGGATACTCCGCCCTCATCCGGGCTGGAATACATGAAACAGTTGCTGGCAGGTATCAAAAAAATTGGTTGTGGGCAGGTGGCAACAATCAGCGGTCGTTATTGGGGGATGGACAGGGATAATCGCTGGGACCGGGTGGAAAAATGCTGGCAGGCAATGGTGGCTGGAGAAGGTATTGCTGCTACTGATCCTGTTCAGGCAATCAAGGCGGCATATTACCGGCAGGAAACCGATGAATTTATTGCCCCCACCGTATTGCGGGACGAAAAGGGTGACTCATCAGGCCATCCTCCTGGTTTAATTACCGATGGAGACGCTCTTGTTTTCTTTAATTTCAGAGCTGACCGGGTAAGAGAACTATGCCACGCCTTTATTGATGAACCGGAAACTTTTACAGGTTTTGATATCAGTAACCGCCCTAACCGGCTAAGTATCGTAACCATGACCGAATATGAAGCTGACTTTCCCTTTCCGGTAGCTTTCCCGCCGGAATCTCTTACCCGCATCCTTGCTGAAGAGATCAGCGGCACAGGTATCCGCCAGCTACGCATTGCTGAAACTGAAAAATATGCCCATGTCACTTATTTCTTCAATGGCGGCCTGGAGACCCCTTTTCCAGGGGAAGAACGGATTCTCATTGATTCCCCGCGGGAAGTAGCCACCTATGATAAAAAACCAGAAATGAGTGCTGAAGAGGTAAGCGAACGGCTTCTTGCCGCCCTGGAACAGGCAGAAAAGGAAAACAATCCTTTTGGAGTAATCATTCTTAACTTTGCAAATTGCGATATGGTTGGTCATACCGGTGTTTTTGATGCTACACTCAAGGCGGTTGAAACTGTAGATGAATGTCTGGGAAAGATTTATGATTTTATCCAGCAACGGGATGGGATAATGTTAATCACCGCCGATCATGGTAATGCTGAAATCATGGTCGACCCATACACAGAAGAACCATATACTGCCCATACCTTGAGTCCGGTACCGCTGATTCTGGTTTCAAAACAGTACGCAAACTGTAAATTAAGAAAAAATGGAGCATTGAAAGACATTGCCCCAACCATGCTCTCTATTCTTGGTCTGAATATCCCCGAGGAAATGAATGGAGAAAACCTGCTTGAATGTTGATATCAGGGGGCAGGAAACAGGTGACAGGGGACAGAGATCAAAGTACATATTACAGACTTCGTAAAATAAGCAAACAACTCATATTCACCAAACTCAAGTATGTGTTAATACGCCACCGTAGAGACGGGTTTTAAACCCGTCTCCACCGCAACCATCAGCCATGCCGGTGCAACAGTGAATCAGTAAAATAATGTCCAAAGATCAGGAAATCATAGAATGAAATATATCAGTACCCGGGGCGGAATCAAGCCCATTAGTTTTCAGGATGCGGTGATGATGGGGCTTGCCCGTGATGGTGGTTTGCTTCTTCCGGAAACCCTGCCCTCAGTTGATAGTCCAACTCTTGAATCCTGGCGGAATCTTTCCTACCAGGCTCTGGCCTTACGAATTTTCTCCCTTTTTGTTGATGATATTCCCGACCGGGATTTTGAGGAGTTGATTGAGAGGTCTTACAGCTCTTTTTCCCACCCCCAGATAACCCCGCTCAGGCAGGTTGGAAGGCAATATGTACTGGAGCTATTCCATGGCCCCACCCTGGCATTCAAAGATGTGGCTCTGCAATTACTTGGCAATTTATTTGAGTATATCCTCAAACAAAGCAAAGCCCAGATGAACATTATCGGTGCGACTTCCGGCGATACCGGCAGTGCCGCCATTTACGGGGTGCGGGGCAAAAAAGGAATCAATATTTTCATCCTCCATCCCCATGGCCGTACCAGTCCCATTCAAGCTCTACAGATGACCACGGTTATTGCTAACAATGTCTTTAATATTGCCATCGATGGTACCTTTGATGATGCCCAGGCCATTGTTAAAGAGATATTTGCAGATCTTGCTTTCAAGGATAAACATCGTCTTGGTTCAATCAATTCAATTAACTGGGCCCGAGTTCTTGCCCAGGTGGTTTATTATGTATACAGTTACTGTAAACTATGGAAATTGGGTCATGATTCCCTGGATTTCTCCGTCCCAACCGGTAATTTCGGAGATATCTTTGCCGGTTTTATTGCCAAACGGCTGCTGCCACCAGGTTGTATCAATCGCCTGATTTTAGCCACCAATGAAAATGATATCCTGGCCAGATTTGTAAGTAACGGCGACTATTCCACAGCCGGGCAGGTCCAACCTACCCACAGTCCATCCATGGATATTCAGGTTGCTTCAAATTTTGAGAGATACCTTTATTATCTGCGAGATGAAAATCCAGCCCGGGTCAAAGAGGATATGGACATCTTTACCAAAACAGGCAAACTGGATCTTTCCCAATATAAGAGCAGGGTCAGTAAAGACTTGGTTGCCTGCCGAGTCAGTGAAGAAGAGACCATTGCCACCATTGGCGAGGTTGACCGGAAACACGGTTATCTGCTTGATCCCCACACTGCAGTTGGCTTTCGAGCAGGACTGGACCTTGCCGATTCCCACCGGCCAATGGTCTGTCTTGCCACGGCTCATCCTGGCAAGTTCAGTGAGGCGGTGCAAAAAGCCACTGGTCGGGATATTGAGCTTCCCCCCGGGTTAGCTGAGCTTGCAAACAAGAAAAGCCGTTGTCAAATCATGGATGCAGATATTGATCTGATCAAGGAATTTATTCATAAACATGCCATATTATGAGAGATGAAATAAGGTATTTATCCGAAAACAGAGGGCAGAAGTCAGAAAATGGAAATTGTTTTGTTAGTACCTTACTGCTTAACTTCTGTCATAAAAAACAAGTAACTATTCAGCTGCACTCCATCTTCACCCATTTCGGAGTCTCGTTCCTCGCTCGCCGCTTCACTGTGCTAATGCAAATCTATACCCTTGGTGAACGCTTACGGTTGTACAGGGTTGTGGTCTACGCCAAAATAAATCCATCCCCTTATTGTCGCACTTACAACTCCGGCAACGACCAGTCAATCACAGTTTTACCCTGCTGTTCCAAATAGATGTTTGTTTTTGAAAAATGATGATTACCAAAAAAACCACGATGAGCAGATAAAGGAGAGGGATGAACCGACTGCAATGCCAGGTGATGTTTCCTGTCGATTAACTTTCCTTTTTTCTGAGCGTAACTGCCCCACAGAAGAAATACCAGTCCGGTATGCTCCTGGCTGAGCGTTTTTATGATAACATCAGTAAAATGTTCCCAGCCTTTTCCCTGATGCGAACCCGCTTTATCTCTTTCAACGGTAAGAACGCTGTTGATTAACAGTACACCTTGTTCCGCCCAGCTTTTCAGGTAGCCGTGACGACTAACTGTAATGCCAAGATCATTATGGATTTCCTTAAAAATATTGACAAGTGACGGTGGAGGTTTAATCCCCGGTCTCACAGAAAAACAGAGTCCATGTGCCTGTCCGGGACGGTGATAGGGATCCTGCCCGATTATCACAACTTTAACATCTGCAAAGGCAAGCAGATTCATGCAGTTAAAGATATCATCGCCAGCAGGATAGATTACTTTTCCGGCCTGTTTTTCCATCACGAGAAATCGCCTGAGATTTTGCATATACTCTTTCTCAAACTCTTTTCCCAGCCTGTTTTTCCAGGAAGGTCTCAGTTTTATTCGATCCTGTATCTCGGACATCGCAACAGATCCGTCTTGTTGTTTAAAACAGAAGGGTAAAAGGACAGATTTGTTTACCGACCCTCTTCGGCCATCCCCACCCACGCAACTCTACACGACTACACGACGACCTGTTTTGTTTGCAACAAATCACTCATTTTTTTTGTAACTATTCAGCTGCACTCCACGGAGTCTCGTTCCTCGCTTACCTCTCCGCCCATTTTGAGCTTCTTGAGTAACATTAGTACGCTTCAAAGCTCAAAATGAACGAATAGGTAAGCGAGGGACGAGACTCCGTGAAGCACATCTGAATAGTTACAGCCTAAGATTATGGGAGTTTGTTCATTTCGCTGAATAGTTACATTTTTTTACCTCCGGGTAACTGCCCCCGCTGCACAGTCTCCCGAATGAGTTTCCATGCGTTTTCTGGAATTGTACTTCCAAGTTTTTTTACTTAGGGTTCGGCATTTCGCAACCAAGTTCTTGCTTCTAATCCCAGAGGCTATCAAGATAATAGATATCATCGTTATCGGCTACAAAAATGACAACCGGGGCAGGACTGATCAACATCTTTTTCAGGATCATGATAATGAAGCTGCTCTGTTTGCAGCTCTTCTCCGCTCAATATTTTTTCCAAAAAACATTATCCTTGCAAATCATATGTCTTAATGAATCTGTATTAATGCCGGATAGTGGCAGACATTACTGAGTCATTATTTGACTTTCTTTTACATCCAGACTATATTGCCAAATGCAAAGCCCTGCGGGCATAAGCAATTATGACCTGAGCTGAACGGTTTTCCTGTAAGCCTTGGCGTGCAAGAGATCGGAATTTCATTGCACTCACTTACCTGGTGCAGATCAAATTAGGAAATCGCTCAATTCAGGTTTCAATAGCATGCAAGTCTTTAACCGGACATTACTGATAAAAAATCCAAAACTCGAAAAGAAAAATCTGGAGATTGTCATGGGAACAGGAATAAAACATAAAGCCGGAGCAGTAATGGTTGTTGGTGGCGGTATTGCCGGGATCCAAGCATCTCTTGATCTGACTGAACTGGGCTATTATGTTTATCTGATCGAAAAGGAAGCTGTGGTTGGCGGGGTCATGGCCCAGCTTGATAAAACATTCCCCACCAATGACTGCTCTATCTGAATACTGGCACCCAAGCTGGTAGAGGCCGGTCGGTCTCCAAATATAGAGATGTTGACCAATACCGATTTATTGGCATTGACGGGAAAACCAGGTGATTTCACGGCCCGGGTAAAGATGCGTCCCCGTTATATAGATGCGGATAGATGTACTGCCTGCGGCTTATGTACCCAGTACTGTCCCAAACACCTTGAAGACAGTTATAATGAGGGGTTATCTCTGACCAGACCCATCCATATTGATTATGCCCAGGCGGTTCCGGCAACTTATTATATTGATCCGGCAACTTGCATGTATATTCAGCATGAAACCTGTCAGATATGTGTGCCGGTATGCCAAAGTCAAGCAATTGATTTTTCTCAGCAGCCTGAAGAGCGGGATTTAAAGATCGGGGCAGTTATTCTTTCTCCTGGTTTTGGCAAAATTAAAGAAGAAACCCTTGCAAAACTGGGATATGGACAACATCCAGATGTTGTCACCAGTTTTGAGTTTGAACGGATGACCAATGCTTCCGGGCCGTTTATGGGTGAGGTTAAGTGTTTTTACGATGGCCGGCATCCTAAGAAGATTGCCTTTCTTCAATGTGCTGGTTCCCGTGATCTTGGTTGTGATAACGGCTACTGCTCATCGGTCTGCTGCATGTACGCCGTCAAGGAAGCCTTAGTAGCCAAGGAACATGACCCTGAAGTGGAGATCACCATCTTCTACATGGACATGCGTACCCAGGGTAAGGATTTTGATAAGACCAGGCAACGGGCCGAAGCAATGGGGATTAAATTTATCCGTGCCAAGGTTGCCAGTGTAACTCCCTGGTATAACAGGTTGCAGTTAACCTATTCGACCTTTGAAGGTCTCCATGAGTTTGAACCGTTTGACATGGTGGTTCTTTCGGTTGGGCTTGAATCTCCAAAAGATGCACAGACCCTGGCAAAAATCACTGGTATTGAACTGAACCGGTATGACTTTGCTCATTCAAATACTTTTACTCCTCTGCAAACCAGTCGGGAAGGAGTGATTGTTGCCGGTGCCTTTCAGGGTCCCAAGGATATTCCCGAATCAGTCACCCAAGCTTCGGCTGCTGCCGGTATTGCCTCTGGTATGCTTGAAAAACAGCGGGGTATGGGCATTGTCCACAAAACATATCCGGACGAACAACCGGACGGCGATGAAGTGCGGATAGGTGTTTTTGTCTGCCATTGCGGGATCAATATCAGTTCAGTGGTCGATATTGCCAAGGTTGAAAATTCCGTGGTGGATATGGAAGGGGTTGTCTATCATACCGATTCCCTTTACGCCTGCTCCCAGGATGCAATCACCACCATCAAAGATACCATTATTGAGCAGAACTTAAACCGAGTGGTTATTGCCGCCTGTTCTCCCCGTACCCATGAACCACTTTTTCAGGAGACCTTGAAAGATGCCGGTCTAAACCCCTGCCTGATTGAGATGGTCAATATCCGGGATCAATGTTCCTGGGTCCATGCCGGTGAACCAGACGAAGCGACTAAAAAATCAGAAGATTTGCTCCGTATGGCTGTCGCAAAGGCCCGGGGGCTAAAACCGTTGCCGGCCCAGACCGTACCGGTTACCCGCCGGGCGATGATTGTTGGGGGCGGCATTGCCGGCCTGACTTCTGCTCTGACCATTGCCAGGCAAGGATTTGAGGTAACTCTTATTGAAAAAGAGGAAGCTCTGGGCGGCAAGCTGGGGCTGATCAATTATTCGCTATCGGTGAACGAGACAACTGCTGCCCTTAAAAAACTGATTGCCGAGGTTAAAAGAAATAAAAAAATTGACATTATGACCAATGCCGAGCTGGTTCAAACCGAAGGGTTTATTGGTAACTATTCATCTATTATTATGGCTGGCAAAGATAAAGATAAAAGAGAGTACCTAATAGATCACGGAGTTATTGTCCTTGCCACCGGCGGCCATGAGTATCGCCCTGACGATTACCTGCTGGGAAAAAACAAAAAAATCCTCACTCAGCAGGAGCTTGAGAAACGATTAGCGGGTCGGGCAAAGAACAGAGCACCGGATTCAATTGTTATGATCCAATGTGCCGGTTCCCGTGGAGATGGTCTTGATTACTGTTCCAAGGTATGCTGTAACCATGCCGTAAAGAATGCCTTAAAGATCAAGGAAATAAACCCTGATGCCGAGGTTCTTGTGCTTTACCGGGATATGCGGACCTATGGATATGGTGAAGACGAGTATCGTGAGGCTCGTTTAAAAGGAGTTGTTTTTATACCTTATACACTGGATCGTAAACCTGAGGTTTACGAAAAGGGTACACAACTGCATGTGAAATTTTTTGATTCAATCATGCAGGAAGATATGGATATAACTCCGACTCTGGTAGCATTGTCGGTGGGGATTGTCCCGGATAGTACTGAGTATTTAAGTAAACTGCTCAAAACTCCGCTCACTAAGGATAAGTTTTTTCTTGAGGCTCATGTCAAATTGCGACCGGTTGAGATGTCGGTGGATGGTGTTTATGTCTGTGGCTTAGCCCATGGCCCCAAACCATTGGATGAAACCATTGCCCAGGCTCAGGCCGCGGCAACCAAAGCATCTATTCCACTGGCCAAGGGTAAAGTTTCTATTGCTCCGATTGTTTCTTTTGTAAAAGAAGATGAGTGTATTGGTTGTGGTATCTGTGTAAGTCTCTGCCCCTTTGCCACCATTGAAATGATTAAGGTGGACAAGAAACGAAAGGCCAGGACAATCTCAGCATCATGTAAGGCCTGTGGGATCTGTGCCAGTCATTGCCCGACCTTTGCCATCACCATGGGCGGCTTCACCAATGAACAGATTATAGCCCAGATCGAGGCTTTTGGCAGTATTACTGAAAAAGAAACCGTTGAGGTGTAAAAATGTTCGGGTAACACCCCATTTTCGCCCAATCCGGCTTGAGAGCATATGACTCAATATAGCTCTCAAGCCGGATTGAGCAAACCTAGGGCACTACCCAAACATTTACAGTCCCGGGTTATGAGATTTTTTGTGCTAACCCGAATATTTATGTTGAGGTGTAGGTAAATGAGTGAAGATTATAATCCGAAAATTCTTGGTTTTCTCTGTAACTGGTGCTGCTATGCAGCCGCTGATGCAGCCGGAGTTTCCCGTTTCCAGTATCCCCCCAATCTCCGAACAATCCGGGTGATGTGTACCGGTCGGGTTGACCCGGCCTTTATTATCCGCGGCTTCATTGAAGGGGCAGACGCTATATTCACCGGGGGCTGACAACACGGTGAATGCCATTACCAGGTTGGTAATTACGATGCAATGGGTATAGACAGCCTTATCCGTAAGGTTTTGGAAGAAGTCGGGATAAGCAAGGAGCGATACGCCCTGGAATGGGCCTCAGCTGCGGAAGCTCCTCTATTTGTTAAGCTGATAACTGATTTTACCATGCGAACAAAAGAGCTCGGTCCCATTGGTGAGGCCGAAGGTTTAAGCAAAGAAGAGTTGCAACAGCGGCTTGAAAAAGCATTGGATTTTGTTTCAAACCAAAAGACCAGAATCAGCCTTGGCAACGCATCCAAGGCGGTACGAAAAGACGCACTCTGGACAATAGATCATATTGATGATGTTATTTATACCAAGATGAGCAAAACTATTGACAAGGCTTTTGCCTAATCTGTAAAAGGATAAGAAAAATAGAAAAAATACAAAACCGCTATCCTTTTGGATTGGCGGTTTTTTTATACAGGGGTGAAAAGCATTCTGCCCTGCTTGATTTATGATACATCTACGAAATATGATAGTATATCTGTTTTTGGCATTTTCATAGAGGGAATTATTTTTCAAATTTGTTATAATAAAACAGGTTATAGTGTCACATCTTTTTTATTTCTCCCTAAATTAATGGTTTTCTCCATGAAATATTTTAATAAGCTATTACTTTATTTGACATTTTTCTGCGGGTTTTTGTTAATATTTGCTCCATCAGGGTATGGAGGCAATGATGAAATTGATTTCTTGAGTGATGACTTTTATGAAATTGAGTTAGAATTCGTTGAATTTCATGATCCTCTTGAACCATTTAACCGGGTCATGTTTCAGTTTAATGATACAACCTATACTTATATTTTCCATCCGGTGGCAAGAGGGTATGCCTTTATAGTTCCCCAGGATATACGAGGCAGTCTAAATAATTTTTTTCGTAATCTCGAAGAACCAGTTCGTTTTTTTAATTGTTTATTGCAAGGAAGAGTATCCGATGCCGGTACTGTTCTAATGAGATTTGTTATAAACACTCTTGGCGGGGTAGCCGGGTTTGGTGACCTTGCCGGCAGAGAGTTGGGGTTTTTACCAGTTGAGGCTTCTCTTGGTGAAACTTTTGCGGTCTGGGGAATAGGCGACGGTGCATATCTTGTGGTTCCGTTTTATGGACCATCAACCATAAGGGATTTTACCGGATCTGTTATTGACGGGTTGTTAATGACCCCATACTATTCATTTACTGATAGCAGATGGGTCACAACAGGTATTCATTTGGGTAGAGAAACAAATAAACTTTCTCTTAATCTCAGTCGTTACAAAACTATAAAAAGGTTAAGTTTTGATCCTTATGTGGCCATACGAAATGGTTTTTTTCAGCACAGGGAAAAAATACGTGATCATGGGCGGGAAGGTGAGAATTGATA
>CAYRGM010000020.1:15068-21101 GCA_964423765.1 uncultured Desulfobulbaceae bacterium
TTATAATTTGTTTTAACTCTGATCCTAAAAAAAACTGGAAACTTCCGATAGAGGATTATCGATGATTTTAAATAAATCTTTATTGATTATACTGCTTTGTGGCTTCGTATGTTGTCTTCTGACATCAATAACAAAAGCTGCGGATGTCCCTGACCCCACCGAACAATTGAAACCATTAATTGAAAAAATGAGCAATATTATCAACAAGGCTGTTGCTGAAAATAAAATAGATATTGCTCTCAGCCAAAGGCTTATTGAAGTTTCCCGTGAACATTTTGATTATCATGAAATGACAAAAAGGGTTCTTGGCAGAAGTTGGCGGAATTTATCAGAACAGGAACAGGATGAATTTGTTGAACTATTCACCCAACTGCTTCAACATGCCTATATCAGTAAAATTGAAAATTTTACAGGGGGATACCTAATATTCAAGTCACAACGGATAAGAGGTAACCGGGCAGAGGTAAGAACCGAATTGGTTGAACGAACCAGAACCATTAAAATTTCATATATAATGCTGCTTAAAGGAGAACGGTGGATGGTGTATGATCTGGTAGTTGAGGGAGTTAGCCTAATTCGTAACTATATGGAACAGTTCCGTCGGATTATCCACCGGGAATCTGTTGAAGTGTTGAAGCAAAAGATGCGTGAGAAGATTAAAAGACTTGACGATGAGAAAAAGCAAAGGGATAAGAATTAAAGGAAGGCTGCTGACATGGGTATGTTTGATATAAAACATTATCTGCAAAAACAGAAAAACAAGATTGAACAGGCACTTGCAATCATGATGCTGTCTGCTGATGGAGTGTTTAACTCTCATATTGAAGCCATGCGCTATGGTCTCTTAATTGGCGGCAAAAGAATTAGACCTGTGCTATGTTTGGCCAGTGGTAATTGCGTAAGCTGTGAACCTGATATCGAAGAGCAGCTTCTGTTTATTGCCTGTGCCCTTGAATGTATTCATACTTATTCACTCATTCATGATGACCTGCCGGCCATGGATGATGACATTCTTCGTCGGGGGCACCCTACAAATCATGTAAAGTTTGGTGAAGCCCAAGCAATATTGGCTGGGGACGGATTGTTGACCTTTGCCTTTGAACTGCTCTCCAAGCCGGATCGAAATAGCCTGGATGCCTCTGACCGGCTATTGATAATCCATACCGTGGCAAAAGCTGCAGGCTCATTAGGGATGGTTGGCGGTCAATCCCTTGATATGGAGAGCGAAGGAAAAGTGGTTGAATTTAAGCGTTTACAGACCATACATCGTAGCAAGACCGGGGCCTTGATGACAGCCTCGATCCTTGCTGGTGGTATTGGCGGGGGTGCTTCCCATGATGAGCTCGCAGCTCTGGAAAGTTTTGGGAATGCTATCGGCCTGGCTTTTCAGATTACCGACGATTTGCTTGATGTTACAGCAACAACCGATCAATTAGGCAAAACCGCGGGAAGCGATGCCACCCATAACAAGGCGACTTATCCCGCATATTTTGGAATTGAGAAAACCAGAAAAATGGCGGATGAGGCTGTGGCGAAGAGTCTTGCTTCCCTAAAAGATTTTGATGAGAGAGCTGAACCATTACGGGCTCTTGCCAGGTATATTCTTGTTCGGACTATGTAACCTGAGTTGAGCGATTTTAGAACTTGATCTGCACCAGGTAAGCGAGTGCAACGAGACTCCGATCATCTCTTGCACGCCAAGGTGCTTCCACACAATCCTCAACAGACCAACGGGTATGCCTGCGGTTTTCGAAAAACCTTGCACAAGATATCAGCACATATCTTCGTCATAAAATCGCTCAATTCAGGTAATAGTTGTGCTAACGCAAAATTGACCACCCTGAAAAGTTATAGTCAAGTCTGGTGTTTGAGCAATTAATGATCAAACAGCCGCCCTGTTGAATTAACTGCTGTTCGGTTATAATAACTGAAGTTTCCCGGTTTTATTTTTATGACAAATTCCCAAAACCTTGTCTCTTGCTGAAATATTGAATATTATATCCTATATAATAGGATTAGTACCTTACTCCTGAAAGTCTGTCATGAAAAACAGGTAAGCGCAGACTCCGAGAAATCCATTTCCCGTAAGCTGCCCAGCTCCGTCATTATTGGGTTGTGAGCTTTGGCTAGCCTTAGTGTGTTAAGGAATAATAAAATGGGGTTTTGTTATTTGCATGGCAAGCACCGCAAAAAATAAATTCATTCCCGTTATAGTGGCGTGCCACGGCAATTTGAGAAGCGTTTAAAACCGGGAAACTTCAGTAAATAAGATGTGACCCGTTTTTATTCTGTTGCCTGCCAGGATAAAAGTCAACGGCGGACTTGACCCCTTTCCCATGCGTCGTCGTCTGGATAAAAGACAATAAAATTCAGTGATCGTCAGGCTGGAAATACAAGTGTCCTCCTGACATTGCAGCCATTCTGCAAAAGCCTCTGAGCCAAGTTCAGTACCACTTGACCAAGGCACTGGTGTCAATATATGATAGTGCCACTAACGCTCTTCCCTGTCCATTCTTTGCAATATTTCACTACCTATATCCTGGTAGGGCATACTGTCACGCAATGATTTATGATCCGGCCTTCTTTTTTCCCCCTTTATGGGTAATAATCGAGCTAACGGTCTTTTATGACTGGTAATGATAATTTCCTGTTCCTGGGCAAGCAACTTATCTAATTTTCCAAGTTGATTGCGCATTTCTCTTATAGATAATGTTCGCATAGTTCCACCCCTCGCGTATTATTCTCCAAATGCATAAACTATAGCACAAGAGAACAATTTTGACAACACTGAAGCAATCGGTCTGCCCCTACAGGTTACCTGCCAGTCAGTTTTCTTGCACAATCAATGAAAGACTTCATCCAGTTTTTTTGCCGACAACAAGCGGATAGACCATTGCTCCAAAGTGTTACCATCGGCATTTTCTATTTTTTCATGTGCCCATTGCGGTAAGTTGCCAAAACGACTTATCAACTGGGCAGATAAAATTTTATATTGCCCCTGCTGCATGCCTTGCTTCATACCCTGCTCGATATATTTATCAATAAAGGTTTTCATAATATCATCCTCCATGACTGTATGGTTTAATAGCTTATTGATATCGTCTTCTGTATATTTTCCCGTGCCATTGACAACATATCTCATCATTATTTCAAGAAGTTCAAGAAAGGTCTCTTTAGATAAAATATCAAAGAGAAAATTTATATCCTCAGGTAACTTATCCAATAAATCAGGGTCTGAGATATGCTTTAACAAAGAGAGGATAACCCGACCTATTGCTTCGCAACGAATCTGCTCACTGGAAGTAGTGGAAAAATCATAAAACTGGTAGTTGAAATCAGGTATATATCTACCAAAATACTTTTTGTCATCTCCAAACAATGACTGAAAATCATAGGGAATATTCCATTGAGACTTCCCGTTATAAAGAACAAGGGGAAGAATACAGGGCAGTTTTGGGCTTTTGGGATGCTGCTTGCGAAACTGCTCCCAAATTCGTACCATATAACGGAGAACCTGGAGGCTTATCCATTTATCCGGGCTGCTTTTATGTTCAAAAAGAAAATAAAGAAACAGGTTTTGTTTATTTTTTCCTTTAGTTTCTTTATCGTCTTCAACTAACTCTACCTGGTAGAGAATATCAGAAAAATGACTTCTTAACTCCTGGTCAATAAAACTGTCCTTGCAGATGGTCAGGGAGTTAATATCTAATCGTTTGATAATATCATGAGGAAGATAACTCTTAAGGAAATCGGCGGCGATTTCCTTCCTGCTGAAAGTTTCCCTGAAAAAACTGTCATGGGGATTAGTTATTTCATTCATGCCGACATTATAACATGAGCGGGAGAAAGGACAAGCAGGAAAAATAAAGGAAATTCCATTTCCGTAGGGGCGAACCTATGTGTTCGCCCAATGTATCAGGGGCAAAATCCAGTGTGATTGTCAATCGTTATCAGGTCAGACACTTAGGTCTGTTATCCAATAGTTAGTAAGTAAGATTTGACCCTTTTTTATTCTGTTGCTTGTAAAACTAAAAGTCAACGGCAGACTTGACCCCTTTCTATTTTGTCACTTTTTCATATTGCACCCTAATTGGGATCCCCATTGTCCATAGCCATGGAAATGGTATTGTGTCCCTTGAATTTTCCCCTGAATTTCCCAAATAGGCAAACTTTCTTCTTGCTTTACCTCTCCTCCTGTTCTACCTTGTAGAACAAAGGAGGTTTGTTATGAAAACAGCCGTGATCAGAGCTCGCATTCCTGAAGATTTGAAACAGGATTTTGAAGCTGCCGCAGAAGCACGAAACTTGAGTTTGAGCAGTGTAATGCGCATGCTCATGAGCAAATATGTGGAACAGGAAAAGGAATTGGCCCGGCGCAGGGAAGAGACCCTGGAGGCTATTGAGGACATTGAAAGTGGCAGAATAGTTGACGGTGATGAAGTGTTGGCTTGGCTCGCTAGTTGGGGCAGTGAAACTGAGTTGGATCCCCCCCTGTGAAGTTGCAATTTTCCCGTGCTGCCCTTCATGACCTTGTGCGCCTGAGAGAATTCATAGCCACGCATAACTCCGTAGCTGCAAATCGGGTTGCTGACAGGTTGTTGCGTGCTATCAAGGGACTGGTTGTAACTCCGAGAATAGGCCGCCCGGTTGATGATTTTCCCGGTGAGGTGCGTGAATTCATTTTTGGCCGGTATATGGTGCGGTACGAAGTGAGAAAGAGCATACTTTATATTCTCCGGATATGGCACGGCAGGGAGGACAGATGATGAAATGTGCAAGTTTTGCAAAGTTCTCGATATGATACTGTCGAGCCCTTACACTAAGAATTGAACAAAACTGGTACAACTATTCGTTTCATTCTTGCCATAGTGACATAAATTATACCTTGATTGTTTTTATATGACAAGAAATAGGTATTGTGTCCCCGGAATTATTTGCCTGGTTTTATCTCTTACTGTTCTGCCTATCACTCCGCAAATTACCTCTTTATCACAAGGAGATTTTTTTATTCACAAAGATCCTGCTGATAGAATTATCGCTGCTACAGCAATTCACCACAATGTTCCGTTGATAACAGCAGATGATCAACTGCAAAAACTCAAGCAGTTGACCGTGATCTGGTAATTACTTACTTATCAGGTGTGATGGTAAGGCTGCTGTTTTCATAAAGGCCTCGTTGTTTTGTCACATTTGCAACTTAATATGGTTGCCGCTCTCCCCCTTAATGTGTTATCTTTACAAAAAAGAGGAACTTTGCAGGATGTCGAAGAACAAGAAATTACTATTCCGCTTTCAATCGGTAAAAAACGATTTTACCTGGGATGAATTGTGTCAGTTACTTGAAAGTCTGGGTTATACAGAAATTCAGGGTGCTGGTTCCCGTGTCAAATTTGACAATGGTAACCCGGCTCAACGGATTAATTTACACAGACCTCACCCAGGTAATAAAGTTAAAGTTTATGTTATTCGAGAGCTGCGAAAAAAGCTAAAAGAGTGGAGGATGATATGAATACGATGCAATACAAGGGGTACCAGGGATCAGTGGAGATCAGCCATGAAGATAATATTTTATATGGGAAACTACTTTTTATCTCGCCTCTGGTCACTTATGAAGGAACCACCGCCCAGGAACTTGAACAGGCTTTCTGGGATGCTGTTGATGATTATTTAGCTGATTGTGAAGCTGAAGGAATTGAGCCAGTCAAACCATGCAAAGGTTCTTTCAATGTACGGGTTGGTCACGATTTACATCTTGCCGCTGCAGTAGCGTCACACCATGCATCAATTAACCTGAATGAATTTATAAAACAGGCAGTTGCTGAAAAATTGCAGCGTTGTGAGGTATAGCTTTTATGTGTAACATGTGAAAATCGCAAAGCGAACCACAACCGCAGCCGGATCCTGAACAAATTGCTGCAACTCATAAAAAGGACGGAGTTAGGTCTTAAAAAACAGGCGATCAATCCACCAGTTGTTCCGGATCAAGCCCCATGGCCAGAGCCATTTTTTCAAGGGAACTGTCACGCAGGTTAT
>CAYRGM010000021.1:0-20787 GCA_964423765.1 uncultured Desulfobulbaceae bacterium
CCTTAAAAGCTGGATTGTTGACGGGAAATTTCAGCTTTCTGCACCGGTGGCATCTTTTCCGGGTTCTGATCTGGTGTAAACATTCACATTCTTGTCCTGACAAGATAATTGTGGCATTATTGCTTTTGGGGGTTATTTGTCTGGGGAACAAGAGAAAAAAAGCAGGCTGCAGAACCTGCTGAAGAGCTATGGCAGGGTGGGGGTTGCTTTTTCCGGAGGGGTTGACAGCTCGTTTTTACTGAAAATGTCCCTTGATGTTCTTGGTACTGGTAATGTTCTGGTACTGTATGCCCAGACCGGGCTTGTTTTGAGCCATGAGCAGGAACAGGCAAAAACCTGGCTTGAACGACACTCCTTTTCCGGAGTTGATTTTCTTTGTGTAGATTTTAATCCATTTATATGGCAGCAGTTTATCGACAACCCGGAGAATAGGTGCTATTATTGCAAATTACAAATCTATCAGGAATTCCAACATATTCTTAGCAGGTACGGTATCAGTCATTTACTGGATGGCACCAATAATGATGATCTGAAAGAGAGCCGTCCTGGTCTTCAGGCTATTAAGGAGCTTGGGGTTGAAATGCCCCTTGTTCATGCAAAACTGAATAAAACTGAAATTCGTCTTTTAAGCAGGGAAGAGGGGCTTGATACCTGGCAGCAGCCTTCATCTTCATGTATTGCCACCCGTATTCCCCATGGAATGACCGTTACTAGGGAGCGGCTGGCAGATGTTGCCGGTTATGAGGCGATCTTGGCAAAATTCGGTTTTCACGGTTGTCGGGTTCGTCTTCATCCCTGCAAAAAAAATACAGTGGTTCTCCAGCTTAAGCAGGATGATTTTGCCCGGTTTGCTTGCTCTGGTGTGCGTTTGGAAATCACCCAATATTTCAGGGAATCTGGAGTGGACAATATCTTTTTGGACCTGGCTGGTCGTTGATTTTATATGAACGATGTTAGTTAGATCCTGCCCATGTCACAGATATCACCGTAGATCTTGTTTGTTTAGATTAAGCTTTTTTTTTTGACAAATATAAAAAACTTTATTTTATGTCTACAATGATGTAGTAAGACTCTTGTAAGGTAAGGCTAACGCCTTAGCAGGTACATTAAACAACAATCTGGAGGGAAGGATGAACAAGAAGGAACTTGTAGGATCCATGGCTGATGCCGCAGGAATTAGTAAGGCTGAAGCCGAAAAAGCTTTAAATGGTATGCTGGCTGCAGTAACTGGTGCTTTGTCTAATAAGGATAAAGTCACCCTGATTGGTTTTGGCACTTTCTCCACGGTGGACAGATCTGCCCGTAAAGCCAAAAACCCTCAAACAGGTGAAGCTATAGATATTGCTGCTAAAACTGTTGCCAAATTTAAGCCTGGCAGTAAACTTGCCGATGCTGTCAAGGGATAGCAGGTTCAGAGGACAGAGGACAGGAGCCAGATAACAGAGTAGCCAGCCGCCTTTGGCGGAAGTATGTGCATCTTAGCATTGTTGTTTTGTATTCTTAGAGAAAATCTCCCGGGAAGTGCTAAAAAGGTTTTTTCTGTGCGAGATTACCCCTGTTACAACTCATAGAACTGGCCTTCTTCCTGTATCTGTAACAGGGGTTTTATGTCGGAAGTCAGAGGGCTGAACGCTTACGAGAAATTCTGTCTGCCGGCTGTTGTCTTTTATGGAAGATGAAATTATGGGACATCAAGGAAAAAATGATCAGCACCCTTTGAATCGTCCGGTGACCGACGAAGCCATCTTCAAGGCAAGTAAGGAAATAGTTGTCAAGTTTATAGAGAGCGGCCGCTTGTCTCCGGCAGCATTTGCAGATGTGTTTAGTCAGGTTTATTCAACAGTCAAAACAACGGTGCGGGCCGAAGATGAACAAGACCGCCCGGCTTGATCCCGACCTGAATAAAGCACCTGATACCTGTCGCTCTGTGCATGTCATGGGAATATGCGGCACTGGTATGGCGGCACTTGCCGGCATGTTGACAGCAATGGGCATGCAGGTAACCGGTTCGGATGAAAATGTATATCCGCCCATGTCGGATTTTCTTAAGAGTCTTCATATTTCGATCAAAAGCGGGTATCGAGCGGAGAATCTGGATCCCCGACCTGATCTTGTTGTGGTCGGCAATGTGATTCGTGCTGTTAACCCTGAAGCTCTTGCCTTGGCTGACCTGCGTGTCCCCTATCTCTCCATGCCCCAGGCTCTGGCATATTTTGCCCTTGCCGAGCACATACCACTTGTGGTTACCGGTACCCATGGTAAAACCACCATTTCGGCTCTGCTTGCCACGGCTCTTCATCATCTTGGTGCTTCACCCGGGTTTATGATAGGTGGAATCGTCGAGGTCTTTGCCAGTAATTTCCAGGTTGGCAAGGGGCAGTATTTTGTTGTTGAAGGTGACGAATACGATACCGCTTTTTTCAATAAGGTTTCAAAATTTCTCCATTACCAGCCCCGCCATGCCATTCTCTCGTCCATAGAGTTTGATCACGCAGATATCTTTTCTGATCTTGAAGAGATTAAAGAATCATTTACCAGTTTTGTTTCCCTGATTCCAGGTGATGGTTCCCTGTTGGTCTGCATGGATGATCCCTTGGCAGTGGCGGTGGCAGCCACTGCTTCCTGTCCTGTTTTTTCCTACGGAACCGGAGAAAACTCTTTTTACCGGTTGCTTGACCTGGAGGTTCAAGGCTTGAACAGCCGTTTTTCGGTGCTGAAAAAAGGGCAGATTCTGGGCAGGTTCAGCCTTTCTCTGCCGGGGCTGCATAATGCTCTTAATGGCACTGCGGTCATTGGTCTTCTTGATCAGCTTGGTTTTTTGCCGAAAGAAATTGGCATGGGGCTTGCCTCTTTCACCGGAGTGAAACGAAGGCAGCAGATCAGAGGTGAGGTTGATGGTATTAAGGTCATTGATGATTTTGCTCATCATCCCACAGCCGTCAGGGAAACGATTCGGGCTTTACGCTTGGCCTGGCCAAAACAAAGACTTGTGGTTGTCTTTGAGCCGCGTACAAACTCCAGTCGCCGATCTGTTTTTCAGGATGATTATGGCAAATCTTTTGCAGATGCCGATCTGGTGGTGGTGCGGGAACATGTCCAGCTCAGTGGCATTGACCCGGCAGAACAGTTTTCTTCGTTTCGCCTGATAGAAGATCTTCGCAGCCGGCACATTGACAGTTATTACTTTCCGGATACGGATACCATTCTCGATTTTCTCTGTACCCGGGCAGAACCGGGAGATATTATAGCCATTTTTTCCAATGGTGGGTTTGATAATATCCATGAACGGTTGCTGGTCAGGTTGGCTGATAGGTGATGGATTACAGACATCGTAAATTGATAATTGATAATTAAAAATTCTTGAACATCAAAAGGGCTTGATTATCAGGGGACAGGGAAAGAAGTATAGACCTCTACAAAAAATAAAATGATAATGTAACTATTCAGCTGTACTCCATCTCCGCCCATTTTGAGCTTCTTGAGTAACATTAGTACGCTGCAAAGCTCAAAATGAACGAATAGGTAAGCGAGAAACGAGACTCCGTGAAGCACATCTGAATAGTTACAGCCTAAGATTATGGGAGTTTGTTCATCTCACTGAATAGTTACATGATAACAGCTAAAACAACTTATATTTAAGCACATACAGACATCGTAAAACAAGCAGACAACCGTAGATATGGATTTCAAACATTTTTAGCAAAAATAAATCAGTCGCAAAACCCAAGTATGGATTCATATCACCGCCACCGTAGAGACGGGTTTCAAACCCGTCTCCTCCCACAACCATCAGCCATGCCAATGGCCACCTTGAGAGGTTTAATAATTAAAATTTGCAAACCCTTTCCCTGCCCCAACAAGTAAGAAAAATTATTGGCAGACATGCCCTGTTAACATCAGGGCCGCTGGTGGTGGCTGTGTCCGGCGGAGCTGATTCAATGGCTCTGCTGCATATTCTTGCCGGTCTGCGGGTCGAGCTGCAATGTCAACCGGTTGCAGTTTATGTCGATCATGGCTTGCGGTCAGATGAAGTTCCCGGGGAGATTTCCTCTGTTAGCCAGGCTGCCCGGCGCCTTGACCTGCCTTTTTATCATTTTACAGGGTCAACCTGGGAGTATATGAGCAGGCATAAGTACTCCCTTGAAGCTGCGGCCCGGGAATTGCGCTACCGGATGCTGCGCAAGGCTGCTGCTCAAGTTGGTGCGTCTGCAATAGCGGTGGCCCATACCGCTGATGACCAGGTTGAAGAGTGTCTGCTGCGGTTATTGCGGGGCAGTGGTCGTAAAGGGCTTGCCGGCATGAAGTTTCGTCATGGTGATATTATCCGTCCTCTGCTTGAGACAAGTAAAGAACAGATTCTTGCCTGGCTTGATGAACAGAAAATTAATTACTGTCATGATTCTTCCAATGATGATCTCAGATTTACTCGTAATCGGGTACGACATCTTCTCCTGCCATTTCTAAAAAAAGAGTTTGATATCGGTGTTCGCCGGGCAATTCTAAAGACAGCGGCAAATTTGAGTGTTGATGAAGATTATCTTGAACAACAGACCCTGGTGTTCTGGCAGGAGGTGGTGTCGATCAGCGGCGGGGACGATTATAACAAGCTTTTCTGCTGCCTGAAGCGGACCGAGTTTACAGCTCTTCATTCCTGCCTGCAACGACGACTTATTGAGCGACTTCTCTGGCAAATGTCCTGTCCGGCCCGTCATGTTCATATCATGGCTGTTGTACAAGCTGCCGGTTCCGGACAAACAGGCTGCCAGTTGCACTTGAGTCAGGGGCTACGGGTTATGGTTCTGCGGGATGAATTGCAGTTTTCCTATCCTCGGGGCCGGGGCAACTGGCGGGGAAATTTGTGATTAAGTGTCTTTACCCTTCTTTTATAATTTGATTAACCTTGACACCCACATCCCATAACTCACCAATCATCTCATCCATGTTCTCTCCGGCTGCTTTAATGGTGACCAGTTGATGATCTGCACTGTAGTTTCTATAAAGAGTGATGGCAAATATATCCATCTCAAAATCGCTGCATAACTCAATAACCTTGTAAATTGCCTTGCTGTTCTTGTCTACCTGCAGCTCAATGCGTGTGCACGGCTCTTTGGCTCCGAGTGTTTCCGCAAACGCATAACATATATCTGCTATGGTGATAAGCCCCACCAGTAAATTATCCTCGACTACAGGAACTGCATTTATTTTAAATCTCCGCATGGCGAGGGCTATATTTTCCAGAGGGTCCATGGGGTGGGCTGTGAATGGATTAACTGTCATAACAGTTGAAATCTTTGTCTCATCGGCAATAACCTTGCTGTTAGAAGTGTGGGAATAGTTAAGGGCAGAAGGCAGGGCTTTGTGCATATCATTTAGTGTTACGATTCCTACAAGCATTTTCTCGTCAAGCACAGGCAGATGTCTGATATGATTATGGTCGAATATTTCCTTTGCCTGGGCAATTGTTGTTTCTTTATCTATGCTGATTACATCCTTTTTCATCCATAAAGCGGTTAACATCTTGTATCCCTATAAGCTGTTGGTTATAAAAGTATTATTCCTGTCTAAAAAAAAGCGTATCTCTTTGTAGTTTTTCTTTATGATTGTGGAAGCATTACCAATTTGTAGTTCTGTATCCTGGAATATCGTACTATGAGCAATGATTGAAATTCGTTTAAGAAAGTGTTGGCAGACTATATCATTTATTATGCCTGGTGGAGTTCCCGGGATAAGGTTTAAGCTTTCCATGCTCTGGTAGAGGGTGAAGATTTTATCTTCCATGGATTTTCGTTTTTTAATTTGACGGATGAGACCATATCGCTGGAGCATCAATAATCGTTCCTGTTCAAGTTCACGGAATTTAGCACTCATTTTTAAATGGCGTAAATAACGACCCGGGGCAACTCCAGCGGCAAGTAATGTCTGTGGAGAACGCAGAGAACCAATATTACCGATAGTAATACTTGCTGCACTTACCAGTATACCGGCTATGATTTGGCTGCTATCATGACCGTGTATTTCCCCATCTGCCATGATTGTCGAGTAATATGCCTGTTTTCTGATGATTACCTTGCCTGTTACCCGAAGCCGCCCATGTTCTATGAAGTTAAAATCGGCATCTCCCCCCACAGTGACTGAGCATTGTTTGCCAGTGATGCCGCCTTTGACCACCAGGTTACCGCCGCATTTGATGGTGGCATTATGGACATTGCCGTGAATCAGCAGGTCTCCGTGGGTGGTTACTTTAAATTCGGGTCGCACAGAGCCGCTTATTTCAACGGCACCATGCGAATCTATATTGCCGGTATTGTAATCTATATTACCGGAAATACTCTGTCTGGCACATACTTTGATAGATGTATTGGTGACCGACGAGAGTGTACCATCGTAGTTAGCACTGATTACACCTGTTTTTTGATCCAGGGTGACACCGTCGGAAATGGAAAGAGATATCTTTTTCCCTAATATCCGGGGGATTTTATCACCAGTTACCTGTATGCCCGGGCTACCTTCTGTCGGGGGAACCAGGGTGGCGATCGCCTGGCCTTCAGTTATTCCTGTAAACATTTTTCGTTCTCGAAAATCAATCTTGCCGTTTTGCATCAATGTGCCGGGGAGTGGCCCTGTATCAAAGGCAAATCTTAGAAAACTATCCTTGCCATCTGAGGGTAGAAGCCCTCTTGCGACAATCATGTTAACGGGATACTCTCCACTTTTCCTGCAGGAGTCAAGAACAGTGCTTAACTGTTCTGGCGAGTGGCCAAAGGTGATTTTATTGCTGATGAGAATTTCAGACAGGCTCTCGGCAGTCAGTTCAAAAAAGCCTGAGCCAGGTGGATAAAAATTGATGCTTGCCTCCATTTTATCATCTGCAAGGTAGACGATCGGGAGCATGGAGATAGTTATTATTTGATCATCTTGACTGCTTTTTTCAACAAGCAGGGGGTAACCGTCGATTTCTGCGATAAGTCTGTTCTTATCCGGGGATAAACTGGTATATTCGCCTGCTTCTAATCTGGCAGAAGATATCATAACATCGTTTTCAGACTCTTGTAAGCAGACAAGTTCCTGACCTTTTCGCATCAACTCAACTGTCTGAACAGGCTGGTTGTCTCTATTTATGAGCATTTCACTGCGAAATAGAATCTGCGGGACAAGGATGGGCGGGAAGTCTGTCTCGTCATTGCTCATCGGCTGCTTTTCCTTAATATTCTTTTATTATCAACTCGGATAGTCAGTTTGATTTTATCAAAATATTCGAGCAGAGGGATGGAGAATTTACGGCTCAGACCGGTCAGGTCCTTGAAACGGGGTGGGTCAATTTCCCCCTCGTTTTTGAGAAAAACAATTATATCTGTTTTTAATGTCTGTAATGCTTCCCGGTGAAAAGAAAGAGACTCATTGATTTTGACCAGCTCTCCTCTCTGGATGAGCAGGTCGATGACCTGTTTGATCCGGGCTTCAGGAAATTGATTAAATTTAAGGAGAACATCCTTGTGGTTGGCGGGTTTAAGACCAGCTTCCCTGTAAAGCCTGGTAATTTTCTGCTGCATATCCTCTTCATCCATATGAAGGGTGACAGTATGACTTGCCAGCCTGACCTCGGCATCCTCCTGGGCAAGCTTTTCTTTCCTGACTAACAGGGTGATGGCGAAATTGAACAGTCTCTGGTCAACCCTGAACTTAAGCAGGGAACGGAGTTCCTCTTTGATGATTCCATGTTTAAGAGGATTCTCCTGGTGATACCGAGATAATTTGTTGAGAGTATCTGAATTTAATTTTTCCAGTACGGAAGCTGCAATAAATCGTTGTTTTTCTGATTCTACCACAACTATTTTACCGTTGGAAATCGGTTGCTGGAGAAATTTGTTTAGTTTTTTGCCAAAGATACCGAGACGGCTGGCAAGCTGGTCGGCGGTTATGCCTGTGAACCTGCTTTCCTTGAGGAACAGAAGCAGTTTTTCTTCTTCTGTTCCCTCTTTATAGACCGCAAAGATTTCCTGATTTTTCTTTTTATCCTTGTCCAGGCTGCGTTTGCGTTTGGGCGGAGCATTATTAAGGATGATACCGCCGCCAATGGTGGTAACCGGGGAATAACTGCGGATAACAAAGCGGTCACCCGGCCAGACTGCCGCCGGCTTTTGGAGGATAAGCTGGATATTGGCATCCTGCCCGGGTTTGATTTTATTTGTTTCCATGAGGGTGACTCGGCCAAGGATTTCCCTGGTCCCCACATGAACCCGCACCGCAGTTCTGTTTTTAAGCGGCTTAACATTGCCCGCCAGATAATGCAGTTCCCCGTCCAGACGGGTGGCAGATATCATGGAATCCGGGGTTGCTGCCATATCGCCGCGGTTAATATCGTCTTTTTCAATTCCCTGGAGATTGATGGCGGTTCTATGACCGGCTTCGATGATCTCCATATCTTTGCCATGTACCTGGATACCGCGAATCTTTGCCGTGAGACCGCCGGGATAGAATATCAGCTCGTCACCGCTGCCAATTCTGCCGGATAAGGATGTGCCGGTTATAACCGTACCAAATCCTTTCATGGAAAACACCCGGTCAACGGCTAAGCGAAAGGGACCAAATTCTTCCTGAAAATTCATTGCCCGCACTTTTTTATCCAGGGTCTGTTTTATCTCTTCAATGCCCTCGCCTGTGGTGGAAGATACTCTCAGTATGGGGGCCTCTTCAAGAAAACTGCCCTGGAAAAATTCCTGCACCTCTTCTGCCACCATCTCTAACCAGTCGTCATCAACCATGTCTTTTTTAGTGAGAATGATCAGGCCGTCTTTGACTCCTATGAGCTTGCAAATGTTAAAATGCTCTATGGTCTGGGGCATGATTCCTTCGTCGGCGGCGATAATAAAGGCAACCATATCCATGCCGGCAGCCCCGGCCACCATGTTGCGGATGAATTTTTCATGACCCGGGACATCGACAATTCCGAGACGATGACCGCAGGCAAGGTCAAGATGGGCAAAACCAAGTTCAATGGTGATGCCTCTTATCTTTTCCTCTTTGAGGCGATCGGTTTCAATACCGGTTAAAGCACGGATGAGTGAAGTCTTGCCATGATCGACATGACCGGCTGTGCCAAGGATTATTTCACGCATGTTTGGGAGCGGTTAAAGGTTATCAGGTTCAGGATTTTTAATTTCTTGTTTCCAGCTAAAAACAGGGATTGGTTTGAGCTTCCCTGCCGATAGTGGATTTGAGACCACCATAACCATGGCCGGGCCAGACAATGGTTTCTGCCGGCAGGGTCATTAAGTTTTCCCGGATTGAGTGTTGGAGCTGCGAAGTTGACCCGCCTGGAAAATCGGTACGACCCACTGCTCCGACAAACAGGGTATCACCGGTGAAACAGCTGCCGAAGTTGTACAGGCAGATACCGCCGGGTGTATGACCAGGTGTATGGATAACCTGAAGAGATACCTCACCAAAATCTATATTGTCACCATCTTTTACGGTAATATCCGGCGGCGGGGATTCCCGCAGACCAAGCATGGAAAAGTAATTTCTTACTTTCTCCTGTTTGAAAAATTCGGCATCCTCATTGTGCATGATGATTTTGGCATTGGTTGCCTCTTTAAGAGGGGCATTGGCACAGACATGGTCAGGATGACCGTGGGTGGCAATGATATATTCCACAGTTAACTTGTTGTCATGGCAGTGGGATAGTATTTTGTTTTCGTCTCCGCCCGGGTCTATAATTGCTGCCTTGCCGGTTCGCTTGCAGGAAATGATATAACAGCATACTTCCATGGTTCCGACGATGAGTTGTTGTATCTGCATGTTAATTATATTTTTTTGGTCTTAGTTGTATATGAAAGTTGGTAATTCAGACATCGTAAACGCCCTATAAAATGCCCTGTTTTTTTTGATAATTTTTTCTCCTGCTTCACCGGTCATCTGATAATCAAGCCTTTTCATGGTCGAGAATTCTCAATTATTTTTGTCCGCTTAAACTGTCTGGATTTGGTAGAGACGGGTTTCAAACCCGTCTTCACGGTGGCGGTGATATTAACACCTGAGTTGAGCGATTTTTTAGCTTGATCTGCACCAGGTAAGCTAATGCAATGAGATTTCGATCCCTTGCACGCCAAGGATTCTAAGAAAATCCGGCACTATATAGTGCCGGATCAGCACATATCTGCGTCATAAAATTGCTCAATTCAGGTGAAAGTTACCTGATACAGTATATCATAAAAAATATCAAAAAGGGATAAAAATAGGACAGCAGGTTTCTCTCCCTCTCTGGTGTCTATTTTTTGGACAATTCCCTTAATGCGAGCAAATGGGAGTGTCCATAAATTAGACATTGATCTTGCGGTTCTTAAGCAACGATTCTGCATAATATTTTTTCCTATGTAAAGTCAACATCTTTGACATAACCTCTACGCCTGATGTCAACATGGCATGCCATATGCTATATGGAAGGCAGAGGTACCGATCGGAAACAAAACAGAGAACAACAACCCACAACAAGGAGAAACTTTATGAAATTAAAACGAAACATCGCAGCAGTAGCCATGGCTCTTTCACTGGTGGCAGGAACAGCATTTGCCACAGGTCATTATGGTCCTAAAGCAACAACCTGCCCAGGTTTTGGCATGAAAGGGCAGGGGATGATGGGAGATAAGCGCCATTGTTGTTTTAGAAAAGGTGATGTCTGCGGAATGTGGTCAAAGGGAATGAAACATGGTAAACGCGGAATGCATCATGGTAGAGCGATGATGAATCCTGAAATGCTTGAAAAACGCAATCAGTTTCTGGATGCCACAGTTGAACTGCGCAAACAGCTCCATGATAAAAAATTTGCCCATAGAGAGGCGACTCGTGATCCTGCCATGACACAGGGGGAACTGCGTGCTCAGGAAAAAGAAATCTATACCATGCATAAGAAGTTGAAGATCAAATACCAGGAAACTTTTACTGCACAATAGAGTTTGGGTGTCTCAGGTTACAGGTGTCAGGGGACAGGAGACAGGAGACAGGGAATAGATGTGGGTTAGCACAGCGTAACCCGACCTACAGCTCAAGCCCCAATATATAGGTGGGAAGTCATATTTATTACGACTTCCCACTTTTTTTATGCTATGCTAAGAAATATGTAACTATTCAGCGAGATGAACAAACGCCCATAATCTTGGGCTGTAACTATTCAATTAACAATACTAAGCAATAAGATAAGGATGAAATCAAGGTAACATGAGCAATCAAAATGGCAATGCAGGGGAAAGGTATAGGGGAAAAATAATGCAACGGATAACAGCTTTAAGCCTCGGCTTTTCGTTTTTGATTATGAGCTATACAGGTATTATTCTCTATATAGCACCTTCTCATCGAATGGCCAGACAGCTTGATTGGCATCTGTTATGGCTTAACAAGACTCAATATCAAGAGCTCCATACAACCTCTATGTTAACATTCTTGATATTTGGGGCTCTTCATATCTATTATAATTGGAAGCCCATGATGAGCTACATGAGGAACAAAAGTAAAAAAATATCTTTTACCAAGAAAGAGTTTTTGATCGCTTTAACTATAAATGCTATATTTGTAGTAGGTACCTTAGCGTCTGTCCAGCCATTTCAAGGTTTTTTAGATTTAGGTGAGAGTATTCAAAATATTTGGGGATAAACTGAAGTATCGAAATAACTATTCAGCTGCACCTCATCACCGCCAATTTCGGAGTCTCGTTCCTCGCTTACCTGAGCTTCTTGAGTAACATTAGTACGCTGCAGAGCTCAAAATGGACGGATAGGTAAGCGAGGAACGAGACTCCGTGAAGCACATATGAATAGTTACTGCAGGTCAAGCTAAAAAATCGCTCAACTCAGGTATTAATAACCGACCATAACCTGTTCCACCTCACTCCATGATCCCTTCTGAGAATCAGCCATTTAAGTTTTCAAGACCTGCACTGGTGCTGATTCTGGCAAGCTTATTGCTTGCAGTTATCCTTGCCGTAACCACCGTTCGCAACATGCATCGTGAAGAACAACTGCTCGAAAATTTCCTCCTCCAGCAGGGCTTAACCCTGATCCGATCCTTTGAAGCCGGAGCCAGAACTTCAATTAAGCATCACATGAGTGGTACCAATCCTCTGGAAACCCTGGTTGAGGAGACTGCTAAAGAAAAGAGTGTTGTCTATATCCGTATTGTGTTTGAAAATGGAGAGATGCTTGCTGAAGCAGGTGATCTCCCGTCGACCATGAGTATAGGTGATATTCAGCGTATATTGGCAGCACAAACGACAGTTACCCGTACAATACCGGAAGAAAATATTTTTGAATTGGCTCAGATTTTTGAACCTCTGCCGCCACTTATGTCCAGATATGGGAGAATCAAACCACATTGGATACCTGGCTCTATGCGGGGTAGATGGCATCAACGCATGCAGAAGCTTTATGAGCAACAGCAGAAGAAAGGTCGGCAACTTATCGTAGTCGGTCTTGGAACCAGTGAATTTGATGCGGCGAGAGAGCAAGATAGAATCCGGGCGCTCTTTATGGGAGCATTATTTTTTCTGCTTGGCAGTGCCGGGCTCTATTTTCTTTTTCTGTACCAAAGCATACGAGTTGGCCGGTCAACTCTTGCCAACATGCGAATCTACACCGAAAATGTAATCGAGAGTATGCCGGCAGGGCTGATCACCATTGATAGCAACGAGAAGATTGTTTCCTGTAATAACCGGGCAGAACAACTCCTTGCCCAAAAAATGCTGGCAATGGAGGGAAGGGATATTAAAGAAGTATTTTCTTCTTTCCCGGTTAATCTTGACCATGAGCAATCTCTTCTTGAAAAGGATGTTTTTTGCCGCAACTCTGCGGGAGAAGATATCCCTGTCAAGCTCTCCACATCACCTCTTGTAGATCATGACGGCGTCAATAACGGGCTGGTTATTATTCTGCGTGATATGCGCGATATCAGAAAAGTGGAAAAACAGCTTGAACTTTCCAGACGCTTGGCATCACTTGGTAAAATGGCAGCCGGAATAGCCCATGAGATCAGAAATCCGCTTGGTACTCTGCGCGGCTTCGCTCAATATTTTGGCCGGGAGGCGGGCAGTGGCACCGAGGGTAAAAAATATGCGGCACTCATGGTTTCGGAAGTAGATCGCTTAAACCATACCATTTCCAGTCTTCTCCAGTTTGCCAGAGCTCCGGAGCCTCAATGTGTACAACTAAGAGCAGTTGAGTTATTTGATAAACTCACCAGTCTGATGGAGGCAGATTTTGCTGCTGCTCAGATTGAGTTTCACCGGCAATATGATCCTGAACTTCTGATCTTTGCAGATCCTGATTTACTTCTTCAAGTGTTGTTGAACCTGTTAAAAAACAGTATTAATGTAACGGATAAAAACGGCATGGTGACCCTGAGAGCTTATCAGCAACATGATAAAACCTGTATTGAGGTTAGAGATACGGGGCATGGGATGACGGATGAAGAGCAGGGAAAACTCTTTGATCCATTTTTTTCCACCCGCAAGGATGGCACCGGGTTAGGTCTTGCCGTGAGTCATCAGATTGTGGAGCAGCATCATGGACATATCGAGGTCGAGAGTCAACTGGGAATCGGTACCACAATGAAAATAATCCTGCCTGGCAAAACGGTTTGAGTGTGCAGCAAAAGAAACATATTCTCCTGGTGGACGACGATATGGCTCATCGCACCATGATCAGGGTTAACCTCACCGGGCATGAGTTCCAAGTCTCTGAGCTCGATGATGGTGATAGGGTATTGCCATTTCTTAAGAGTGATATTGTCCCCATTGACCTGATCCTGCTGGACATGAAAATGGCTCGCCTGGACGGGCTTGCAACTCTTCAGCAGTTAAAAAACACCATTTATGCCGCAATTCCGGTAATTATTCTCACGGCATTTTCCTCCATCGAAACAGCAGTCAAGGCCATGCGTGCAGGTGCTTATGACTATGTTGCCAAACCCGTTGATCTTGAAGAATTGCAGCTTGTCATGGCAAGGGCTCTGGGATTTATTGAGCTGCAACAGGAAAACATACAATTAAAAAAACATCTGAAAAGACAGTTTGCCTTTGGCAATATGATAGGCAGCAGCTTGGCCATGGAGGAGTTGTTTGCCACGCTTGAACTTGTTGCCCCGTCGGATGCCACTGTACTCATCACCGGTGAATCTGGAACCGGTAAAGAGTTGATAGCCGGTGCTTTGCATCAGCAAAGCCATCGAAAACAGTTTCCCTTTATCAAGGTCAACTGTGCAGCATTAAATGAAAATCTTCTTGAAAGCGAGCTGTTTGGCCACGAAGCAGGGGCCTTTACCGGAGCTATTGTCAGGCGTAAGGGTCGTTTTGAACAGGCCGACCAGGGAACACTTTTTCTTGATGAAATTGGTGATATGAGTCTCAAGACCCAGGCGAAGATTTTAAGAGTTCTTCAGGAGGGAGAGCTTGACAGGCTGGGGGGCAGTGAAACAATAAAGGTTGATGTGCGTCTGCTGGCAGCTACCCACAGGGATTTGCAGGAAATGATTAAAGAGAGAAGTTTCAGGCATGACCTTTTTTTCAGACTTTCCGTGGTGCCGGTGGATCTTCCTCCTTTGCGTGAACGAAACAGTGATATTCCGGAGTTAGCCGCCCTTTTCCTTGCAAAGTATACTGCAAAAAACAAGAAAGATATCAAAGCATTCACCCCAGAGGTGTTGCGTATCTTCATGTCCCATCAATGGCCTGGCAATATCCGTGAACTTGAAAATACTGTGGAGCGAGCCGTGATTCTCTGTCCCGGCGAACAGATAACGGTTCGGGAATTACCGCCACAGTTGCAACCGGCAGGAACCTCTGGCAGTCAATCTGACCCCTTGCCTGTTACTCTCCGGGACATGGAACGGGAAATGATTCGGGCAACTCTGGCTCAGAATCAGGGAAACAGAAGTAAAACAGCAAAAATTCTGGGAGTTGCCCGACAGACCCTTTTAAACAAACTAAAAGAGTATAACCTTATGTAAAAAATAGGAATATTTATATTTCAGCATTCACATTTGTTTGGGTCGCAGCCATCCGGGCCGCAGGCACATGAAGATTTCTGCAGGGTAACGGTGTTGAGAGTTGCCGTGCCTGTGGCTGGAGTTCTTTGTTCAACTGCGGCAATTACACCAGCAAAGGCCTTTGTTGCCGGGGTTTTTTCACCGGAGGAAAGATACGGCTTGCCTGTATCACCGGCAACCACTACCCGCGGGTCCATGGGAACTCGACCGAGGAAGGGAAGTTTAAAGTCACGGGCTGTCTGCTCGCCGCCGCCGGAGCTGAAAATATCAACGGTTTCTTCGCAATGGGGACAAACAAAACCGGACATATTTTCGATTAGCCCGATAATATTCATTTCCACGGCTTTACAGAAGTTGATGGATTTTCTCACATCGGCAAGGGCCACCTCCTGGGGGGTGGTCACCACCACCGCCTGGACACCGGCAATGGTCTGGGCTATGGACAGCGGTTCATCGCCGGTTCCCGGAGGTGCATCAATAATCAGATAATCCAGTTCTCCCCAGTCCATATCAGCGACAAACTGACGGATAGCCTGAATTTTCAGAGGACCGCGCCAGATAATTGCCTCATCTCTGTCTTTCATCATGTATTCTATGGAAACAACCTTGACATTGTCATTATAGATAAGAGGCGGCATCAGGTCATTCTTGTTTGCAGGCGGCTCTAGGCTGCCGGTGAGATTAAGCATCCGGCATATATCAGGACCATGGAGATCCACATCCATCAGACCGACCCTGTATCCTTTTTTTGCCAGACCAAGGGCAAGATTGACAGCTACGGTTGATTTGCCGACCCCGCCTTTGCCACTCATTACCAGAATTTTATTTTTTATTTTGCCAAGGGATCTGTTAATTGCAATATCCTGTTGGGCGAGATGGGTATCGGCAGAGCCACAATTGCTCTGGCTGCCTGAATCGCATGAACTTCCGCATGAACTGCTCATAATTGATCTCCAGTATGTTGTTCAGGTATAATATGGATTTTGTTTTTTATGTATGTAACCTTTTCCATGCTAATTACCATAAAAAATATTATAATCTCAATTTTGCAATTATTCGTGCATCTAAAGTTACCATTATTGATGATGGATTGCATTTAGATATCGTAAAATAAGCCGACAACCGTAGAGACGGGTTTCAAACCCGTCTTCCCCGCAACCATCAGCCATACCGGTGCCATCGTAAAGACGGGTTTGAAACCCGTCTCTACCAAATCCAGGCAGTTGAACGGGATGGTAGGTGAGACAGGTGAAGCACTAAAAAATGTCTAAAAAACAGAACATTTTTATAGGGAGTTTACGATAAATTTAATTATTATTTATTGAAATCATACTCTAATACTGGTTTGTTGAAAAGCAATGAAATATTTTTAAGAGGGGTGTTTTGCCTGGCGAACACTGTTTAGCACATAACACCAGAGGAAAGGAAAAATGTTAGGATGGTTTAAAAAGAAATTCTCCGGCAGGAAAGATGAGACATCTGCTGTTGACCCGGCAGGGCCGGTTGAACCTGCCATTGCCCCTGCCCCTGAGCCAACCCCGGAGCCGGATACACCGCTGGTCAGAGAAACATCTGCCTCGGATATTGACCAGGAATTTGCCGGGGATGACCTTGATAGTTGGCATGATGATCTAATTCAAGATATTGAAGATGAAATATCCGTAACGGATGAAAAGGAGTTGGAGCAGGAAACTCCTGTTGCAGAACCAGAAGTTTTGCCTGTAAAAGAGGCAAAGGTTGTTGCCTGTGAAAAACCTGGTCGGAACTCTTTATTTAAAAGGTTGCAGGAGCGGTTGGGAAAAACCAGTCAGGGCTTGCTGTATCAGTTGGATATTATCTTTCTTGGCAAAAAAGATATTGATGATGCACTTCTTGACAGGCTGGAAGAGGTTCTGATAACTGCTGATCTGGGTGTGGGTACCACCATGGAATTACTTGATTCTGTCCGCAGACAGGTCAGCCGCCAGGAACTAAGCGACCCCCAGTCCTTAAAAAAAATGTTGCGGGATAAAATTCTTGCTTTCATCCGCCAGAGTGAGCAGCCGGCGGAATTGGTTATGCCCGAATCAGGACCTTTTGTAATTATGGTAGTCGGGGTAAACGGGGTCGGCAAGACCACGACCATCGGCAAGATTGCCGGTAAATTTAAAAGATCAGGCCAGTCGGTGCTGTTGATTGCCGGTGATACCTTTCGGGCGGCGGCTATCGGTCAGCTTCAGCTATGGGGTGAACGGGTCGGGGTGGAAGTTTTTGCCAGTGATCCGGGTTCTGACCCGTCATCAGTGGTTTTTGACGGGCTGACCCATGGGGCAAGTAATCAGTTTGATGTGATTATCATTGATACTGCCGGTCGTCTCCATACCAGTGTTAATCTGATGGAAGAGCTGAAAAAGATAAAAAGAGTGATCGGTAAGAAAATAGCCGGAGCCCCCCATGAGGTTATGCTGGTCATTGATGCCACCACTGGTCAAAATGGTATTGCTCAGGCAAAAATCTTCAATGAAACCGTTGCTCTAACCGGATTGACCCTGACCAAATTAGATGGCACTGCCAAGGGTGGTATAGTTGCCAATATCTGTCATGAACTCTCCATTCCGGTTCGTTTCATCGGTATAGGTGAACAGGTGGACGACCTGCGGGACTTTGATGCCGAGGAGTTTGTTGAGGCATTATTTGGCGAGGCTGATTAGGTGCAGATGCAATACAGACGGCGAAAACAACCTGGCTGCGGCGGATGTCTGCTGGTCATTGGCGTGCTGGTCCTAATAATTGGTGGAGCTCCAGCATTGCTAAGTTTTTTAGGGACCATCGTGTTTGTTGGGTTGGCAGGTTTGATTATTTTTTCTGTCGGCTTGTATGGTTTTTCATTTTATATCCGTCGTAAAGTGTCTGCTTATGAGGCTTCCCGCACGGAAACCCATAAACGCTTTGTTTATCTGCTGGCCCATATTCTTGTCAGGATTGCCCAGTTAGACGGGAGATTCAGTCGGGCCGAATTAGTCACGATGACCAATTTTTTTCAGTACAACCTGAATTATAATCAGGATCAGATGTACTGGGTTAAACAGTTGATTAAAGAGGCAAGGGATGCAGATATCAGCATGGAGGAGTTACTTGTCGAGTTCAGGAGCAATTTTGCTGCCTATGGGCCCCGCCTGATTATCCTTGAGCTGATTTATCAGATTATTTACATCAAAAGTCCGGTTGACCAGCGGGAACTTGCCAAGGCCCGGCAGATAGCCGGTTTTTTAGGTATCCGTGATTATGACCTGCGCAATATTGAGGCAAAATATATGTATGGCCAGGGGGCACGAGCGGGCTCGGCTGCCAGTCTGGAAGAAAAGTATTATGCCTTGCTTGGTCTTGAGCAGGGGGCGGATTTTATTACGGTTAAAAAGGCTTATCGTAAACTGTCCATGCAGTATCATCCCGATAAGGTTGCCCATCTTGGTGATGAATTTAAGGGGGTTGCCGAGGAAAAGATGAAAGAAATAAATGAGTCTTACGGTTTTTTTAAGAAAAAATTTAATCTGCTTTAAAGCCGGCTTTGGCAGCATATCACTTGTTCGCATGCCATACCGGTCATTCCGGCTTGACATGCTCGTCATTCCGGCATGTTCTTAGCCGGAATCCAGTCCAGTATATAGTTTATCTGTAAGCACTCACAGGCACCACTTAATAGACATCGTAACGACAACACACAACCAACCATGCCGGTGCCACCGTAGAGACGGGTTTCAAACCCGTCTCCACCACAAACCATCAACCATACCGGTTGCCACCGTGAAGACGGGTTTGAAACCAGTCTCTACCAAATCCAGGCAGGGTAAGGGAACAAATAATTGATAATCAAGCCCTTTTGATATTCGAAAATTATCAATTTACGATGTCTGAAAGACATGGAGGTAATAATATCATGGCAGTAGCTGGCAAGATGCAGGCATTTGCAGAGAAATCATCCTGGGTTAGAAAAATGTTTGAAAAAGGGACAGGGCTGAAAGCTGAGTTTGGTGCAGAAAATGTTTTTGATTTCAGTCTCGGTAATCCTGATGTTCCTCCACCGCCGCAATTTCACCAGGTTCTGCGGCATATGGTTGCAGATGAGCTGCCCGGCTGGCATGGATATATGCCCAACGGGGGTTATCCTTTTGTCCGGGAAGCCCTTGCGGCTCAACTCTCCAAAGAGCAGGGGGTGTCCATGGGGCAGGGGGATATTCTCATGACCTGCGGAGCCGCCGGCGGACTTAATGTGGTCATGAAATCTCTGCTTGACCCCGGCGATGAGGTGATTATCCTTGCCCCGTTTTTTGTCGAATATAATTTTTATGTGGATAACCATGGCGGGGTGGCCAGGGTTGTTAAAACCGATGAACAGTTTAATCTTGATTTAGATGCCATTGAAGAGGCACTCAACGAAAAAACCAAAGCGGTGCTGATTAACAGCCCCAACAACCCCACCGGCCAGGTTTATTCAGAAGAATCCTTGCAGGCGCTGGGCAAATTGCTTGACCATGCTTCAGAAAAGTTTTGCCGCATTATTTATATGCTTGCCGATGAACCATACCGCAAAATTGTCTTTGACGGCGGCGAAGTCCCGTCCATCATGAAGACCACGATTAATTCAATTGTGGTTTCCTCGTATTCAAAAGACCTGTCTTTGCCGGGTGAGCGAATCGGGTACATAGCTGTGCATCCAGATATTAATGAGAAAAAAATACTTGTCAACACCATGACCCTTGCCAATCGTATCCTTGGTTTTGTTAATGCCCCGGCCCTGATGCAGAGGGTGGTGGCAGAGTTGCAGGGGGTTAGTGTAGATAGTGGTATTTATGCAGGGAGAAGGGAAGTTTTCTGCCGGATTCTTGAGGAGGCTGGTTTTGATTTTGTCAAACCTAAAGGTGCCTTTTACTTGTTTCCCCGCACTCCCATTGATGATGTTGACTTTTGTACCATCCTTCAGGAAGAAAAAATTTTGGCTGTGCCGGGCAGCGGTTTTGGGGCTCCTGATTATATCCGGCTGGCATTTTGTGTTGATGAGAGCATAATTGCCCGTTCGGCAGAAGGGTTTAAGCGGGCGATGGCACGCGGACATGATGCTGCCCGTCTGCGATAAGGATAACCTATGTGGTTTGAGCAGATTGTCCAACCCCATATAGACGAGCGAAAAAAAGTTATCTGCTTCCCCTGTTTAACCCGAAAATGCCTGAATTTTGTAGAGACGGGTTTCAAACCCGTCTCTACCATTGCTTACCCAGCGTGAAGTCAACGGCAGACTCGAATCTTCTTTCTTCTGCTTGCTTTTTCCTACTTGCTATTGCTTGATGACCATGATAAAATGGTCACTATTGACATGGATGTTATCAAAGGAGAATGTATGGCATAAATAATTTCTAAATCACATTTTAAACCCAAGATGCTTCAGTATTTTCGCGAGATAGAAAAGCACGGGCAAGAGGTAATTATTACAGATCATGGAAAACCGGTATTGAAAATCTCTCCCTTTAAAAAAGATGCACAAGCTGTATTGAAAGAATTGCGAAATTCAATAAAACATTACCATGACCCTCTGGAGCCGGTTGCTCTTGATGAATGGGAAGTGTTGAAATGATTCTGCTGGACACCCATATCTGGCTCTGGTGGCTTAGCAATCCTGAAAAATTATCAGAAAAAGCAGGTCATGCTATTCAACAGGCAATAGGGCAAGAAGATATGTAACTATTCAGCTGCACTCCACGGAGTCTCGTTCCTCGCTTACCT
>CAYRGM010000022.1:0-20542 GCA_964423765.1 uncultured Desulfobulbaceae bacterium
AGCATATTGAAAAGAAACGAGATGCCCTGGGGATCAATAAAAAACAGGAACGGGTCCTTTATGATATGGCCATGCGCCGGGATATGGAGGCATAAGAATAAACATAACCGTTCACCAAGGGTATAGATTTGCAGTCAATGAGGTGCTGGTGAACGGTTACGAATAAACTTACCGCTCCTGTCGCGTTTGTCGGTGGAAAAATTTGGTTACCATATTTTCGTCTTGTCTTTTTCTATGATAAAAGTTTTAAGGCAAGGCATTAAAACCTGAGTTGAGCGATTTTCTACGCTTGATCTGCACCGATCTCTTGCACGCCAAGGCTTCCAAAAATCCTCAACAGACCAACGGGTTGCCTGTGGTTTTTGGAAATCCTTGGCATACAGCAGTGCAACGGCGAGGTATCAGCACATATCTGCGTCATAAAATCGCTCAATTCAGGTACAAAACAACAAGGAGGCATAAATGGAAGCATATCAAGTGCTGCAGGGACCTGAAGGCTATCTGCCGCCGGCTGCCGCCATGCGGGGGGTCACCCTGGCTGGACCGGGCAAGGCAATGATAGAGGGCGGGCATGTTAAAAAAAGAGAGGCCATAGTACGGATTGCGGAAAAACTGGTGGAGGCAACAGTGCCAACTTTTTTTCCGGGACCGCTTTTGCTGTGGAGAACCCATGATTATGCCCAGGAAAAGGGTAAGTTGATCCGTGAAATTGCGGTGGAAGTTGGTGCCAAGGTTATTCCCATGCCTGATTATCGTCCAAAATATCCGATGATTAACCCGGCTGTGGAAATCAATCCCAATCATCCAAATCTGACCATCTGGTTTAATAAGATTGATGTTGGTGTGTTTATTGGTGTTCACTGTCATCAGGCCAATCTGGCTCTTAAAATAATCAGAGGCGGAACCAGTTGTTATACAGTGGCTCTATGTGCTGAAGAAGGGCATGAAGAGGCAAATGTATCTTTGCGTGAAACTGATAACGATACCCTGCGGGAACTCCTTGCCGTGGTAAAAGATCTTAAACAAAAGGGAGACTGAACAATGTCTGCAAATAATCTTAAAGAAGTTTCAACCGAATATATGCTCTTTGAGGCAAAGCGGGAAGAGCAGTTCATAACCGGTAGTGAAGCAGTACGGGAAGCTATCAGGCGAGCCAATGTTGATATGGCTATAGCTTATCCTATTACCCCCCAAAGTGAGAGTATGCACCTTATCGGTGATCTTTATGCTGAAGGGTATGTGCGGGAATATTTCCGTGGTGAAAATGAGTTTGCGGTTATGTCACAGGTGGCCGGGGGTGCCATGGCCGGCATCAGGATGTTCACTGCCACCTGTGGCCCGGGGACCCTCCGTGCCTTTGAAAACTTTCCCATGTGGGTAGGTGCCAGGCTGCCAATCGTTATTGGCTTTATGACCAGAGTCATTAACGCTCCTCTTAGTATCCAGCCCGATACAATTGAGATGAGTATGCTGATGGATACCGGTATGCTGATGCTCCACGCGGAAAATGCCCAGGAACTCTATGATATGTATCTCATGAGTTTTTCTGTAGCCGAAAGGACATCGGTACATATCCCTGTGGGCGTTTTTGTTGATGGTTTTTTTGTAACCCATACCAGACAAAAGGTTAAAGTAGTCACCGAAGATGTCAAGTTGCATCCATATGATCCGAGTACATCGCCCACCCCCACCATTGATATGGAAACTCCGCCTTTCAGATATATGAAAGATCCTTTTGTGATGAAATCAAACTATGTCAGTTATGCAGCCCATGCCAGTTGGCAGCAGGAATGTATGGCCTCCATTGACCGTTCCCGTCCTTTCTTAAAAGAGTTATTGGGTGATTTGATTGAGCAGGAAAATCCCGATGCACCCATCCAGATTGTTGCGGCCGGCACTGCTGTTTCACAGGGACGAGCCGCCATAGAAATGCTTGCCGAGGAAGGCATTGAGGTAGGGCTGGTTAAGGTCAAAACTATACGCCCGTTTCCGATTGAAGAGATCAGGCAGGCTCTTGATAAAGCAGAAAAAATTATTATCCCGGAGTTCAACCGTGTGGGCTGGTTGGCAAGGGAAGTGGCATCAGTTATCCCCAATAACGACCGCATTGTCCAGGGGCCACGAGTATACGGCGGGATGACTATGCCTCCGGATGTTATTGTCAAAGTTATCAAAGAAGGCAGTTTATGTGGTGTATAAATCAGCAAAAATAATCCAAAAACCTTTAACTCTATGGGAGTTAATCTGGAGGAAATTATGTCTTTATCAATAACCAATATTAATCCGGCTTTTGTGGATGTTATGCCGCAGGAGTACTTAGATCTGGCTGCGGATGGCCCTTTTGCCACCAATAAAGGTGTCAAGGACCTGGGTACCTTTAAGGAGCTTATTGAGGACCATCCTCTCTGTGGCGGCTGTAATCTGGCTATGGCCTTTCGTACCCTGATTGCAGCTTTACCCTGTCCGGAAGATACCGTGATTGTCGGTTCAACCGGTTGTAACTCTCTGGCTTTCCCACAGTTAGCCATCCAGAATGTTCATGCCTTGTTTGGTAATCAAAACGCAGTGGCTTCCGGTCTTAAGCGGGGCTTGAAACTTCGTTTCCCTGATAAGAATAAAGATGTCGTCGTTATGGCCGGCGATGGTGCCACCGCCGACATCGGTTTTGACATGACTATGCATTCCTGGATCAGGGGTGAAAATATCACCACAGTCATGTTTGATAATGAAATATACGCCAATACCGGTGGGCAGGAAAGTGGTATGACCCGGTTTGGCGAAGTACGACATATGGCACCAACCGGCAAGAAATTTCAGAAAATGAATGTACCGGAGTTTGCCAAACAGGCCGGCTGCGTATATGTGGCCAAAGTTTCCACTGCCAACACCTTGAGAATTGGTCAATGTTTTAATAAGGCAGTGCTGATTGCCAGAGAAATAGGTCCGACTTATATTCAGATTTATACACCATGTCCCACCAACCTGAAAATGAAACCGGCTGATTCTGTAGCTCTTGCCAAAAAAAGACAGAAAGAGGATTATGCCTTCATGGAGTATATGAGCGAAGAAGCTGAAAATCTGCTGATTAGCAGCGGAGTCATAAAGCAGAAAAAGCAACAGAATAAAGTCATAGCCAAAGAGGAGGCGTAAACAAATGAGTAACAAACTAACATCGATTAGAATGTCAGGGCTTGGCGGTCAGGGTGCGGTTACCGCCGCTCATATTGTCGGTAGTGCCGCGGTGCTTGACGGTAAGAACGCGGCTGTGAATCCTTTTTTTGGTGCTGAAAAAAGACTGGCACCGGCCGAGAGCTATGTGCGTATTGCTCAGGGAAATATCTACGATACCGGTGAGATTCTCTACCCTAATATTATCATGGTCTTCCACCCTGATGTTATCCTGCACGGGAAATCATACACAATGCCTTTTTTTGCCGGTCTTCAACAAGATGGCATTATCATCGTTAATTCAGAATTTACTTTTGATTTCACCGATGACGAGCAAAAAGAACTCGATGAGCTGAACGTCAAGGTCTATTTTGTCCAGGCAACTCAGATGGCACGAGATATCGGCGGTACTGACCTGGCAACCAATATTGCCATGTTAGGTGCTTTGATCGGAGTTACCAAAATAGTTAGCATGAAAGCTCTTGAAGAGGCTCTCCAGGAGCGTTTTGGTGCCAAGGCTAAAGGTTTTGTGGCCTCGGCCACTACAGCAGTTCTTGATGATGCCATCAAGAAAAAATATGACAAGGCTGAAAAGTTGATTGAAGCCAATATGAAAGTTCTTGTTGCTGCGGCTGAAAGTGCCGAGTCGTTGGTTGCGGCCTAAACAAGGACATTTTTTCTGCAAATTCAAATAACTTCTCATGAGGAGGAAAAAATATGTATGTAGCAGCCCTGATTGAACAGGAAAAATGCATTGGCTGTAGAACTTGCGTTAAGGTTTGCCCGGAACCAAATGCTATTGTTTATATCAAAAGAGCAGGTGAGAAAAAAGGTAAGTGCCTGGTGGTTACCGCAAGGTGCAAGGGATGCGGACTTTGTGTGGCAAACTGTCCAAAAAAATGTATCGAACTGAAATTGCTTGCTCAGGAAGCTGCCTGACTTCATCAGAAATCTGAAGATAGAGGGTCGCAGCTGCTTGTAGCACTCCCATCCTCCGGGCATGGGAGTGTTGCAGGTCATATTCTGAAAAATTGTGTAACAACAGATATCGTAAAATACGCAGAAAACCGTAGAAACGAATTTCAAATGTTTTTAGCAAAAATAAACCATTCGCAAAACCAAAGTATGTGTGAATATCATCACCATCGTAGAGACGGGTTTCAAACCCGTCTCCTCCCGTAACCATCAGCCATGCCGGTGCCACCGTGAAGACGGGTTTGAAACCCGTCTCTACCAAATCCAGACAGTTGAAGAGGACGGCAGATGAAACCGGTGAAGCAGGAAAGAAAATTGTCCAAAAAAACAGGGCATTTTTATAGGGTGTTTACGATGTCTGAACAATAAAAAAAGCTATTGTTTTGTCTGGGGTTTGGGCTCAACAATAGCTTTTTTTTGTCATTGCTCACTCTATAGACATGCCGATGTAATATAATATTCGTCGAAGGCGACAAACTATGTTATTCTAAGGCAAACTAAGGTCCACACTACAAACAATGAAACATTTACAGAGAGAAAAAAACGATGATCCAAAAGAAAACCAAATTTGTCCATGAAGGTATATATGCGGCTGAAGTAGATGTAGAGTTGATTGTTAATGAAGATGAATGGTCGCCTTATATCACACTTGAGGATGCCTATAAGTTAGATGATGTCAGGGAAGCATTGCGTAATGGTGATGTAAAAATGGCGGCAAAAAAGTCCAAGGTGTACAAGCTCCATCCAGTTGCAGTCTGACTGCTATTCCGTTGCGAACCCTAAGTCTCGTTCCTCGCTTACCTTTTTGCCCAATCCGGATATTGACAATTACTCAAATTTCTTAAAAAGAGGTAACCATGCAGGAGAAAGAATACCAAGCTGTTTTTGACAAATATAAACAGGAAAAAGGTACTGTCCTGACCATGCTCAATGATCTTCAAGATGATTTGGGTTATATTCCTGAAGAAGCGGTTTTCTGGCTGGCTGACCAAACCCATATCCCTGCCAGCCGGTTTTATGGGGTAACCACCTGTTTTAAGCGGTTCCGCTTAAAACCAAGGGGCCAGCATACCGTAAAAATATGTTGTGGAGCGGCCTGCCATGTCAAGGGAGCAGCAACCATTAGTAGCCGGATTATGATGGATTTTAAATTGGGTCTGGACGATGACACCACTGATGATGGTCGGTTTACCATTGAGAGCATTGGTTGTGCCGGAGCATGTGATCAGGCACCGGTGGTCACTGTTGATGATGAGATGCATAGTGCCATGACTCCTGATTCCACCATGAAAATATTAGATAAAATTAACTGACAAGAGATATTTTATGCCTGTAAAAGAAATGAAAAAGGCTGGAAATCTTCCAGGAGCTGGTAGTGATTTCTTCAGCAAACAAACCAGACGGCTACTCTCTAATTGCGATCAGGTTAATGCTATTGACTCATCCATGACAAGCCCTGGATACGAGGGTCTTAAAAAGGCGTTGTCCATGGAGCCGCAGGAGATTATTGCTGAAATAAAAAAATCAGGTTTGCGGGGTCGAGGTGGTGGTGCTTTTCTTACTGCTGACAAGTGGGAAATCTGCGGGCAGGAAAATAATCCTGAAAAATATATGATATGTAACTGTGACGAAGGCGGTCCTGGTACATATATGAGTCGTTTTCTGATTGCCAACAACCCCCAGGCTGTTATTGAGGGTATGACCATTGCCGCCTATGCCATCGGTGCCTCTTGCGGGTATGTTTTTATCCGCCCTGATTATGGTGATGCTATTACCGCTTTGCAACAGGCCATTGCCGAGGCCAAGGAAAAAGGTTGTCTTGGTTCTTGCATAATGGATAAAGAAAATTTTAACTTTACTCTGGAGATCAAATTAAGTCCCGGAGAGTTTATTTGCGGTGAGGAAACAGCCCTGATTGCCTGCATTGAAGGTAAACGGGCCATGCCCTCTGCCAAGCCTCCCCATCCTGCCAGCCAAGGGTTATGGGGCAAACCAACCATTGTCAATAATGCGGAAACTCTGGCTAATATTGCTCCCATCATCGTCCGCGGCAATAAGTGGTTCAGGGAGGTCGGCACGAACCAAAGCCCTGGCACCAAAATTTTTGCGGTTACCGGCAGCGTTAAGAATCCTGGTCTAGTAGAGGCTCCCATCGGGGTAAGTATAGAGTATTTACTCAGGGATATCTGCGGCGGTCCGGCAAAAAAGACCAAAAAAATTAAAGGCGTACAGGTAGGCGGTCCAACCGGCGGGGTTATTCCGGCCTCTCTCTTTTCCGCTGCCCTTGATTACGACTCTCTGCGGGACATGGGTGCCATGCTGGGGCCGGGCAGTCTTGTGGCCATGGATGAACGCTCCTGCATGGTGGATATGGCTCGTTATTTTATGGCTTTTTCTGAAGAGGAGTCATGCGGTAAATGTACACCTTGCCGGATCGGTTTAAAAAGAATTAGAGAAATATTGACCAGGATAACCGAGGGCCAGGGGCGGCAAGGGGATATTGAACTGCTGGTAGAGCTTGGTGAAGATGTAGCCCTGTCATCCCTGTGCGGGTTGGGGCGGACAGCTCCCAATGCTGTGTTGTCCAGTATCCGTTATTTTCGGGAAGAATATGAAAATCATATTCAAAATCACCGCTGTGCCACTGCCGGCTGTGTGTCTTTGCGGCAGTACACCGTGGCCGGGGAAAAATGCAGGAAATGCGGGCAATGTTATAAAGCCTGTCCGGTTGAAGCGATTAACTGGCAAAAGAAACAGCAGGCGGTTATTGACCGGGAAAAATGTGTACAGTGCGGATCTTGTTATGATGCCTGTCCCTTTGGCAGTATTGAGTAATCCATTATCAATTGATAATTGGTAACAGACAATTGATAATTGATAATGGATAATTGATAATTTTTGAACATCAAAAGGGCTTAATTATCAGGGGGCAGGGAAGGAAGTATAGAAAATTGTCCCAAAAACAGGGCGTTTACTAAGGATTTGCCTGGGTATAATTTTGAGAATTAAAACAGCAACAATCCTTAGTTATCAATTATCAATTGTCTGTTAAATACGGAGTTTTCCATGACCAAAAAAAATATAAAGATCAGAATAAATAATCTGGAAGTTACCTGCGAAGCAGAAGCAACCATCCTCTCAGTTGCTCGGGGGTTTGATATTTTTATTCCCACCATGTGTGATGACCCTCGCCTTGATGCTTACGGCGGCTGCCGGCTCTGCGTGGTGAATATCAAGGGAATGGAACATCCACAGACCGCCTGTACCACGCCGGTGCGTGAGGGTATGGAGATAATTACGGAAAGTGCAGGCTTAAACCGGATCAGAAAAAATATTATTGAACTGTTGCTCTCCAATCATCCCAATGACTGTATGCGTTGCGAGGCCACCGGAGACTGCACTCTCCAGGACCTGGCCTACAGGTATAATGCGGATGAGAGCCGGTTTGGCGGAGAAAAAACCTCACTCCCCTTAAGGGAAGACAACGATTTCATCACCTTTGAACCTGATAAATGTATCCTCTGCGGTCGTTGTGTGCGGATTTGCGATGAAGTAATGGCAGTGGGTACCATTGATCTTGTCGGCAAAGGTTTTCATACCACTGTTGATACTGCCTGGTCAAAACCCCGTACCAGAAAGAACTGTGAGTTTTGCGGCCAATGTGTTGCAACTTGTCCCACCGGAGCTCTCACCGACAAGATGAGCCGTGGTTTGGGCAGAGCTTACGAGACCACTAAAGTTCGTACCACCTGCTGTTATTGTGGTACCGGCTGTGGTCTTGATTTAAAAGTCAAAGACAACAAAGTAATTGGGGTAGCCTCGGCCATGGATGCTCCATCTAATCTCGGTAACCTTTGTATCAAGGGGCGTTACGCTTATAAGTTTATCCACAGTCCTGAGAGGATAAAGACCCCACTTATTAAAAGAAACGGTAAGTTTGAAGAGGCTTCATGGGATGAGGCCCTGGACCTGGTAGCAAGTAAGTTTTCGGAATACAGAAGACAATATGGTCCGGATGCCGTTGGGGGAGTTGCGTCCTCCCGTTGTACCAGTGAAGATGTCTTTACCATGTTGAAATGGATACGGGCGGGGATAGGTACCAATAATATTGATAACTGTGCCCGGGTCTGACACGCTCCCACCGTAGCCGGTCTGGCTGCAACCTTTGGTTCCGGAACCGCAACCAACTCCATGGCTCAGATAGCTGAAGCGGATACTATTTTCCTGTTTGGCTCAAGTCCCACCGAGTGTCATCCTATTGTCGGTCTCCATCTAAAAAAAGGATTGAGACGGGGGGCAAAGCTCATGGTGGCTGATCCCCGTCGTATTGCCTTGGTTGACCAGGCAGATATCTGGCTTAATCTGGTGCCGGGTAGTAATATTGCTTTGATTAACGGGATGCTCAATGTGATCCTGGCCAATGGCTGGCAAGACCAGGAGTATATAGACGCCCGTACCGAAGGTTTTGAGGAGCTGAAAGCCAAAGTCCTGGAATATCCGCTTGATCGGGTGGAAAAGATTACCGGAATTGCCGCCGATACCATCTATGCTGCTGCCGAACTCTACGCCAAATCTGATAAATCAATCATTGTTTATGGTCTTGGAGTAACCGAACATATAACCGGCACAGAAAACGCCATGGCGATGGGGACGCTGGCTCTGGTCTGTGGTCATCTCGGCCGGGTCGGGGTCGGAGTTATGTCACTCAGGGGTCAAAACAATGTTCAGGGTGCCACTGATATGGCAGCGGTACCTCATATGCTGCCTGGATATCAAGTGGTTTCTGAACCTGAACTGCGGGCCAAGTTTGAAAAGAAATGGCAGGCAAAGCTCAGCCCCAAACCTGGCCTGGAATCTCTGGAGATGTATGACCGGGCCAGGGAAGGCAAGTTCAAGGCCATGTATCTGATGGGGGTTGATCCGGCTCAGACCGACCCTGATCTGCATACTGTGCGGGCTGCCTTAAAGACCCTTGATTTTCTGGTTGTCCATGAAATTTTTCATACCGAAACCACGGCCTTTGCAGATGTAATTCTGCCAGGGGCAAGCTTTGCTGAAAAAGATGGCACATTCACTAATCTCGAGAGGCGACTGCAGCGGGTTAACAAGGCGATAGAACCCATTGCCGGTATGGCTGAATGGCAGGTAATCTGTGCGATTTCAACCCGAATGGGTTATCCCATGCATTATAACCATCCTTCTGAAATAATGGATGAAATTGCTGTTCTTGCCCCAAACTGGGGAGGAATCAGCTATGATCGGCTTGGCAGCCAGGGTTTGCAATGGCCATGTCCAACTAAAGACCATCCCGGCACTGCAACCAGATATGAAGATGGATTTCCAAGGGAAAATAAATTAGGGAGGATGATTGCCCTTGATCATCTAGGCTCAGGAGAAGTTCCAGGTGATGAGTTCCCCTTTGTCCTTACCACCGGTCGCCGTCTTGAGCATCATAACAATGCTTCAATGACCAAACGGACCGAGGGTATTGCCAGGTTGCTGCCGGAAGAGCTATTAGAGCTCAGCCATGGTGATGCCGGGCGGCTTGGTATAGAAAATGGTGAGTTTGTCCGAGTTGCTTCAGCACGGGGCGAGATTAAAGTCAAGGCCTGGGTAACCAGACGGGCCCAGGATGGGATAGTTTTTCTTGCTTTTCATCATAGAAAAGTATTATCCAACGAACTTACCTCCGGTTTCAGGGATCCGATTACCAGTACCCCTGAATATAAATCCTGTGCTGTAAAGGTGGAGAAAATTGATAATTGAGAATTGATAATTGATAATTCTCGAACATCAAAAGGACTTGATTTATCAGGGGACAGGGGACAGGCGAAGCGGCACAAGCAAATTGTCCCAAAAACAGGGCATTTTTATAGGGCGTTTACGATGTCTGTAGTTTATTGCAGGCATAATATTAGCAGGGGCTATAACCATGGAAAATATGAAAATAATTGTTAAATATTTTCTTTCTGAAGAGGGGAAGAAAAAAGCTGTTGCTGCTGGTCTTGACGACTTCTGTGAACAGGAACTTGTTTTTGATGAAGTAAAAGCATCCAGCCTGGCTGACTCTACACTTGAGGTATTGACCACGGATAAAACCGATACCATGCTCGTTGATTTACGCCGCCGGGGCCAGATGGTCTGGGAAAATAATCGTAAAAACTATTACTTAAAGGACTTTCATTATGAACCTTTGCGTTTTTCCAAAGAAGAGTGGCAAGATTTTCTCAAGCATTTATTACGACTTTACGGGTTAACCAGATTTAATGTCCAGATGGGAGTTAATCTCTATCTTGACGAACCGATAACCTCGCTTGCTGATTTGCATGCTTATGAAACTCAAGAAGTGGCGATCCGCAAGCAGATGGAAGAACTAGTTGTCTGGATCAATGAGGAGTATATAAGGTTGCGGGATGAAATGCATGAACAGGCAAAAAAGACTATTTCCGATATTGCGAATGCCTGAGTTGATGATTTACAATTTAACCTCATATCTTAAACTTGTTGACAAGCTTATCTAACTTCTCAGCAAGTTCAGACAGTTCACCGGACTTCCCCTGTACCTGCCCGGCATTACTGTTCACTTCTGATGCTACCGTACTTACTTCCCTGATCTCCCCGCTGATATCCGTGACAGCAATTGTTGTTTTTGCCACATTTTCATTGACCTCGGCAATACCCATGGAGGTCTGACCAATATTATCAGCAATCTCTCTGGTTGCCGAGGACTGCTCAGTAACTGTTGAGGCAATTTCGTTGATAGTCGTAAATATATCATCAATGACTGCCGAAATAGCATCCATATTCTCAACGGTTACTGTGGTTGTCTCCTGCATTTCACTGATCTGACTCTTGATATCAACAGTTGCCTCAGCGGTTTGTTTGGCCAGCTCTTTAATCTCATTGGCAACCACAGCAAAGCCTTTACCGGCTTCACCGGCTCTGGCAGCTTCAATGGTTGCGTTAAGGGCGAGAAGATTAGTCTGTTCTGATATTTCGGTAATGGTCTCGGTTACCTTGCCAATCCGATTGGCACTCTCACCAAGTTTTGCCATCTTTCGGGCAGTAGCCTTGGATTTTTCAACCGCTGTTTCCGATACGCCCCGAGCCTTATTGGCATTGTCAGCTATTTCTGCCACGGTGGCAGTCAGCTCTTCCGTGGCCGAGGCAACCAGATTGGTATTGGTTGCTGACTGCTCCATGGCTGCTGAAATAGAGTTAATACTACCACTGATTTCATCGACAGCATCAGTAACTCTACGGGATTTTTCAGATGATAGATCAGAGGCTGCTACCAGTTGTTTACTGACAGCGGACATCTCCACGGATGAAGAGGATAACTTCCTGATTCCTGAAGAGATATTGCCCAGGGTTGAACCAACCTGCTCAAGCATATTATTGAGTGCATCTGCCATACTGCCGATTTCATCTTTTTGATCAATTTCCAACTTGGTGCTGAAGTCTCCCTGGGCGAGGTTATCAACAAATTTTTTCATTTTTGCAATTGAAATTGTAAGCATATTGCCTATCAGATGACTTATTATAATTCCAAGCAAAAGAGCAAATAGCATGACAATTATGATATTCCTAAGTGTTTTCTCTATGATGTTACCAAGCTCTTCTTCTTTTACTGCAACTTGTTGCTCTACAAGCTTAATGGCCTCGTCTAAAATATCTGTTACATCTTGCTGGGCTGATAAGGTGATGAACAGGTATATTTCATTCATTTCCTCTTGGGCGAGGAAGCGGTTTCCACGGTATTTTTCTAAGGTTTCCTGGATATTGGCAAATGATGCATGTAATTTATCATGGGGTGGAATTACTGTAGCCATTACTTGCCCAAAACCTGGAGTTAACTGCTCATATCGTTGCATTCGTTCAGCATCATTAAGCATTCTGCCAAGAGTACAAGCTCGGGGGTCTTTTTGAACAAGTAATGTCGTCGTGTATGGATCCAGTAAAAATTCAGAGATATAAGAGATTGTGGATAACTTTTTTCTTTGAATTTCTTTATTTGCGGCAGTTTGTGCTTCCAGCTCAAGGAGAATGTTAGCCTTTTCCTGAATGTTTTTTGTTCCCTGCCAACCCACATAGCCAGTAATAGCCAACAGGGCAAGGAGAGTTGCCGACATAAGGGCCAGTTTCATGCGAATAGATAAATTTTTTAAAATCATATCATAAGTCACCGTCTCATTTGATAGCTTTTCAATCTGACCCCCCTGTTATTCATAATAAGTAACCGTTCACCAGCACCTCAAGGAGTCTCGTTCCTCGCTTACCTGAGCTTTTTGAGTAGCATTAGTACGCTACGAAGCTCAAAATAAACTAATAGGTAAGCGAGGAACGAGACTCCGCTGAAGCACACATCTGAACAGTTACTGCCCAAGATTATGGGAGTTTTCTCGCTGAATAGTTACAAGTAAAGATTCATTGTCCGCGGACTAATCGAGGGGTGGTTACTGTTTCATGATGAGAAAAACAAAAGATTATACCAAAAATATACGCATGCTTGAACTATTTATTTTGCTATTAATGCACAAAATAAAATGGGGCATTAACTATGCCAAATATTCAAAGGTATGTGAACCCGAACTGGTATTATAATCGTTTGCTGTGGAGACTTATGCTCCAGCCATGCTCTGGTTATTCAGGTATATAACCAGACAGCAATGGCCATAGGTTGACGATGAAACTTTCCAGCATGTTTCTTGCCTCTTCCATATCCCCTCCTTGTGGCAGATATATTTCTACCCGAACCAGAGCTCCGTCAGTGCGACCTTTTGTCACGGCATCAATCAATAGATAGTATTTATTCCACCAGGGGCTGATAATTACCCGCCCTCTTTGCAGAAAAAAATAGCTGGCTAACATCCGTTGATTTCCTTTGCTCATTACCATGATGGCGACATCTATTTTCCTGTCCGGCACCTTTAGGTTTGTTTTTTGGAACTGCTCTATTTCCCAACCGCCGCCTAACAGGCAGGACTGAGGTGCATGGGCGGAGTTACCAGCACCCTGGTATTCATAATAGGGGATAAGCAGGAAAATGACATTTGCCGTGTCTTTTCTGGTAAAGATGGCATTGACATAATCATCAGCCCCAAGAGAAGCAAGGATTTCCTCGGAAAGGTAACTTTTGGTTCCCTGCCACTTGTCAATTTCCATGGGAAAAGATGCAAATGTAGTTCTCTCTGGAATATACATTTTTGCGGCGATATTTTGAGTGGCCCAGCCGCTGCCTATGAATAGTACACAAAAGCATCCTGTGATAATTATAGATTTTACATGAGAGGTTGGTCGCCCTCCAGGGTCAGTCCATGTACTCCCTGTTTTTTCGCTCTGAGATTTTATGCCGATAGTTGCGGCAAAATAGAGAGCAATTCCGGCGGCGGCAAATACGATAAGTCCGGCAAGATCATGAAAAATTCCTTCTGTCAGGCGTTCATGTCCTTTGATGAGCAAAATGCCGGTTATAAAAATACGAGTGGCGTTAAAAACAATGGATAGCGGGTAGACGAGAAGAATAAGGAAGACCCTTCTCCACCAGGAAGTTGCAAAAAAAATGTCCGATCAGCAACGACATCAATAGTAAAGACATCAGGTATCTCAAGCCGCTGCAAGCATCAATTACCTGCATTTTTGTGATGCCCAGATCAATGATATTGCCGGTCTGTAAAACAGAGATGCCGACAGTCCTGAGCATATCCACTGACAGGGCACTGGCGGCAAGTTTCATTTCAAAGGTAAGAGTTTGGTTGATAAATGCCGGCATTGGTACAATAAAAAGCAAAATAAGCATGGGAAACCAGAGGCTTTTTACTCGCTGTATTCCGTATAGGGATATGAAAAAACTTACGGCAAATCCCCATAGACCTGTAAATATCAGGGTTTCAACTGAACCCAGTTCGCCGGCGATGATGATAAAGGTGGATAATAAAGCTGTGGGCAGACCCCATATTGACCAGTTGAACTGGTTAAAACGGAAAATTTCTTTTTTTCCCAGAGCAGGTACAGAAAAAGAGGAATTACGAGATAGCAATAAGAGTTGTCTTCATTTTGCCAGTGCAATAACAAAGTTTGTATAGATGGCAGGTGGGCATAAAGCAGAGTTAGCAGAGCTGCCAATATAAGAATGATAGAGATGACAGGTAGCTTTTTTGTTGCTATATCTAATTCTTGGTTAGTCTTATTCATTTTTTTTTGTGAGTGATTGGTAGGTTGGCAAGATATTTGGATAGTTTTTATGTAACTATTCAGCTGCACTCCACGGAGTCTCGTTCCTCGCTTACCTGATCTTGAGTAGCATGAGTACGCTGCAAAGCTCAAAATGAACGAATAGGTAAGCGAGGAACGAGACTCCGTGAAGCACATCTAAACAGTTACTGCCCAAGATTATGGGAGTTTGTTCATTTCGCTGAATAGTTACATTTTCATTAGTATTGGTTTTTTTTTTGCATAAAAGCAACTTTTTTTTACTGCTGAACCGATCTCACTTGCCGTTTGATTTAAGTGTGCTGTCCCAAAAAATGCTCGGGTTTGGTGGAGATGGGTTTCAAAAATCCATTTTTAATTCTAAACCAATCTCTACGGGGCTGAAGTTTTCCGGTTTTATTTTTATGGTAAATCTTCCAAAACCTTTTATCTTACTGAAGTATTGGATATGTATCCTGTGGAATAGGATTCGTGTGTTAAGGGATAATAAAATGGGTTTTTGTTATTTGCATGGCAAACACCGCAAAAAAAATAAATTCATTCCCGCTACGGTGGCATGCCACGGCAGTTTAAGAAGCTTTTAAAACTGGGAAATTTCAGTGGGGAGTGTGGTAGGTATAAAGAAGATTCTGAAGCAGAAGTATTGATTCCGCGGAGAGAAAAATGAACAAACATAAAGAACTCCTGAACAATTACAGTACGATGTCTTATCCGATTACAGGGGGCTTGCCTGAATAATCATAAAATGCAGAAAAAATATTTATTCACCCGGTATAAATCAATTTATTTTTTTATCGCCCTGCTCCTTTTTTTCTTGCTCTTAAGTGGTTGTGGACAGCAGGCAACGGCAAAAAATATAAATATAGACCAACCTGTTCCATGCCTTAGCCACTGGCCCCATAATAATAGCGATTTGCAACCTGACCCAATTCTGTTTTTCGGTACTCTTGACAACGGGCTTCGTTATATAATTAAGGAAAACCATGAACCAGCAGGAAGGGTCGCTGTTTACCTGAATGTTCAGGCCGGATCGCTTCATGAAACCGATGAGCAACGCGGTCTTGCCCATTTTCTTGAGCATATGCTGTTTAATGGTACCGACAACTTCCCCCCCGGCACCCTGATTGAGTTTTTTCAATCTCTGGGCATGTCTTTTGGTGCAGATACTAACGCTCATGTCAGCTTTGATGAAACAGTTTATAAAATATTTCTCCCATCCGGCGACCGGCAACTGCTTGATCGGGGGATGTTGGTTCTTGCTGATTTTGCCGGGCGGGCATTAATCCTGGAAGAAGAGGTTGATCTGGAACGGGGTGTTATTTTGGCGGAAAAGATGGCTCGTGATACAGCCTTGGCACGGGTACGAAAGGAACGATTGAGACATCAGTTTGCCGGCACAAGGCTGGTGGTGCGAGATCCCATTGGGATTAACGAAACTATTCTCGCTGCAGACAGCAATATACTTAGAGATTTCTATGATAGTTGGTATCGGCCTGATAACATGATTGTTGTTGTGGTTGGTGATATTGATAGAGAAGAAGCAGTAAGAGTGATTACTGCCTCGTTTGCGGATATGGAGCCTGCTGATTATCGCCTCAAGTATGTTGACTATGGTCTTATAGATGAGGACAGGGGTGAGGTGGATGTTTTTTATCTGCATGAGCCTGACTTGGGTCTGGTAAATGTGTCCATCTCAACCACTTGGAATGTGCAGCCCCAAACGGATACAATTGCCCATCGGCAGGAGATGCTGGAAAATTTTATGGCTGCTTCTCTGCTTGCCAACCGGCTTCATCATCTAATAGATATTGGTGATTCTCCATTTTCTGAGACCTCAGTGCATAGCGGAGTTTTTTTGCAGAGGTTTGGTTATTTAAGTTTGTCCGGACAGACTACGGATAAAGACTGGCAACAGGGACTCGCCCTGCTTGAGCAGACTCTTCGCCAGGCTCTTGAGTATAGGGTAAGCGATCTTGAGCTGGCCCGGGTGAAAGATGAGATTACGGCCTGGCTTGATAAGAATGTTCGTACTGCCGCCAATCGAAAAAGTAATGATCTGGCTATGAAAATTATCCGTAACCTGAACAATAATGAGGTGTTGCTTTCTCCGGCTAACAAGCAGGAGCTTTATTTGAGTATGATGGCGGAAATGGGGGCAAATGAGGTCAACGAGGCTCTGGCCAGAATGGCGGTTGGTCGTAGTTATCTTCTTGAAGTATCAGGCATGGCTGAGCTCAGGGAGAATGGGGAAAAGCCGGAGGAGCAGATAATCAAGGTCTGGGAAGAATCAAAAAATAAAGTGGTTTATCCCTGGCAGCAGGTTGAAATGCTTGCTTTTCCATATCTTGAGCCGCCTCCAGAGTCGGCCTATGTGGTAAAGCGGACCGAGCATACCGATATTGATGCCATAAGTATAATCTTAAATACTGGTCTGCAGGTCAATATAAAGCAGACAGATTTTCAAGATGACGAGGTGTTGATCGAGGTTCATTTCGGAGAAGGTTTGCTCTCTGAGCCGGTCCCCGGTCTGGGAAAACTGGCAGAATCGGTTATCTTTGAGAGCGGGCTGGGCAGGATGAGTCGTGAACAGTTAGATATTGCCCTTGCTGGACAGACAAGCTCTCTTAATTTTTTAGTACAGCCGGATAGTTTCGTTTTTTCCGGTCAGGGTTTGAGCGATGAGCTGGAACTTCTTTTTCAGCTTGTTCAGGCTCATCTGACTGATTCGGCTTTTCGTCAGCCGGCTTTTTCCCGGTCTATGACAAGGATGGTCCAGTCCCGTCATGCCATGGAGAAATCCATTGCAGGAACTCTGCAACTGCAAAATAACCGGTTTTTTTCCGGGGATAACTCCCGTTACAGTATGCCTGATAGAACCCAGCTCATGCAGCTTGAGCTGGAGCAGGTCAGGGATTGGCTGGAAAATATATTTCTCCATAGCGGTCTTGAGATTTCAGTGGTTGGCGATGTTGATCCGGATGAGGTAATCCGTTTATCAAAGAAATATTTTTCTGACCGTGCCGGTTTGGAAAAAATAAAGAGTTGTAAAGAATCTGTTCAGTTCCCGGCCGGGCAGAAGCAAATATTTTTCGTTGACACCGCGGATAACAAGGCGGCAGTTGTGGTGGGTTGGCTCACCGATGATTTTTGGGATATCCATCGTACCCGTCGTTTGCATGTTCTTGCTTCAATATTTGCTGATCGTTTGAGAATAAAGGTCAGAGAAGAGTTGGGGGTAGCTTACTCGCCCTGGGCTTATCATTTCGCCAGTCGGGTTGATGACGGATATGGTTTGCTGCGGGCAGTATTGACCGTTGCTCCCGATCAGGTTGATGATGTTTGGCAGGCTTTGGAGGAGATCAGTGATGATTTGGTCGTCAACGGTTTAAATGAGGGTGAGCTGCAACGGATCATTGCTCCGGCAAAGACTTTTATTAGAGATATGCAGAAGACAAATCAATATTGGCTGGGGTCGGTGCTGTCTCTGTCTACCCGTCATCCTGAGCAGTTGCAGTGGCCGTTGACCCTGTATCAGGATTATAATTTGATCAATGACAAAGATATACACTCTCTGGCAAAAAAATATCTCATTAAAGATAATCAGGCCGGTTTTATGGTTTTACCGGTTCGGGGTGACCAGAGGACAGATAATTGATAATTGATAATTGAGAATTGATAATTTTTGAACATCAAAAGGGCTTGATTATCAGGGGGCAGGTACATAATTCAATTAAAGTAGTTCTCAATTAAAACAAGGCAACACCAATGAATAATTCAATTAAAACACACAACACTTTTAATAATTATCAATTATCAATTATCAATTAAAAAGGGTGAGTTAGCTGCTAATGAGCCAGATCGTTACATTCTGGGCATTTCGTGTGACCTTGTCAGTAACCCCGCCGAATAAGCCTTTGGAGAAGCCATCCCCTCGTCTTCCCAGGATAATGGTTTCGCATTTTTGTTGCTTTGCCTGATTGAGCAGGTCATGACTGACATCAAATTTTTTCTGCATGGACAGGATTTTTATCTGGTTTTTATTAACCCCTCCCTGGATTAATACCTCGGTATGGGCATTCAACAGGTGGTTGTTTAGATCAAGGTGCTGTTTGCACCATTCTTGTCCCCATTGTGGATAAAAATCTTCTTCTCTTGTGTCGGATTTTGTACTAAAAAGTTTGCGTGAGTGGTAAAGTAATATCTCTGCATCCGGTTTATTCCGGATGATAAAGGCTAAGTGGTCGGCGGCCATGAGTGAAGCGGGCATGGTATGAACGGCTAACAGGAAACGATTGGCAGAGGTAATATTTCCGTCAATGATCCAGAGTGGTATTTCTCTGCATTTGCCAAGGAGAGCTAGGGACACGCTGCCAAGAAACATTTCTCCCACAACTCCCAGACCTCTTCTGCCAACGAGAAGGGCATCAAAGTTTCCCCGGTATGCTGTCTGGTGAATGGTGGTGATGATTGAGCCCCTGATGCTTTTTACTTCGCAGGTGATCTGTTCCCTGATAAAACCGTTTTGCATGAGTTTGTCTTTGGTCTTTTGAAGATATTCTCCGGCTTTATTGATCATTTTATCAATGCCTGATAATGTACCGGTCCGCAACGGGTCAACATCAGGCATCCAGCTATGTTCCTTTTGTCCATGGGGGATAACAGTGAGGAGATGGATATGGGTATCGCTGTCCTGGCTAAATAGCTTGACTAGGTAATCAGTACTGTTTGTACTGTATGTTGAACCGTCTTCGGCAACCAGTATGTTTTTCATCATTTTTTTATCTCGCAGGGGAGCAAATATATTATAGCTGACTGGCACTATAACCTTTTTTCATTTTTTTTGATTTTTTTTTACGGGATGTCATTGAATGACACTGCAAGAGGACCTTTATAGACGACGGCGGGTAAAATCTGTTCTCCTGATGACTCATCTGGTTCTTGGATACCCTTCTTTTGCTGTGAACCGGGAAGTCATCAGGGAAATGGTGGAAAATGGGGTGGATTGTATAGAATTGCAGATACCTTTTTCAGAACCCATGGCCGACGGCCATGTGATTGTTAAGGCTAACCAAGATTCCCTTGCCTGTGGAACCAGGGTGCATGAATGTTTTAAGTTTGCCCGGCAAATGGTTAAGGAGTTTGGCGGAGTAAACTTTTTGTTTATGACTTATTATAATATTGTCTTTCGTTATGGTGAGAGACAATTTCTTGAGCATAGCCTAACAATAGGTATAAAAGGTACTATTATCCCTGATTTGCCACCGGAAGAGGGTGGCAATTACCTTAGTCTTAGCCGGGAACTTGCTGTGGCAGCGATTTCTTTTTTCACTCCGACTTCCACAGATGCACGAATGCGGGAAGTGGCACAATATGGAGACGGATTCGTTTATGTGGTTGCCAGAAGGGGAGTTACCGGTAAACAGACGGAAATGGATGAGGAGTTGATGGCTTATCTGTCTCGCTGCCGGGCTGCCACAGATTTGCCCCTTGCCGTTGGGTTTGGTATTTGCGGCAGGGAGGGGGTGGCTATGTTGGCAGGCAAGGCGGATATGGCGGTTATTGGTACCGCAACCATTCGTCTCGTTGATGAACAGGGGGCAGGAGCGGTTGGCTCTTTTATTGCAAGTATCCAGATGTGAGAAACTGCGAGTTAGGTGAACTATGCAAGATGGTCGCGGTGGCACGGTCTAACTGTCAAACTCCATATAAATCGTTGGGAAACAACATGAAAAAATTGGTTCAAGAACTGAAAAAACAGATTGTCTTCAAAGATACTATTAAACCTGGGGATGTGGCTATTATTGCTGCAGAAGAACCTAAGATGTTGTTTTTCGTCATTATCACCGGTATAATGAGAGATGACAGCCGTAAAGATGAGTGGTGGCAGGTATCCATGCAGTCGTTGACGGTTCCTCTTCAGTTAATGACCTGGACCTTGCGTATGCCTCAGATGTGTGGGCAGGAAATTTTTACAATGTCTGGAGAAGAGAGGTTTATGGCAGCGGTCAGAATTGATTTTCAGGAAAATGAGGAGCTGCAGGGAGCAGGGGTAGTGAAAAAAAGGAAGAAAAAAGGTGGTGACCGGGTTGGCTTGCGACTAATAAAATAATCAGCAGAGCGGGTGGTATTTTATGGATTCAGGTAAATCAAATAATGACAATCGTCGTCGTTTCAGTCGGGTAGCGGC
>CAYRGM010000023.1:0-19694 GCA_964423765.1 uncultured Desulfobulbaceae bacterium
TTGTAACCACATTGTTGAGGATGGCGGCATGAAGCTTTTTCGGGAAACTTCAGTTCATTAATTTATGGGTAATTATTCAGCAAAATGAGCAAACTCCCACAATCTTAGGCTGTCACTGTTCAGATGTGCTCCATATTCATCCATTTCTGAGTCTCATTCCTCGCTTACCTGAGCTTTGCAGCGTGTGAATGCTACTCAAGAAGCTCAGGTAAGCGAGGAGCGAGACTCCGTGGAATGCAGGAATAGTTTTACCCAACTTTTATATCAACAACTCATTACGGTCTGCCGAAGGCAGATGGTTTGAGTATTCTTCTGCATAATCAAAAAAGATTTTCCCAAAACATGTAATAGCTATTGCCTTTTCTTATCTCTACAGGATATTATACAAAATCATTAGCCACTAAAAAAATAAAACAGGACACCCTGTTCAACCATCATCCTGTATCTGTTACGGAGCAAATTCATGCTGGTACTTACCAGAAAAGCCGAGGAAGGCATTATAATCGGCGACTCAATATCAATTAAAATCATTGAAATCAAGGGCGGCTCTGTCCGAATAGGTATTGATGCTCCTCGGGAAACAAAAATATATCGACAGGAAGTTTATGAGCGGATCAAACAGGAAAATGTTGAGGCAAGCCAATGGAGTCTTGACGATCTTGATTCTTTAAGTGAAAATCTTGTGATTAGGACAGTTAAAAAATGAAAAAAATTATAACGCGTTTTGGTGAAGTGGAGTTTAATTCATCCCAAGTAATCCATTTTCCGGAAGGGTTAATCGGTCTTGACAATCTTCATGAATTTATTGTCATGCCCAATAAAAAAGAAGGTCCTCTCTTCTGGATACAGAGTGTGGATAATCCTGAATTCGCCTTTGTGGTTACTGACCCGACCAGCTTCTTCCCTGATTATCATGTCTCCATCAATGATATAGAAAGGAAAACATTACAGTTAAATGAAAATGATGAATACTTTGTTCTTTCCATAGTATCCATTTCACCGGAAAAAGAAATAACCTTAAACCTGGCTGGGCCTATCATATATTCACCCAAAACTAATATGGCTTTTCAGGGCATTATTGAAGACAAACGGTTTGATATCAAGACCCCGCTCCCCAACATAAAAGACTGATCCTCTAAAACAGTAAATGTTCGACTATCACCCCACGGAGTCTCGTTCCTCGCTTACCTTATCGTCCGATTAGAGATATAGAGGGAGAGACAAATCAACAAACCTGGGGCAATATTCAAACATTTAAGAGGTCGTCATTTTACACTGATTTCTCACCAACCTGAATATTTACCTAAAACAAACAGAAAACTGACAAACACCAAATGGTTACAAGAGATTACCGTGACAATAAATAATCTGTTTCCCAAGGATATTCTCTCCTTTATTGGCAGATGCCCGACAGCTTATCATTGCGTGGCTGAACTTGCCGTAATCCTGAACATACATGGATTTAAGCAGCTTGACGAATCTGCATTGTCCAAATACATCAAGCCCGGAAAATATTTTCTCATTCACCGTCAATCCACTCTGGCAGCTTTTGTTCTTAGCGGCAAACCGCTTGCAGAAACAGGTCTGAAAATTGGTGGAGGACATACCGATAGTCCGGGATTAAAACTAAAACCAAATCCGCTCCGTACAAAAAATCATTACCAGCAATTATCTGTTGAAATATATGGCGGTCCCCTGTTGTCCACTTGGTTTGACAGAGATCTTTCCCTGGCTGGCAGAGTGAGCTGGCTTGACTCACAGGGCAATTTACGGATCAGCCTGCTTGACTGGATACGACCGATTGCCATTATTCCCAGCCTCGCCATTCACTTGCACAAAGAGGCAAACAATAAAAAAAGCATAAATCAACAGAGCGAACTTGTTCCAGTTATAGGACTTGACAAGATAGGAGAAGAAAAAGGAATTACGAGTTTTCTTGCCGAGCAATTAACAAACGAATACCCAAACGATCAAATTTCTCAAATACTCAATCACGACCTGTTTTTTTATGATGTTCAAAAACCGTTCCTGACCGGACTGGACAAAACATTGATTACTGGCAGCAGATTTGATAATCAGCTATCATGTTTCACCCTGATCGATGCCTTAGTTCATGCTTCAGAAACCGAAAATTCAATAGTTATCCTCAATGATCACGAGGAGGTTGGCAGTGTGTCAACAAACGGTGCCAGGGGGCGTTTTTTCAACTCATTGTTAGCCCGGCTTATTCCTGATACAAGCTTGCATAATCAGGTCATAAATCGCTCCCTGTTGATTTCCGTGGACAATGCTCATGCTGTCCATCCTAATTACTCCGATAAGCACGACGCTGAACATCTACCCATACTTAACAAAGGTCCGGTCATTAAATACAATGGTAATCAGCGATATGCAACCAATGCCCTCACCGCTGGTTTTTTCCAAGCTCTCTGCCTGCAATGCCAGGTAAAATTCCAAAATTTTGTTATGCGCAATGATATGACATGCGGCTCAACCATTGGTCCTCTCATTGCAGCAGAGACAGGAATTCAGACGGTGGATGTGGGTGTAGCGACCCTGGGAATGCACTCGATTAGAGAAACCGCTGGAAGTGATGATTGCCATGATTTAAAAAAGGTTCTTACTCATTTCTTTTCCATGCCAACCAATGATCCACTCTGGCAGGGGCTGCATCAATGTTATTAATGCTTCATAGAATAAAACAGACATAAAAACAAAATACACATTCCTGAATTGAGCGATTTTATGACGAAGATATGTGCTTATGTCTTGTGTGCCAAGGCTTTCCGAAAACCGCAGGCATACCCGTTGGTCTGTTGAGGATTTTCGGGAAGCCTTGGCGTGCAAGAGATGAGTGCAGATCGAGTTAGAAAATCGCTCAACTCAGGACATTATTAATTCCCCTGATAATAGTGTCCTCATCTATTTGCCGCCCTTTAATCACATTAAATATCCCTGCCTGTTATCTGATTATCAAAAACAATGAGTACTTCGTAATCGTTCATCAGCATCTCATTTCATTGACTGCCCGCTTACTAAAGGGCAGGTATACTGTTTGACAAAATCTCCCCCTTGCTGTATGTTTGTTTCCCTATGAATTCTAATCAAACTACAACTGTAAAAACAATTGCTATCCCCTCAGAAGACAATTTTGACCACATAGCCGATATATTCTATTTTTTGTCACTTTTGATGCATTATCCTGAACCATCCTTTTTTGACGAAAAGTTTATTGATTCACTGGAGCAGATACTGGTAAATCTCGATGTACCAGAACAACAGTTGAGCATTACCAACTGGCGACAAAACCAGGAAGACCCATTGACTGACTGTCAACTCGAATATACACGACTGTTTATCAACGCTATCCCTAACATGGTGGCCCCACCCTATGGGTCTTATTACTTAGATGGAGATATGGCTCTGCACGGTAAGAGTACGGAAAAAACTCGTATTTTTTATAGAGAACACGGTTTTGACTTAATTAATGAATCCGAACCTGCTGATAGTTTACAATTTGGGCTTGAATTTCTTTCCTGTCTGTTCAGAGAAAAACAATTTGCCACCGCTGAGACTTTTCTTGCCACCTTGTTTTTGCCATGGTTTGAAAAATTTTATCGACAGGCCAGCCAGGGAACGAAACATCCTTTATATATAACAACATTTGATCTTATTTATTTCTTCACCCGGGAGGAGCAGTAATGGCATTGAACCTTACCAGACGAAATTTTTTAAAAACTGCCTCAGTTGCCGCCGCCAGCATACCGCTTGCCAAGGTAACAGCACACGCAGCAACCAGTCTCAAAAAAGCTCCTCCAATACCCGTTGGCTCATATAAAGATACAAAAACTGTCACCGGCGGTGTCTGTGAGATATGCTTCTGGAGATGTCAACTTATCGGCAAAGTCAGAGAGAAACGGCTGGTAAAGTTAGAGGGCAACCCAAAATCCATAGATAACGGAGCGGCTATATGTGCCCGTGGTAATGCAGGAATGAGACTTCTTTACGACCCAGACCGCCTCAAATACCCATTGAAAAATATCGGAGAACGGGGGGCACCAAAATGGCAGCGAATTTCCTGGGACGAGGCCCTTGATATCTGTGCGGAAAAGCTAAACGGAGTTATAAAAAAATATGGTGCTCAAGGAATTTCCATGTTTCCCCATGGGGTCTCTGCCAAGTATCCACTTCATTTTTTTCAACGCACGGTTGGCACGCCAAATATTTCTGAACCATCATTTTTTCAATGCCGGGGAGTCAGAGATATGGCCTATTTTGTCACTCTTGGGATGTTCCCCGCTGAACATGTGGATATGGCCAATGCCAAGGTTATTATGACCATAGGAAGTCATCTCGGCGAGAATATCCATGTCTCTCACATGAAGAGATATATTACAGGATTACAAAACGGGGCCAAGCTGATTGTCATTGACCCCCGTTACTCTGCGACAGCCGCTAAATCTGACATCTGGGTTAAAATCAAGCCAAGTACAGATACAGCCATGATCCTTGCCATTATGAACTATATCATAGAAAACGATAAGTATGACAAGGAATTTATTGCTGAGTATGGAGAAGGTTTTGATGAGTTTGCAGAGCATATCAAAGAATGGACACTTGAGAAAGCTGCAAAGGTATGCGATGTTCCGGCGGTCCAGATTAAACAGGTCGCTGATATGTTAGCTGAAAATGCACCCAATGTTTCAATTCATCCGGGTCGCTTTGCGACTTGGTATGGAACCGATTTCCAAAGATGTAGGGCAATGGCTTGCTTAACCGGGTTGCTCGGAGCCATAGGCGTTACCGGAGGGTTGGTCAGGCCCAAAATGCCAGGAGGAGGCCGAAAGAAACGATGGCCTATTGTTGAGCATGAGAAAGAAGCTATAAATATCAGAATAAAAAAAGATGTACATCCATTTTCTCCCCCGGGTACTCCCACTGAACTCATCCGCGACGCTGCCATTTATGGAGACCCTTACCCCATCAAGGGATGTGTAATCTGGGGACAGAATCTCATCCAGACCATTCCCAACCAACCCAAGAGCATCGCCATGCTCAAACAGATGGACTTTGTCATGTGTGTTGATCTTATCCCCACCGATATAACCATGTATGCGGACATTCTTTTGCCTGAATGTACTTATCTGGAGAGATATGACATGATAAAACGGGGTACTCAATGGAATTTCGCAGATAAACATCAGCAATATATAGCTCCCCGAATGCCGCTGGTTGACCCCATGTTTGAGTCAAAAGACGGGGTCTGGATAACCAATGAACTGGCAAAACGCATGGGTCTTGCTGAATACATTCCGGTCAAGGATCAAATTGAAAATGTCAACAAGGCCTTAGAGGGAGCAAATGTATCCATTGAGCAAATCAGAAAAGAGGATGGAATTCACATTCGGCCGGGAGAAGATCCTTATGGCATTCCTGACGCCCTGATTATTAACTTTGTTTCAGAAGATCTGGCAGATTATGATTTTCCTGCCATCCCCACCTATATTCCGGTTGAAAGACCGCCTGAAGGTTATATGAGATTACTCTTTGGCCGCTCACCGGTTCATACCTTTAACAGAACATTAAATAACTCATGGTTAGTTCATGAAATGCCGGAAAATCCCGTCTGGATAAACGACAAGGTGGCTGCCAGGCTTGGTTTTCAAAATGGAGACCGAATTAAATGTATCAATCAAGACGGAGTAACATCACGCTCATCAAGCACTGTCAAGGTAACCCCTGGTATCAGGGAAGACTCGGTTTACATGGTTCATGGTTACGGCAGTAAAAATCCGGAAATGTCTGTTGGCCATCATAAAGGTATTGATGATCAGGAACTTATAACCAAAGTGTCGATTGATCAGGAATCAGGATGCACTGGTATGCGTAATAATTTTGTCAAGCTTATTAAAATCTGATGTTTCTGTTTCACAAAATCAAGACATATTTTCAGGGGGTTTATTCGGATGCAATACGGCATGATTATTGATATTGATAAATGCGTGGGCTGCCATGCCTGCTCCCTTGCATGTAAAGCGGAATGGGAAGTGCCGACCAGGTTTGATCGAAGCTGGGTACATCGACTGGGACCGGAGATGACTTCCGCTGGACTCGCCTATACTTATTATCCCGCTCTCTGTAACCATTGTGATATACCGGTCTGCGTAGATGTCTGCCCTGCTGATCCGGTGAGGATGACTCTGAAGGATTCCATTACCGGTAAGACCGTGCTGATGGAAGTGGCTGCGACCTGGAAAGATCCGTTTAACGGGACTGTGCAAAATGATGTGGAAAGATGTATCGGTTGCGAGGCCTGTGTTGAAGCCTGTCCTTATGATGTCCGTTATGTCAACCCTGATCTGGCCGATGATAAGTCAAAAGGCAAGATCGACAAATGCACTTTATGCGTAGAAAGGGTGGCTGAAGGGCTGCAACCTGCCTGCGTAACCACCTGCCTGTCCCATGCCAGGATTTTTGGTGATCTTGATGACCCCGACTCTGAGGCTGCAAAATATGTCAAAAGAGGGGCAGAGGGATTGACTTCCGATGCTGTCCAGATTGGCCCCAATGTCCTTTACTACGGCACCAAAGAAGCGGATATGGAATTACTTCGTGCCCAGGCACCGCAAAAGATGCCGGAAATCATCAAACGAACCATGCTGACCTCTTTTTTCAAACCTGCTGCCAAGCAGATAACAGAAGAGAGCGGTTTAGTTGCTGCTTTACTGGCAAAAACTTTTGGAGATGATAATGACAGATGACAGGAAGCAGATGACAGATATACCCATGGTTAACCCTTACTCAAATAATGCAAACAGAATTATCCACATGTAACACTACTCCCTCCGCTAAAGGCGGTAAACTTTTCTGTCCTCTGTTCTCTGTCCTCGGTCTGCCATCTAACAAACCTTTCATCCTGGCACCTCTGGCCGGCTATACCGACCTGCCCTTCCGCCTCTTATGCCGAGAGCTTGGTGCTGATCTATGCGTTTCGGAAATGATCAGCTCCCACGGTATGGTTCATGAGCAGAGACATACCCAGTCCCTGCTGGCAAGTACAGAGGGTGACAGACCCTTGGCTGTCCAGCTCTTTGGTGGAGAACCTGAAATTATGGGCAAAGCGGCTGCCAGCATTAACCCTGATCAAACAGATATAATTGACATCAACATGGGTTGTCCGGTGCGTAAAGTTATTAAAAAAGGGGCTGGAGTAGCCCTGATGAAAGACCTGCCCAGGGCTGAGGCAATCATCAGGCAGGTCGTTAAAAATACGGTATTACCGGTGAGCGTCAAGTTCAGAAGCGGCTGGACAGACAAGACAATCAATGCTCCGGAATTTGCTGTCATGGCCGAACAATCAGGAGCCGCAGCCGTTACCGTTCACGCCCGAACCTGGGCTCAGGGCTTTGGTGGTAAAGCCGATTGGCGGGTTATCCGCAAAGTAAAAGAAATGGTTAAAATTCCGGTTATTGGTAACGGTGATATCCTCTGCTTTGAAGATGGTCAACGGGCTTTTACCGAAACTGGATGCGATGGAGTTATGGTGGGCCGTGGTGCCTTGGGCAATCCATGGGTATTTTCACCGGCAGGACGACCGGCAACCCTGAGCGGGAGGGTAAAGATTATGCAACGATACCTTGTGCTTGTTGAAAACCATATGCAGACCGATACAATGAAAACGCTGTTCAGAGTGAAAAATCATTGCGGACGCTTTTTAAGCGGTTTACCCGGGGCATCTAAAATACGCAGTGAAATAATGAGCTGTTCTGCCTTTGCAGAGATCAAAAGACTGCTCCTGAAATTATCCTAATTTCTATATCTTAATATCCCCTGTCACCTGTTGTCATGCGCCGATACTGAACAGCCTCAGCAACATGAGCAGATAAAATATTTTCAACATGATCAAGATCAGCAACCGTACGGGCAATTTTAATAATCCTGGTATAGGCCCGGGCAGATAGACCAAGTTTCTCAACAGCTTGTCGCAATAATCTGGTTCCCGCTTCATCAAGATGGCAGAATTTTTTTATTAACTTTGCCCCCATCTGGGCATTACAGTAAACAGAAGTTAGACCTGAAAAACGGTTTTTCTGGATTAGACGGACCGCATTGACCCGTCTTCTAATTGCAGCTGAATCTTCTCCAACCTCTGCTTTTTCAAGATCTTCCATTCGTACCGGCGGCACTTCCAGGTGTAAATCAATCCGGTCAAGCAAGGGACCAGAAAGCCGACCCGTATATCGTTGTCTCTGCACAGGGGAACATGAACATTCCTTATTAGGGTCACCAAAAAATCCGCAGGTGCAGGGATTCATCGCCGCAGCTAACATGAACCTGGCCGGAAATTTCAAACTGGCAGCAGCCCGGGAAATGGTAACAAAACCATCTTCAAGGGGCTGACGCATGACCTCAAGTACATGTTTACGAAATTCTGGTAACTCATCAAGAAACAGAACACCGTTATGGGCAAGAGAGACCTCACCAGGTCTCGGTATCTGACCACCGCCAATCAAGCCGGCATCGGAAATTGTATGATGGGGTGAGCGAAAAGGCCTGTGCACCAGGAGCGGGGTATTACCCGGTAGCCTGCCGGCAGCTGAATAAATTCTGGTCGTTTCCAAAGCCTCATCCAGAGTTAAATCGGGGAGGATCGTGGACAGCCGTCTGATCATCATGGTCTTGCCCGTACCCGGAACTCCAGATAAAAGAATGTTATGCCCACCAGCCGCAGCCACTTCCAAGGCTCGTTTTATATGTTGCTGCCCGCGCACTTCTGAAAAATCAAGCAGAGAACTTCCCTGGTTTTGCAGTAAGCTGTTGATATCCACCCGGACAGATGCTATTTCCCGGCGACCAGCAAGATACTCCACAGCTTGATCCAGCCGGTTCAGCCCTATCACTTTCAATCCCCTGACCAATGCCGCCTCTTCCCCGTTACCGGCAGGAACCAGAAACTGCTCTACCCCTTCATCTACTAAAGCCTGGGCCATGGACAGAACCCCAGGGACAGGTTTTAGTTCACCGTTTAAAGACAGCTCGCCCACCATAGCTGTTTTGGCAAAAGATGAGGCCTCGATCAGACCAGACGCTGCCAAAATACCAAGAGCGATGGGTAGGTCATATCCGGCTCCTTCCTTGCGAACAGCAGCCGGAGCAAGATTTACGGTGATTCTCCGGGCTGGAAACTCATAACCGGAATTTTTAATCGCTGCCCTGACTCTTTCCTTTGCTTCCCGGACAGCTCCTTCAGCAAGCCCGACTGTGAAAAACCCCGGTAACCCCAGAGCAAGATCAACTTCAACCTGTACTGGTATACCTTCAACTCCGGCAACCGCAGCAGCACATACCACAGCCAACATTAAAACCCGTCCTTTTGTTTATAGCCAGCAACAGCATGACTGGATATGATTGACCAGCCATCATGAACTGTGCCAAGTGACCGCTGCGGCATGGGCCGATCTAACTGCCATCGTTCATATAAATTGTAAACCATTTCCATCTCCCGGGTGTAACTCCCACCTTTTTGCCTGTAAAGAAAAAAAGGAGAATGAAGCTTGCACCCTTCGCCTCCATTTTTCACAGCTTCAATCAGAATCAGTTTGGCCTCCTTGGCTTGTGGATAGCTGTACACCGGCAGCAAACGCCGCAAAATAAGTTTTTGTTTTAACAGACAGCTTGTTAGATAATTGAAGCGGCGAGCAGGATAGATCAATGTCACCGGACAACGATTTTTAACTGCAAAACAAGCGGCTTCCAGGATATCTGCCAGGTTTCCATGCAATTCATGACGGGCAATGGCTGACTCATCGTGAATATTAACTCTGCCGGCACCAAGTCTTCCGTAAGGAGGGTTACATACAACCTGGTCAAAGGATTCCGGCTCCAGTAAATTACGAAAAGAACGGACATCAGCATGAATAATATTCATTCTTTCTTGCAGATCGTTTGCCCTAACATTTGACATAGCAACGGCTGCCAGGGTGTCCTGCACCTCGATACCAGTTATATTGACCGCCTTGTGACGACAGGCAAGAATAAGACCAATCACCCCAGAGCCACAACCAATATCAAGCACCCTGCTGCTCGGAGCAAGCCTGCAAAACCAGGCAACAAGCAGTGCATCCAGGGAAAAACGATAACCATGAGCATGTTGCTTACAGATTAATCCACCATCAAACAGGGTATCTTTAATTTTTTTTCTATGAGTATCAATCATTAAGATCAGTAAGTTCAGACATCGTAAACGCCCTACAAAATGCCCTGTTTTTGGGGACAATTTTCTTTCCTGCTTCACCTGTCTTATATGCCGTCCTCTTAAACTGTCTGGATTTGGTAGAGACGGGTTTCAAACCCGTCTTCACGGTGGCACCGGCATGGCTGATGGTTGCGGAAGGAGACGGGTTTGAAACCCGTCTCTACGGTGGCGGTGATATTAACACATACTTTGGTTTTGCAACTGGTTTATTTGTAACTATTCAGCGAAATGAACAAACTACCATAACCTTGGGCTGTAACTGTTCAGATGTGCTTCATATTCGTCCATTTTGAGCTTTGCAGCGTACTAATGCTACTCAAGAAGCTCAAAATGGACGAAGATGGAGTGCAGCTGAATAGTTATGTTTATTTTTGCTAAAAATGTTTGAAATTCGTCTCTACGGTTGTCTGCTTATTTTACGATGTATGTTTGAGGATTTTTTGTCCACCTTGACCTAGTCTGAGGCTGGTCAATTTTCTCCCAGTCATGCTGATTATTTATGATATCAGTATAAATAATATTGTTCAAGACGAACAGAATGATGTATTCTGAAAGTTGAGATAAGGGTTAACACCTCAATTGAGCGCTTTTATGATGCAGATATGTGCTGATCCGGCACTATATAGTGCCGGATCGGTAGCAGATCAAGCTAAAAAATCGCTCAACTTAGGTAACAGTTATAGTCTACCCATGTTAGAGTGACCATCTTTTTATTATTCACCTGAGGCTGACCAGTTTATTTCAACTTCACTGCTACTGCAAATCTATACCCTCAAGGGTTCGCTTACAAAATTTAAAGGAGCATTTTCAATATTATGGATATATTTATCAAAACACATTTTTCAGGTGGTCACCATCTCCGGAACTACCCCGGTAACTGCGAACGGCCCCATGGTCATAACTGGAAGGTAAAAGTGACTGTCCGGGCAACCGGACTCGACCATTTGGGCATGGGTATTGACTTCAAACAACTTAAAAAACAGGTCAACTTGGTAATAGATGACCTGGATCATAATGATCTCAATGAACATCCGGCTTTTCAAAACCAAAACCCGTCATCTGAACATATTTCCATCTATATTTTCAATGAATTACAAAAAGAATTACAAAGCGACAGGTACAGTCTCCATGCCGTGGAAGTCAGAGAGACTGATACCAGCGGAGTAATTTACTTTGGCAGTTGAACCTCTATTGGTCTGTGAGCTGTTTTATTCAATTCAAGGGGAATCCACTTGGGCAGGAATACCGTGTGCATTTATCAGGCTATCCGGCTGTAATCTTCGCTGCTGGTATTGTGATACCAGACATGCCTGGTCAGACGAGGTACAAGATATATCCATGTCTGATGTACTTGCCTGGGTTGACCAGTACCCCGAAATTCTCACGGAGATAACCGGCGGAGAACCTCTGCTCCAGGACAATACCCACACCTTAATCGAACGGTTGATTAGCAGAGGTCATAAGGTTCTAATAGAAACAAACGGTACAGTCACTCTGGAATCTGTCCATACCCATGCTTCCGTCATCATGGATATCAAATGTCCGGAATCAGGAATGGATGAGTATATCCGCTGGCAGAACCTGGAACAGTTAGTCAGGCGTAAGGAACAGGGAAGTCGGGATGAGGTAAAGTTTGTTCTCAGTTCTGAAACCGATTTTCACTGGGCCATGGAGAAAGTCCTTGCATTAGACATACATAAACTGGTTCCAGTCCTGTTTTCACCAGTGAGCAATCTGTTTAACCCTGAGCAGTTAGCCGAACTTATATTGACGCACCGCTTACCGGTTCGTTTACAGCTTCAACTCCATACCCTGCTCTGGCCTGACCGGGTCAAGGGAGTGTAAGCTCACCCTAAAATAACAAAATAAAAAAAATGAAAGATATCCACGCCATACACATAGGAATCATTGGTCTTGGTTATGTGGGGTTGCCACTGGCAGTTGAATTCAGCAAAAAAACAATGACCACCGGCTTTGATCTTAATACCCAGAGAATCAATGAGTTAAAGAAAGACATTGATGTTACCCTTGAGGTAAACGAAGATGAGCTGAAAAGGGCTGACAACCTGATATTTACCAGCGATGTCAGTGATCTCAGCCACTGTAATGTGTATATCGCAGCAGTACCAACTCCCATTGATGCCACCCGGAGACCAGACCTGCGACCCCTGGAAGGGGCATCCCGGACAATTGCTCAGATTTTGAAAAAAGGCGACACGGTAATTTACGAGTCCACTGTCTATCCTGGTGCCACCGAGGAGGTATGTATTCCCATTCTTGAAGATATTTCCGGCCTTATATTTAACCAGGATTTTTTCGTCGGTTACAGCCCGGAAAGAATTAATCCCGGCGACCACGAACATCGTCTGACCACCATCATCAAGATTACCTCTGGCTCCACCCCAAAAACCGCTGAATTTGTCGATAATCTTTATAAATCAATTATCACTGCCGGAACTTTCAAGGTCAGCAGCATCAAAGTTGCCGAGGCGGCCAAGGTCATTGAAAATACCCAACGGGATGTAAATATAGCTTTGATAAATGAACTGGCATTGATTTTCAACAGATTAAATATTAATACCATGGAGGTCTTGAAAGCTGCTGGAACAAAATGGAATTTTCTGCCCTTCCGACCGGGTCTGGTCGGAGGACATTGCATAGGTGTTGACCCATACTATCTAACCCATAAAGCCCAGGAAGCTGGTTACCATCCGGAAATAATCCTGGCTGGCCGAAAACTAAACGATAATATGGGCAGTTATATAGCCTCTCAGGTGGTCAAATTGATGCTTAAAAAACGAATCCATGTGGCAGATGCCAATATTTTAATAATGGGATTATCGTTTAAAGAAAACTGTCCGGATCTGCGCAATACAAGAGTCGTTGATATCATTGATGAATTGGAGAAATTTGGTGCCAATATAGAAGTTTTTGATCCCTGGGTGAATAAACATGAGGCCGCACAGCATTACGGAGTAACCATGATCAAAGAGCTACCGGTCAACCATTATGATGCGGTGATACTAGCTGTGGCACATCGTGAATTTCATGATTTCACAGCCAATGATTTCAAGAAAATATCCCGGCAATTGTCTGTTATCTATGATGTTAAACATGTTTTGCCAGCTGATATGGTGGATGGTAGTCTGTAACCTGAACTGGATCCCCAATTATATGAGGAGTTAGAGATACCTGCCCATGCCACAGTGTCCCTCTTTCATAGTTAGACTGGGGACTGTTAACTTTACAATTAATTATTATCAATTGATTATTGATTATTTGATATGGCAAAAGGCGATGATATACAAAAAAGGCTGATTGATTTTGCCGTGAGCATTATTAATCTCACAACAAAGTTATCAAAATCTTCAGCAGAAAAACATGTTGCTGGGCAGATATTACGGAGCGGAACATCTCCTGCACCTAATTATGCTGAATTACATTCAGCCGAAAGTGCCAATGATTTTACACATAAGCTGCAGATCGTTTTGAAAGAATTAAATGAAACCTGAATTGAGCGATTTTATGACGCAGATATGTGCTGATATCTTGCGTGCCAAGGCTTCCCGAAAACCGCAGGCATACCCGTTGGTCTGTTGAGGATTTTCTTAGAATCCTTGGCGTGCAGCAGTGTAGCGGCGAGAGATCAGTGCAGATCAAGTTAAAAAATCGCTCAACTCAGGTGAAACTAAAGTTTGGCTGCAAATAATTATGCAGAGCCAAATGATACCAAAGCAAGAGTGTGCAAGTTTATATAAAGAGTGTGATGAACTTTGCAGGATTATAAGTGCAAGCGTAAAGACTGCTTTCAATCGCAAAAATAATAATCAATTATTAATAGATTAAAAGCCTGCCCGAAGGGTGTTAAATTTTTCTAACCGTGCTGGATACCATAAGAAAGTCTCAAATTAGCGAAAATTGCAAAAAAAATAAAAAAAGGGAGATACCCGAAGGTATCTCCCTAACATACAGATAACAAATAAAGAACTTTTTTTACATTGATTCTCCGGATGCAGCACCCTGCATTTTAACCTCAACTTTCTCAGTCAGGTTGGCATAATACTCCTTGAGGTGATCAAGAACCTCATCACGACCGAAATGATCGACTATATCAGCACCTTCAGAAAGAGCCTTCCGTAACTTGGTTCCGGACAAGATAACACGGTCTTCCTTGCCATGCGGACATGTTCGCAGAGACGCCATACCATCACACTGTTTACAATAGAAGGTCCAATCAATTTTCATCGGTTTACAAAGCAGATCTTTTGCAGGGTCTCCGGTAACAGGAATACGATCAAAAATTTCCTGGGCTTCAAATAAACTATAGAAGTCACCAACACCAGCATGATCACGACCAATTAACATATTGTTAACTCCGTAATTCTGACGGAAAGTTGCATGGAGCAGACCTTCACGAGGACCGGCATAACGCATATCCAGTGGATAACCGGCATTGATGACATTATCTTTAACAAAATATTTATCAATCAGAATATCAATGGCCTTGACCCTAATGTCAGCAGGAATATCGCCCGCCTTTAAGTTGCCTATAAGAGAGTGAATCAAAACACCATCACAAACCTCAACTGCTATTTTAGCAAGAAATTCATGGGAACGATGCATGGGGTTACGGAGCTGGAGAGCTGCAACTTTTGACCAGCCTCGTTCTGCAAACATCTTTCTGACCTCAGCCGGAGTCAGGTAAACTCCGGGGTATTCCTTTGGATATTCACCTTGGGAAAGAACCTTAACCTGACCAGCGATGTTGAACTCTTTCTGGTTAAAAACCATGATGACACCGGGATGATCGTCAGGGGCGATCTTCCAAAAATTATCACCTTCAGACTCTTCCCCTTCCCCGCGGAAAACTTTCTCGCATTCCCATTTTTTATCATCTGAGGTCATTTCATATTTCTCAGTGACCTTCATGGTGGCCATAATTTGACCACCGGCTTCAAGAGCAATCTCATCGCCCACATTAACTTCGCCGGCATCAGTAGCAGAAAGATCCAGAGTGATCGGTACAGGCCAGAACGTGCCATCAGCCAGCTGGAAGTTTTCACACACACTCTTCCAGTCAGCTTTGGTCATAAAACCATCTAATGGAGAAAAACCACCAATACCCATCATGATAAGATCACCTTTTGCCCGGTCACTTACCTGAACTTTTTTGAGACCTTCTGCTTTTTTCTTCTCTGCCTCAAGCTCACTACCCTCAAGCAGGGCGCAGACAAGACCTTTTCCACCATGGGGCTCAACCAACTTTGACATAACACTCCTCTTTTGTTAAATTGTCATTTTATAAAAATATAAAAAACAAAACACAATTACAGAAATTCAGCTTTCGGAACTGTAAAACGCACCGTCTGATCTGAACCACTATTCATTAATCTTGACGAGATTAGATATATCTAATAAAAATGTCAAGGAAAACTTATTTACAAAAAATGATATGTCTGTTTTTATAATTGAGAATTGATAATTAGAAAGAGTGGATTTAATAATTGGGAATTGAGATTTTCTTTATCAACCCGTATACTTACAGGTCTCGTAAACATCTTATCAAAAAACCCTGTTTTTTGGACAATTTCCTTTGCTGCTCCCCCCTGTCACCTGTACCCTGATAAATCAAACCCCTTTTATGGTCGATAATTCTCAACTCTCACTTTACGATGTCTGAACTTACCTTGAACGAACACTTTAACCTAAATTGAGCGATTTTATGACGCAGATATGTGCTAGGTAAGCGAGCGAAGCAAGACTCCGATATCTTGCGTGTCAAGGCTTCTAAGAAAACCGCAGGCATACCCGTTGGTCTGTTGAGGATTTTCTTAGAATCCTTGGCGTGCAGCAGTGTAGCGGCGAGAGATCAGTGCAGATCAAGTTAAAAAAATGCTTAACTTAGGTTTAACCCAGACAACCTAAAGAGGTCATAATAATTTTTCTAAAAAGAACCGGGGTTACCGCCCATATTATACTCACTCTGAGCTGGGTTCTGTTTTTATCCATGGCATTAACAGTTTTGCTCATGGCAACCCTCTGGCAAAGAGATATTGTTCATGGATTTGCGAACATGGAAACAGTTAAATTGCGACACCTGATTAAAGATAACGAAACAACCCCAAAGGACATACTTAAAAACAATAACGCAGCATTTAGAGGCGGCTTGTTTCTTAACCCTTCCGGGGAGATAACGATCATGGGCAATGTTAACGGATACGCTTCTGTCCTGCGTACTCAGGCTCAACAGGCTTTATCTGAACATAATAGCATCCATATCCTATATGGTTTCTTCTGGAATATTATCATTCCTGCCAGAGCATATCTTATTATCAGTATGCCGATTAGCGAGCAAGAAGAAAACCTGGGGGCCATTGCCATGCTTTATCCACTCAATCAGGTTTACCGGCAAATGGATAAGAGTTTTCAAATAATTTTTCCATGCCTGCTGGTCAACATGCTCATTCTTTTAACCATTGCCTTGTTTAGGTTCCGCCGCTTTCTGCTTCTTCCCCTTACAAAACTGATCCGCCTGACCGATACTTATCACGAGGAAGGAACCGCACCATTTACAGCTCTTGTGCAAAACAATGAACTTGGGCAGCTCTCATCCTCACTTCAGAAAATGCTGTACAGCATTGAAAATGACCGGAAAAAATTACGGCAAACCGTTGCCTCCCTTGAGTCTGCCAACCAGGAACTGCTTGCCACCCGGACAGAAATGATCCGCACGGAAAAACTGGCCTCCGTGGGCATGCTTGCCGCAGGACTTGCCCATGAAATCGGAAACCCTCTCGGTGTGGTTCAGGGATATATCTCTCTATTAGGGCAGGATAATATCACCGTTCAAGAACAAGCGGACTTTACTAATCGAGCAGAAAAGGAAATACAAAGAATCAGCAGGCTACTCAGGCAGTTACTTGATTTTTCAAGAATTAACAGTAACCGTTGCCTGGAACCGGTTTCCATCCATACCATTCTCCGCAATCTCCTGGAAATGATAAACACCTGTCAGCCGGTTGTAGATGAAATAAATAATCTAATGGATCTTACCGCCGAACATGATATTGTTAGAGGAGATGCTGACCAGCTTCAACAGGTTTTTTTTAACTGTCTCCTCAATGCAACAGATGCACTTATCGCAGTTACCGGTGCACAGATCATCAAGATTAAAACCATTATTATTAATGGACAGGACAACGATAAAAAAGATACCAAAAATGCAAGAAAAGAAAAAAGAAAAATCAGAGTTACCATTACCGACTCTGGAGAAGGAATTGAGCCTGAACATATCAGCAAAATATTTGATCCTTTTTTCACCACCAAAGAACCGGGAAAAGGCACCGGACTTGGTTTGTCTGTCGCCTTTTCCATCATCGAACAGCACGGTGGAACGATGGAGGTTGAAAGCCGGGCCGGTCAGGGAACAACTATTATTATTGATCTTCCATTGTCTCAAATCTCAAATGACAACGGGTCGAGGACCGAGTCCTAAACCATAAAAACCGGAAATCCCATGCCGAACAGCAGAAAACGACTCCTCATCATTGATGACGAAGAAAACATGCGTCACATGCTGGCAGCCATGTTATCCAAACAGGGCTATACCATTACAACCGCTGCCGGTGGAGATGAGGGTCTGGCGCTTTTAACAAAGAACACATATGATTTCATCCTCTGCGATATCCGAATGCCCGGCATAAACGGCATGGAGTTTCTTGCTTCTGCCTGTACAGTGGAGCATGGGGCAACAATTATCATGATGTCTGCCTATGGCTCCATGGATGATGCCATAGAGGCCATGCAGCTTGGTGCCTATGATTATATCTCCAAGCCTTTCAAGGCCGAAGAGATTTTTCTTGTTTTTAAAAAGGCTGAAGAACGGGAAAGGCTACGCCAGGAAAATAAAATTCTTCGCAAACAATTAGCTGCTTCTGAGAAAAAAACAGGGTTTGGTCAAATGGTGGGCAAAAGCCAGATCATGCAAGACGCCTTTATCCTTGCCGAAAAAATAGCCGCTTATCCGACCACCGCTCTAATTACCGGTGAGTCAGGCACCGGCAAAGAACTGGTTGCCAGGGGCATACACAAGGCAAGTCCCAGAGTAAAAGAAGAGTTCATTGCAGTTAACTGTGGCGGCATTCCAGAAAATCTCATGGAAAGCGAGTTTTTTGGTTATACAAAAGGAGCATTTACCGGAGCTGATAAAGAAACAAAAGGGTTATTTGCTGCTGCCGACCAGGGTACTCTTTTCCTCGATGAGATAGGGGAACTTCCGTTAAATATGCAAGTCAAACTGCTTCGGGTATTACAGGAGCAGGAAGTCCGTCCAATAGGATCATCCAGAAACAGAAAAGTCAATGTCCGCTTAATAACTGCCACAGCAAAAAATCTTGAAGAAGAAGTCAGTCTCGGTCGGTTTCGCCAGGATCTTTTTTATCGTCTTAATGTGATCAATATTCATATTCCACCGCTTCGTGAACGGCCTGAGGATATTGATCTTCTCAGTCGTCATTTCTTGAAAAAATTTTCCACTGAAATGAATATCGAGATCCATGGCATATCCCCGGCAGTAACAACCTTGCTCCTCCAGCATCCATGGCCAGGAAATGTCCGCGAACTGGAGAATGTAATTGAGCGAGCAATTATTCTTGCTGATAAAAAAATTATTCTTCCGGAGAATCTTCCCCCTGAATTTGGCATCAAACAACAACGGCGCCGCCTTGATGATTATTTTTCCGAACTGTCCATTAAGAAAGGTAGAAAGATCATGGAAAAGAGTCTGATCAGCCGTGCCCTTGAGGCTACAGAAGGAAACAAATCCCAAGCCTCTGAGTTGTTAGAGATCAGCTACCCTGCCCTGCTTGCCAAGATCAAACAATATGAACTTTAAACTTGAGTTGAGCTATTTTTTAGCTTGATAGCATAGGAATTTTCATTTTCGGGCAATTGTATCATCATGGTTATGTGTCACGCGTGGTGCGATATCATCAGTTGATGTGTAAGTGCCACAATAACCCCATCTTTTTTTCTGTAACATTCTTTGGCATAATGGAGCCTCCATAAACTTTCATCAAGGAGGAGCCATTATGTCCGATCAGCACAAGCAACAAAAATCAACAGTCATGAAATGGCAGAGCCATATCAAGGCTCTGCCAGATAGTGGACTGAGCAGGGCTGAGTATTGCCGCCAACATAATCTACCCTACCATGCCCTGGCCTACTGGCAACGAAAACTTCAACCCATTATGCAGGCACCAGTGCTGGTGCAGGTATCTACAACCAGGCCGGTGTTAGGAAACCTACCAGATAAACCAGAAGCATCGGGTGTTTCCATCCGCCTTAACAACACCATAGCCATTGAGCTTGCAGAACAGTTCTCGCCGGATACCTTGAACAAGGTGCTTGCCATACTGGAGGGACGGTAATGTTTTATCCC
>CAYRGM010000024.1:0-19495 GCA_964423765.1 uncultured Desulfobulbaceae bacterium
GCGGATTGCAATTAACTTATACCTGAGTTGAGCGATTTTATAACTTGATCTGCACCAGGTAAGCGAGTGCAACGAGACTCCGATCTCTTGCACGCCAAGGCTTCTAAGAAAATCCTCAACAGACCAACGGGCATGCCTGCGGTTTTCGGAAAGCCTTGGCACACAGCAGTGTAACGGCGAGATATCAGCACATATCTGCGTCATAAAATCGCTCAATTCAGGTTATAATGCATGTGTATTCGTGTTTATTCATGGTTTCCATTCAGTCTGGTTAGCGATGAAATTGGTTAAGACAAAATAAGGAGAAAGATAAAAAATCATGTTTAAACTTCAAGGAAAAGTGGCTCTTGTTACTGGAGGCTCACGGGGGATAGGGCGGGCAATAGCCCTTGACCTTGCCGAGAGTGGAGTGGATATCATTGTTAATTATGTTCGGCAGAGAAGTGCTGCCGAGGCAACTGTTGCTGCAATTGAAGAAAAGGGAGTCCGTTGTCTGGCAATTAAGGCTAATGTGGCAAAAAACGAAGATATCGAACGGATGTTTACTAAAATTCAAGAGCAATACGATCATCTTGACATTCTGATTTCAAATGCTGCTTCCGGAGTATTGAAACCAGCCATGGAGTTAACCACTCGTCACTGGGACTGGGCTATGGATATCAATGCCCGTGCTTTGCTGATTTTAAGTCAATATGCTGCCGGGATGATGGGTGATGGCGGGCGGATTATCGCTGTATCAAGTCTTGGAGCAATGCGGGCTGTCCCAAATTATGCGGTAGTGGGTTCGTCAAAAGCTGCTCTTGAATCCCTTGTTCGTCATCTTGCCGTTGAGCTGGGAGAACGAAAGATTACAGTCAATACCATATCTGCCGGAGTGGTCGATACTGATGCACTCAAGAAGTTTCCCAATCGGGATGAAATTATTGAAGAGTCTCTGCGGCGCACTCCCTTGGGACGATTGACCACCCCTGAAGATGTGGCCGGGTTGGCTCTTTTTATATGCAGTGACTTAGCATCAATGATTTCCGGTCAGACATTGGTTGTGGATGGCGGCTTTGCGGTCAAAGGGTAGTTTTTAATTGATAATTGAGAATTGAGAATTAGAAAGAGTGTGTTTAATAATTGAAGTTTCCCTGTTTTATTTTTATGACAAATCTCCTAAAACCTTGTATCTGTCTGAAATGTTAAACATTTATCCTGTGGGACAGGATTCGTGTGTCAAGAAGTAATAAAATGGGGTTTTGTGATCTGCATGGCAAACACCATGAAAAATAAATCAATTCCCGCTACGGTGACATGCCACGGCAGTTTGAGAAGTTTTTAAAACCGGGAAACTTCAGTTTAATAATTATCAATTATCAATTAATTTACGATGTCTATCGTTCATATAACTGGAGAAACTTCATGGAAACAACTTTTACATCCAGTGTCTTTGCCACTGAAACTATAAACCTTGCCGGTACCGAAGAAACTGTTGTTCGGGGCGGTCGTGATAAATTTAATCTTTTGCCGGCAGGATTTGCTGGTATTTCTCAGATAGGGGTTATCGGCTGGGGTTCCCAGGGACCGGCGCAGGCTCAAAACCTGCGGGATTCTCTTGAGGGAAGCGGGATTAAGGTAAAAATCGGGCTCAGGGAGTCCAGTTCTTCCAGGGCTGCGGCAAGGGAGGCCGGTTTTTCCGAGGAAAACGGAACCCTTGGCGAGATGTATTCCGTCATTGGCGAGTCAGATATGGTTCTTCTTCTCATTTCCGACGCGGCTCAGGTAGAGAATTGCCAGAAGATCTTTGCCGCTATAAAGAAGGATGCTGTGCTCGGCCTGTCCCATGGTTTTCTGTTAGGTCATTTAGAGAGTGTGGGCGAGAAATTCCCGGCTGGTATAAATGTGATCGGGGTCTGCCCTAAAGGAATGGGACCTTCAGTCCGCCGTCTTTATGTTCAGGGCAAAGAGGTTAATGGAGCTGGAATTAACTGTTCATTTGCGATTGAACAGGATGTTGACGGCAAGGCCACGGATCAGGCTCTTGCCTGGGCCATTGCGATTGGGGCTCCCTATGTGTTTAAAACCACTCTTGGCTATGAGTATCGCTCGGATATATTTGGTGAGAGGGGAATCCTGCTTGGGGCTGTGCATGGCGTTTCAGAAGCCATGTTTCGCCGTCTGGTCATGGAACAGGGGATGGACGAAAAGCAGGCTTTTCTTGCGACCGTGGAAAATATAACCGGGCCTCTTTCCCGAACCATATCCCATAACGGTATTCTTGCTGTTTATAATAATCTTGACGATGACGGTCAGGAAACCTTTGCCAGGATGTACTCTGTAACTTATCATCCCGCTTTTGATATTCTCATGGAGATTTACGATGAGGTATCAAGTGGTAATGAAATTCGTTCCGTTGTGATGGCGGGCAGACGCTTTGACCGTTGTCCGATGGGCCGGATTGACGGCACCAAAATGTGGGAGATAGGTGAGACTGTTCGGGCTGAACGAAGTGGAGAGGCAACTGTCAACCCTGAAACTGCCGGCTTGTACTGTGCGGTTATGATGGCTCAGATTGATCTTCTCATTGAAAAAGGACATTGTTTAAGTGAGGTCTGCAACGAGTCGGTCATTGAGGCAGTGGACTCGCTTAATCCTTATATGCATTTTAAGGGAGTAGCCTTTATGGTGGATAACTGCTCAACCACTGCCCGGCTTGGTTCCCGTAAATGGGCACCCCGATTTGATTATAATATCATGCAGCAGGCTCTGGTTGAATATGACGGGGGAGCAGCAGTTGACAATGAACTTATTGATAAATTTAAGAATCATATGATTCACGAAGTCCTTGCTACAGTGGCGATCATGCGGCCTTCTGTGGATATTGCTCTGGCGGAGTGACAGGGGTGTCAGGTTACAGGAGACAGGTGTCAGGGGACAGCTATTCCCTCGTTCCCACGCAGGAGCGTGGGAACGAGAATTGTGTCATTTCAGTCTTGACGCGACATTATTATAAATTAGACAATTTGAATCAAACCAGATGAAACCCGATTTTCTTGAATATCTGCAGAGCCTTGTGGTGCTTGGAGATGGTGCCATCGGCTCTTATCTTTTTGAGCAGGGGATTGAACGGGGTCGGAACCTTGATCTTCTCAATATCCAGGCGAGCGATGTTATTTTTAATGCCCATGAAGAATATATCAGGGCTGGCAGCCAATTGATTGAAACCAATACCTTTGGTGCCAATCGCTTCAAACTCAGAGAGGCCGGGGCAGAGGAACAGGTCAGGGAAATCAACAGGGCCGGAGCTGAAATTGCAGTCAAGGCCGCCGGACATCAGGTTTTTGTTGCCGGTTCGGTGGGGCCCTCCGGTGAGGTATTTATTAATGAGGAAGGGGAGATTGAGGTAGAGGAGTTGCGGGATTCTTTTCGGGAACAACTCTTAGGCCTTGCTGAAGGGGGTGTTGATCTCCTAATCGTTGAGACTTTTAGTCAACTTGATGAAATTATTCTGGTTATTAAACTCGCCAGAGAGCTGTTGCCGGATTTACCTGTTATTGGTCAGATGGTTTTTCCCGGCAAAGGGATGACAGTTCATGGTGATGACGCTCTTTTCTGTGCAGGTAAGATGCTTGAGTCTGGTGCTGCGGTGGTTGGTACCAATTGTGGCCGTGGTATTGATGCCATGGTCACCGCAATTGGCTCTATGTCGTCTCTGGCCAGTGAGAAGGGAAAAATCCCTCTTTCCGCCTTTCCCAATGCCGGCATGCCGGAAATCATGGGAGGACGAACCATATATCCGGCTCAACCTGGATATATGGCAGGTCGGGCTCGGGAAATGCTCCGGTACGGAGTCAGGCTGATCGGAGGCTGTTGCGGGACAACTCCAGCTCATATCCGGGAATTTCGCTCAGCCCTGCGAATCAGACCGGTACGGGTCAGGGTGGAGTTGGCTGCTGCCAGTAGCCAGGAAGTCAGGCCGAGCAGGGAGGTTGACAAGCCCGGTGGTTTCTTGGGGAGTTTAAGAAAAGACCGCCTGCCGATCATTGTTGAGCTTGACCCTCCGACCCATCTCTCGGTTGCCCCGGTATTAGCGGGAGCGGCAGCACTTGCTGAAGCTGGGGTTGATGCAATCTCCCTTGGTGAAAATCCCCTGGCCATCCTTCGGGCCGGTAATCTTGGGATGGCCTCGCTAATTCGTAATCAGAGCGGTATTCAGACCATTATTCATCAGACCGGTCGTGATCTTAATGCCCTTGGTCTGCAGTCCCGGATGATGGAAGCTCATCTTCTTGGCATTGAAGCGGTGTTAGCCGTGAGTGGAGATTCTGCCGCCGGCACGGATCAACCTGGGGTAAGTGGTGTTTTTGATCTTCGTTCCACAGGACTTATTCGGATGCTGGCCGGCTTGAATCAGGGGGTTAACCTGGCGGGTCGTCCCATTGGGGAGGGCAGTAATTTTTCCATTGGGGCAGCTTTTAGTTTTCGCCGGGAAAACCCTGGGATGCAGATTGCCCGACTTGAGAAGAAAAGGTCTCTTGGAGCCAGGTATACTCTTACCCAGCCGCTTTTTTCCAAGGAAATTGTTGAGGAAATGCTAAATAAGATCAGCCATATCGATATAATGGTCTTCCCCGGTATCTTCCCCCTGATATCGGCGAGAAACGCTGAATTTATTCATAACGAGGTGCCTGGTATTTTTGTTCCTGAACCGTTACGAAAAAAGCTGGCTTCTTATGAAAAGATTGATGACCAACGAAAGGCTGCCCTTGAGTATACGAGCCGGTTGCTTGAAGATATCAAACCACTTGTCCAAGGTTTATACCTGATAAGTCCGCTTAACAAATGGGAAATTACCCTTGATTTTGTTCGTCAGTTAAGATCAGGTGAGACAGGTAACAGTTCTGTAACCTGTCCCCTGATTGGGTGATTTTTTTAAAAAAGGAGAAAATAATGTCAACTCATCTTTTCACCTCGGAATCTGTTTCCGAGGGGCATCCCGATAAGGTTGCCGATCAACTTTCCGATGCTATTCTTGATGCCATTCTCAAACAGGATATTCATGCCAGGGTGGCCTGTGAATCTCTGGTTACTACGGGTCTGGCTTTGATTGCCGGTGAAATAAGCACCACTGCCTGGGTTGATATGCCTGATATTGTCCGTCAGACAATCAGGGAGATTGGCTATAACTCTTCGGAGATGGGGTTTGACTGGCAGTCCTGTTCGGTTTTAATTACCATTGACAAACAGTCTCCTGATATTGCCATGGGAGTTGATGAAGGAACGGGGCTTGATCTGGATCAGGGAGCCGGGGATCAGGGTCTGATGTTTGGTTATGCCTGTGATGAGACCAAGGTGCTTATGCCCATGCCCATTGTTTATGCTCATCGTTTGATGAAACGGCAGTCAGAAGTCCGCAAGACAGGGATGCTTCCCTGGCTTCGTCCCGATGCCAAAAGCCAAGTGACCGTCCAGTATGAGGATAATGTTCCAAAACGAATAGAGGCCGTGGTACTTTCCACTCAGCATCATCCGGATGTCGCATATAAAGACATCAAAGAAGGGGTTATTGAAGAGATTATTAAACCCATTCTGCCGGAGAAGATGCTGGATGAAAAAACCAAATACTTTATCAACCCCACCGGTAGATTTGTGATTGGCGGCCCGGTTGGTGATTGCGGGGTAACCGGCCGGAAAATTATTGTTGACTCCTATGGAGGTCGCAGCGCCCATGGCGGCGGCGCTTTTTCCGGCAAAGATCCATCCAAAGTTGATCGTTCTTCTTCTTATATGTGCAGGTATGTGGCCAAGAATATCGTTGCCTCCGGGATATGCAGGGAAATGGAGCTTCAGGTTGCCTATGCCATTGGTATTTCCAAGCCGGTATCCATTAATATAAAAACCTTTGGTACAAGTAAAATTTCCGATGAACGGTTGATCAAAATCATTGATGATGTCTTTGATCTTCGTCCCAAAGCGATTATCGAACAACTTGACCTGCTCAGGCCGATTTATCATAAAACTGCGGCTTGCGGACATTTCGGTCGGGAGTTACCGGAGTTTACCTGGGAGCTTACTGATAAGAAAGATGAATTGCGGGCAGCAGCGGGGTTGTCAAGAGACAGATAATTGAGAATTGAGAATTGGGGACAGAGGAAAGAATTAGTTAGCCGCTGTTGGTGGTGGTGTTGGTAAATTTTTATCAAAATTGGAGAAAATAATGAGTGATTATAAAGTAGCGGATATATCCCTGTCAGAGTGGGGACGCAAAGAAGTGGCCATTGCCGAGACTGAAATGCCGGGACTTATGGCTCTTCGGGAAGAGTACGGCGACAGTAAACCGCTCAAAGGAGCAAGGATTGCCGGCTGTCTGCATATGACCATTCAGACAGCAGTGCTGATAGAGACCCTGATTGAGCTGGGGGCTGAGTTACGCTGGTCATCCTGTAATATATTTTCTACCCAGGATCACGCGGCCTCAGCCATGGCAGCAGTCGGGATCCCCGTGTTTGCCTGGAAGGGTGAGAGTGATGAGGAGTTCTGGTGGTGTATTGAGCAGACCATATCCGGACCGGATGGCTGGCGGCCCAATATGATTCTTGATGATGGTGCTGATCTTACCCTGCTCATGCATGAGAAATATCCGGGGCTGTTTGAAAACATTAAAGGTATTTCCGAGGAAACCACTACCGGCGTACTTCGTCTTAATGAAATGGCAAGGGCTGGAAAACTGTTGGCTCCGGCCATCAATGTCAATGATTCTGTAACCAAATCAAAATTTGATAATCTTTACGGTTGTCGGGAATCTCTGCTTGACGGGATCAAGAGAGCCACCGATGTGATGATTGCCGGTAAGATTGCGGTGGTTGTCGGTTATGGCGATGTGGGTAAGGGATGTGCCCAGGCCTTGCGGGGGATGGGTGCCAGCATTCTGGTTACTGAAATAGATCCGATTTGTGCCCTCCAGGCCGCCATGGAAGGATATCGGGTGGTGACCATGGAAGATGCTGCTCCGCTTGCTGATATTTTTGTTACCTGTACCGGCAATCTCAAGGTTATCAGCCGGGCTCATATGGATGTGATGAAGAATCAGGCCATAGTTTGCAATATCGGTCATTTTGATTCTGAGATTGATATTGCCGGCATAAAAGATCTGGAATGGGAAAATATTAAGCCCCAGGTAGACCATGTTATCTTTCCAGATGGCAAACGGATTATTATTCTTGCCGAAGGGCGATTAGTGAATCTTGGTTGTGCAACCGGACATCCAAGCTTTGTCATGTCCAACTCATTCACCAATCAGGTGCTTGCCCAGCTGGAACTTTGGCAGAATCCGGGGAAATATGATAATCAGGTCTATTTCCTGCCCAAGGAACTTGATGAAAAAGTGGCTATGCTCCATCTTAAAAAAATCGGGGCAAAGTTGACAAAACTAACGCCGGAGCAGGCAGATTATATAGGTGTTCCTGCCCAGGGACCGTTTAAACCTGATTACTATAGGTATTAGGCTATAATAAGCATAACTATTCAGCGAGATGAGCAAACTCCATAATCTGAGGCTGTGACTGTTCAAATTTACTTCACGGAGTGCAGCTAAATAGTTATGCTTTTTTCTAATAAAAAAATATTTCAATAAAGCAGCATTAACTTGAACCTGAATTGAGCGATTTTATGACGCAGATATGTGCTGATACCTTGTATGCCAAGGTTTTTAGAAAACCGCAGGCATACCCGTTGGTCTGTTGAGGATTTTCGGGGAAGACTTGGTGTGCAAGAGATCGGAGTCTCGTTGCACTCGCTTACCTGGCACAGATCAAGTTATAAAATCGCTCAACTCAGGTTGAATATTTATGTCCTCTAACAGGAACAACTATGAAAGCAAACGAATGTAAACTATACCATGGCGGATTAAAAGGAGCAGAAACAGTCTTTGGGGAAATAGCAGAGCAATACGGAGTTGATGAAACTGTCTTTACCTTTGAGGGTCACCGTTTAAACAGAGATAAGAATGCGATTTCCTTGGCAGAGGAAGAGCTGCAACGAGGTGACATCAGCATGGAGATAGCCTCAAGGATGATGAGTCGGACCTACTATGAAACCGAGAAAATTCGTAAAGTTCTACAGATAATTTTCCATATGGTCAACAATGGGCATCAGGTCTTTGTGATCGGCAATATTCTCACAGATAATTCTGTCAAAGGCGGAACCGGCTGGGCAGTTGAGCTGGCCAAGTTATTCAACCGCCCCCTCCATGTCTTTGATCAAGAAAAGAATAAATGGTTTACCTGGAAAGATGATGGTTGGCAGGAAGATACACCAACAATAACCTGGAATACCTTTGTCGGCTCTGGAACAAGATACTTAAACGACGCAGGCCGGGCAGCCATTGAGAACCTGTTTACTGTCAGTTTTTCAAACTGACAGATAAATATCTGCATAGCATACATGCTCATCCGCCAACAACAGTTGGCTATTCTGCCCTTGATCACCTGGCTTATATTTTTGTAACTATTCAGCGAGATGAATAAACATCCATAAACTTGGGCTGTAACTGTTCAGATGTGCTTTATATTCGTTCATTTCGGAGTCTCGTTCCTCGCTTACCTGAGCTTCGCAGCGTACTAATGCTACTCAAGAAGCTCAGGTAAGCGAGGAACGAGACTCCGAAATGAGCGAAGATGGAGTGCAGCTGAATAGTTACCATATTTTTTAATAAAAATGGGGAACTAAATGCATAAAAAAATGTTACATATTATCATAACCGGTGAATCTAACAGGGGACGCAGCCTATGCATCCCTGAAAAAAGAGTAATCAATATCATCCTGTCAACCATGATAATCGCCATTTTTCTCTCTGCCGTTACCCTGCTCACCATTAACCATTACAAAACGGATAACCTCTCACTCCAGCAACACCTAACTGTTGTAACCAATAGCATGGCGGGGGAAAGCTACAGACTTAACAATGAACTGGTTAACAAACATCAAGAAGAGTTAAATCGTTATCAAGAACAGGTTATAGATTTACAGCAACAAAAGACAGAAATGCTGGCAGGCACCATCAGCCGCCTTAACGAACGCAGCGAGATGATAAAAAAGATAATGCGTGAAGTTGGGGTTGTAATTGAATTCACAGAAGACCCAAAACATAGTGGCGGTCCTTATATTTCTCTTGAAGATGCTCCGGATACAGATATCAGCAGAGAACTTCTCATTAAAACAGATAGGTATCTGGAGTTGTTTAATTCTATTCCCCTGGCATGTCCCGGGCCATCTAGGATAACCTCAAAGTACGGACCCCGTATTGACCCTTTTAACAAAACCAAGGCTTTCCATGCTGGTATTGACTTTGGTGGAACAATCGGAGACAATATATATGTTACTGGTAACGGGGTTGTTAAAACCTCCTCGACAAGCAAAAGTTTCGGGGAATTTATAGTCATTGACCATGGACATGGTTTTGCCACCTTGTATGCTCACCTTTCAAAACGACTGGTGCAACGGGGAGATAAGGTCAGCCGTGGTCAGGTGATCGGTCTGCTTGGCAACACAGGCCGCTCGACCGGGCCTCACCTCCATTATGAAATCCATAGGAATAACAAAACTATTGACCCCATGAAGTTTCTCCAGGCAGGCAATATTATTTCTGCCCAAAACACACAATAAAGCTGGTAAGCCATGCCATTTTTTAACAAAAAGAAAGAACAACATAAAGAGCATCAGCTCTCCAAAACAGCTATTTCATCTGTTATTTCTCCGGAAATGCATATAAATGGTGAGATGCGCTTCAAGGGGAAGGTCCGCATTGACGGAGTCGTGGAAGGTAATATTCAGGGAGAATATCTGATTATCAGTAAAACAGGCCGGGTAACAGGCGACATGCAGCTTGATTCACTTATCTGTCACGGCCTAGTTAATGGGGATATTAAAGCCAGACAAGTTATAGCCCATGCCACCGCATCAATTCGAGGAATTTTAAAAGCTGAACACCTGACTGTGGAGCCAGGTGCTGCCATAGAAGGAGAAATACGGGCATTTCCCGAAAAAGAAAATAAAACCAGAGAAAATAAAATTACCACAGAGAAAGAAAGCGGAGACAAAAAACCAACCGCCAGGAAGGAACAATAACTACTTACCGAGACAAAATTCAGAAAAAATTCTATCCAGGACATCATCCGGAGTTGTCAGACCAACAATATCACTTAAACCATCAAGAGCTGTCTGCAATTCAACAGCCAGCAAATCAGGTGAAATGTTATCTGTAAGATCCTGCTTTAGCCGTTGCCCGGTCTTAAACACTTCATCAAGCAGAGCCTTGTGGCGAATATTTGGTGCACATGGAGGTTGTTCCTCCAGCTCATCCCCTCCGCTCAGATGATGATAAATAGCATCCTCCAGCCCGGCAAGCCCCTGATGAATACGGGCCGCAATGATTATTACAACCTGCCCTGGGAATTCTCCCGCAAGGCAAACCAACTCATCTTCTGTAACCAGGTCTTTTTTATTCAACACCACTATATGAGATTTATCCCTGATAGTATCGTAAAGCTCCCAGTCAGACACAGTGATACCACACGAGGCATCAACAAGAAAAAGAACCAGATCTGCCTCGGCAAGTTTCCCCATAGCTCTCTCTATGCCTAAGCCCTCCACCGTATCTTTATGTACACGGATTCCAGCGGTATCAATCAGGTGAACAGCCACTCCCCGTACTGAAATCATTTCCTCAACTGTGTCGCGGGTCGTTCCGGGAACACTGGTTACCAAGGCCCGCTCTTCCCGTAACAACCCATTGAGGAGACTTGATTTACCCACATTTGGACAACCAGTAATAACCACCTGGATACCCTCTCGGATAATTCGGCCCTGATCTGAGAGTTTAAGAAGATTACGCACCGGAGTAAGCACGCCCTTTTCAAGTTTGACAATCAATTTATAACTATCAAGCAATTCCACCTCATCATCAGGAAAATCTATAGCTACTTCCACCTCAGCCAGCATATCTATCAGTACAGAGCGTACAGAACGAATATGCTCTTCCAGCCGACCCTGCATCTGCTGGACCGCAAGGTGTACACCTGCCCCTGTTTTCGCATTGAGTAGGTCTATAACAGCCTCGGCCCTGGTCAGGTCAATACGACCCGCTAAAAAAGCCCTCTTGGTGAACTCACCCGGTTCAGCCAGCCGGACTCCTACAGCAAGTACCTCTCTTAAAATTGTATGTAAAATCAAAGAAGTACCATGGCTATGCAATTCCACCACATCTTCTCTCGTGTATGTCAGCGGAGCCCGCATAAAAACAGCTAAAATTTCATCAAGAACCTGGTCGTTACGATCTACCAGGCTACCATAATAAAGTTTATGGCTCTCAAGCTCCGTGTGGACGATATCGGCACGGGGTCTGAACAATCGCTGCAACACAGCAAAAGCACCAGAGCCGGAAATACGGATAATACCAATGGAGCCAACCCCCGGCGGAGTGGCAATGGCTCCAATGGTGTCAGTTTTCTGTGGTCTGACCATTCGGGGGGCGGCTTTTTCTATCTTTTTGTTTACGAGAAGAAGATTTACCTGATTGGGCAGGTTTATAGATAAGCACCTTCTTGAATAAACCATCGCCAACTGACCGGCTGCGTATTTCCTTATCGCTCCTGAGAATAATATGAATCTCCCGCCTCTCGGCCGGATTAAGAGCAGGAAGCATAAGTGTCTTCCCGCTTTCCCGGACCTCAACAGCCATCTGCAGAGCTTTTGCTTTTAATTCCTCCAAACGACGATACCTGAAATCACCAATATCAAGGGTCAGCAACATTCTCTCCGGTAGCCGCCTGCTCATCATTTTCCGTAATAAGTACTGGATACTATTAAGAACCCGCCCGTCATCTCCAGTAAATGATTCTTCATCTTCTCCACTTAAACAGCAATGCAGGACATTCTCTTCTAATCTAAGGCTTACCTGCATTGGATAACCTGTTAGCTCAAAGAGATGAGTGATATCATCCTGCATGGAAGCAAGATCTTTTTCAGAAGGAGGCAGGACTGGTTCTTCTACCTGTTGTTTCTTTTTAGCGGGAGAAGATGTTTTTTTGCCTGCCTCCACAGGATGCTCAGCATCTACCTTTTCTTCATACAGTTCCGCAGAGTCAGATTTCTGATCTCGTACCTGCTCTCTTACCAAAGAAGAAACATCTTTTTTACTCTCCCTGTCTTGTGCTTGTCCGTCCTTGATGCTTTTTGTTTTCCGGGCAGCCCCCTGATATTTTTCATCTCTATCTGCCTGCTCCGCAGGTTCACCGCCCTTATCCAACATATCAGAACAAGAGGTTTTTTTAAGCTGCACACGAATGCGAGCCTTTTTTTTACATAAACCAAAAATACCCGGCGAACCAGTTTCAAGCACTTCAATGTCAAGCTCTTCCTGGGAAACGGCAAACGACAGACAGGCATCCCGCATTACTGTCGTGATATCTTTTCCATCAAAATCTCTGATTTTATCCATAAAATATATATCCGGGTTAGCTCGCTGCCATCCCCTGCGAACGACAACAAAATAAATCTAATTTCATAACTGCTCACCAGGTAAGCATAGACTTCGAGTTCGCTTACCTCTTTCTTCAAAGTCTACACTTGCCGTTTTCCTGCTACTGCCAATATATACCCTTAGGTGAACGCTTTTATTTATATGAACTATAGCAAGTAAACATAGCCCATGCCACGACAACCACCTGTCAGTTGATGATGCAAAGTATTTTGTAACTATCAGCTGCACTCCACGGAGTCTCGTTCCTCGCTTACCTGAGCTTCTTGAGTAACATTAGTACGCTGCAAAGCTCAGGTAAGCGAAGAACGAGACTCCGAAATGGACGGATATGAAGCACATCTGAATAGTTACAGTCTTTTACTCCATCTATGATGGCTAATTCAACTCTTAACTACTGTTAATTTCAGTCGCATATTTACGATTTATAAGTTGCTGCTGAAGTATAGAGAGCAGATTATTGACAAACCAATACAATACCAGACCTGCAGCAAAGTTAAGAAATAGAAAAGTAAAAATAATCGGCAAGAACTGCATAATCTTTGCCTGAAGAGGATCGGCAGTTGTGGGAGTTAGTTTCATCTGAAAATACATAGATGCACCCATGAGCAAAGTCAAAACCGGAATCCCCTGCAAATAGGGAATCTCAAATCCTATCATCAAACGATCGGGAGCTGCAAGGTCGTTGATCCACAACATAAATGGGGCATGCCTCAGTTCAATGGCTGTCAACAACACCTTGTACAGAGCAAAGAAGACAGGAATCTGAAGCAGCATCGGCAGACAGCCCCCCAAAGGGTTAACCTTGTAGGTTTTGTACATTGCCATCATTTCCTGATTCATCTTGGCAGGGTCGCCTTTATATTTTTCCCTTAACTTGGCAACCTTGGGCTGGAGTTTCTGCATGTTCTTCATGGATTTTAAGCCTTTCTGGGTGATTGGCCAGAACAAGAGCTTAACCAGAACAGTTACCAGAATAATAGCTATGCCATAATTACCAAAAATTGCATAAAAAACATTGAGCATCCAGTGCATCGGCTTAGCGATTATATCAAACCAGCCAAAATTGACAGCCTTTGACAAATTGTGACCAACCTCTTCAAGAATACTGAACTTTTTGGGGCCAAAATACATCTTATAATTATATTCAATCCTTGCCCCGGGAGCAAGGGCAACAACCTCTTCAGACATAACAGCAGTGATCTGTTCATCGCTACCGGAAATGGTCACAATATGTGGTCCCGGGTTTAACGGAACCATGGCTTTGATAAAGTAACGATCTCCATAACCAACCCAATCAACCTGCCCCTGAAAAACATCAGGACCATCAGCCAGTTTATTGGGGCTTATTTCAAAGAGTTCATTGTTTACAAAAGCAGATAGCCCAACAAATAATCCCACAGCCATGGGATTTCTTCTTTCAACGGTAAAGGGTGATCCGGTCAATGTCATGGCTGGAGCGATAGTAACTTGGCTATCCCCTCTGTTTATTACCTGATAATTGATGCTTATCAGATAGCTATCCGCATGAAAAATCATGCTTCTGACAATCTCAAGACCACTCGATAAGACAGCAGTCATGGTCAGCATCTCCTGACCCTGCCCCTCGTGAACATTTATAGATTCTCTATCTGCTCTGAAAAGCAGCACTTCAGCCCCTACCCCGTTGTCGAGAGAAAATCGCATTGGTAAATTATTAGCTATTTCCTCCGTAATTAACTCCATATAAGGAGCATTTATATGGTTCACAGTGCGATACTCTTTGAGAATGAAATGTTTAATTCCACCTCCCCGCTCATCAATAACAAGAGAGTATAAAGGAGTTTCCACTATAATATCACGGGCAGGCTGGGCTTCCGGAATCAGAATACCATCTGGTGAGACCAGTGGCTGTGCAACAGCTAGGGCCGGCGGCTGGACAACCCTGCCAGGATCATGCTGAACAGGAGTCTGCGGTTCCACCTGTTGCTGAACAGGAGGAGCAAAAAAAAACTGATAGCCAAAGAGAATTACAAACGATAGGACAATCGCCAAAAAGGCTCTATACATATCCATTATTTCGGGTACCTCGAATCAAAAAATCAATACGGCTTGAATTTGTACGACATAAGTGAAACAGACCTATTAGCGGCCTGTCATTATTTACTCACGGGATCATATCCTCCCCGGGAAAATGGATGGCAACGAAGTATACGCAGGACAGCCATCAACAGACCCCGGCAGATACCATGACGATCAAAAGCCTCAATAGCATATTGCGAACAGGTTGGAATATAACGACAGGTGGGCGGTAAAAGTGGAGAAATTATATACTGATATATACGGACAAGTGCAATGAACAAACCACTTAATAATGTATTCAGAACTGATTTGTTCTCACAATCTGATGCTCTGGTGCATTGACACTCCTTACACATTAACCCCATACCTCTGGACAAGACCAGTTACTGCAGCTAACACCCCGGCAGGCGAAAAAAAAGAAAAACCGGGACGAACAGTTAGCACGACATCACAACCTTCCGGGAACTGTTCCCTATTGAGACGAAAGCTCTCACGGATAATCCGTTTTATTCTATTGCGTTGCACCGCCTTGCCGGTTTTTTTCTGCACGCTGATTCCCAAACGACTTCGACCAACATTATTGACAGCAAAGATCAAAGAGAACCCCTGACCGTACAACCGCTTACCCTGACGATATACGCTATCGAACTCCCCTTTTTTACGCAGTAGACAGTTCTTTGGAAGTCCATATTGCTTCATGGGGATTAGGCTGATAATTGCTTGCGACCTTTGGACCGTCGTCTCTTAATAATAGCCTGACCAGCCTTGGTGCTCATACGAGTTCGAAAGCCATGGGTTCGCTTGCGTTTAATATTACTTGGCTGAAATGTTCTTTTACTCATTATAAAATCCTTTTTCTGTTATATATTGTGAACCCGAATATTTACATTTGTTATGCCGCTATGCCTTCAACCGTTAAATAGCTTACATCCATACGCTGGCTGGCATGCTCAAAAGTAATAGCACAAACATTACCTTCCGTATCAAGTTCCATAATCGTGTTTTCATCCAGGTCCTTCGATTCCACTATATCCCTATCGCAAAACTCTATATACAAGGTATCTGTATCGGAAAAATATTTTACTTTCATGGCTTATACCCTCTATCAAAGAATGCATTATGTATCGTCTCCTTGTCTGGGAGCAGAATCACTAAATAGAGGCAAATTTTACTTTTTACGAGGCTGTCGTATATCGTATTGCAATCCATGATGTTAATGGATTAGAATATTATGTTTTACCTGTTCTACAGGAACGAGACTCCGTGGGGTACTACCCAAACATTTACAGTCCTTGCTTATGAGAGTTTTTTTTGTCAACCCGAATATTTACGGTTTTCATCCTATTACGACGATAAAAAGTACTGTTGACATCCCACATCCTATACAGTACCAGAGTGATGTATTCTAATCATAATCAACAATTCTGTCAAACATTTTCCTGTCTATGTGCAGAGAACAAACAAATAAATTTCAAAAAATATTCATTCCAAACCCAAAGGATTAAAATCATTCATGACCGCCGCCAACAATACCAGACCTGACTGGAACCAGTTATGGTACCAGGCAAAAAAAAAGAAAACCTGGAAGACAAAAACAGCCTCTGACTGGGATAAAAAAGCGGCGGCATTTGCAAAGCGAACAGCAGTTTCAGTTTATACTGATAAATTTTTAAAACTCTTAGACCCTCAACCAGCTTGGTCTGTCCTTGATGTCGGCTGTGGACCCGGTACCCTTGCCCTCCCTCTTGCTGAACAAGTAAACCGAGTAAGCTGTCTTGATTTTTCAAAAAACATGTTGACTATTTTAGATAAAAAAGCAAAAGAAAGAAAAATAAAAAATATTAAAACATATCATGGCTCATGGGAAGATGACTGGCAGAAGTTGAAAATTCCCTGCCATGATATTGCCATTTCCTCCCGTTCACTGGCTGTTTCCAACTTAAAAAAAGCCTTAAAAAAACTCTCCGCCCAGGCCCGGGAACTGATCGTCATCACCGATCGGGTCAAGCATGGCCCCATGGATCCTGATGCCTTTGCTGCCATAGGTCGCCCCCTGACAAGCGGACCTGACTTTATCTATACTGTAAACATCCTCTTTGACCTGGGTTTTCTTCCCACAGTCGACTATATTGCCTTGGAAAACGAGCTGACTTACCCGGACCTGGAGACCACTCTGGCCAGCTATATATGGATGTTTAAGGATATAAATGAAGATGAAAAACAAAAACTGGTTGACTATGTCTGCTCCATTACTATCTGCAATAGCGATGGAACCATGACTGTCAAGCGCGACAAACCACCAATCTGGGCTTTTATCACCTGGCAGCCATGATGGTGGTTTTATAATTGATAATTGAGAATTTTCCCCTCATTCTCAATTTGCAATTCTCAATTCTAAAAATATGGATAATTCATTTGATATTGCTGTCATAGGAGCCGGACACGCCGGTTGCGAAGCAGCCCTGGCAGCCGCCCGGATGGGATGCCGTACCTTGGTCTGCGTCATCAATGCCGACACCATCGGTGCCATGTCCTGCAACCCGGCCATAGGAGGACTGGCCAAGGGACATCTTGTCAGGGAGATTGATGCCCTTGGCGGAGAAATGGCAAAAAACATAGATGCCACTGGTATCCAGTTCCGTTGCCTCAACACCAGTAAAGGACAGGCTGTTCGTTCTTCAAGGGCCCAGGCTGATAAAATTCTCTATAACCTGCGAATGAAAAAAACCCTGGAATACCAGGAAAATTTGACAATCAGACAAACCGTGGTCGATGAAATCATCACCCAAAAAGGTAAAATAACAGCCATTCGCACCTCACTTGATGAAATCATCCAGGTTTCTGCAGTGGTGGTTGCCACCGGAACTTTCTTAAACGGTCTTATCCATATTGGTCTGAAAAGTTTTCCCGCCGGAAGAATGGGAGATGCTCCTTCCACAAAACTGGCAGCCTGGTTCAAAGAGCAGGAATTTACAATGGGGAGAATGAAGACCGGAACAGTGCCGCGCCTGGACGGAACCACCATTAATTACCATGAGCTTGAACCACAGCACTCCGACAATCCGGCAAAACTTTTTTCCTTCACCTCCAAGGGAAAGCCGCCGCTTACCCAGCTTCCCTGTCATATTACCTATACCAATCAAAAAACCCACGCGGTTATAAGAAAATATATAGACCAGTCCCCCATGTACACGGGGATAATCGAAGGGGTCGGGGCAAGGTACTGCCCATCCATAGAAGACAAGGTCATGCGTTTCCCTGACAAAGAGCGGCACCAGATATTTCTTGAACCAGAGGGTCTCGATACGGTTGAAGTATATCCCAATGGTATTCCCACCAGCATGCCCCTTCAGGCTCAGGTGGAGATGATTCACTCCATCAGGGGACTGGAACAGGCTAAAATCATTCGTCCCGGATATGCCATCGAGTATGACTATATTGACCCTCTCAGTCTTTATCCTTCCCTGGAAACTAAAAAGATTAAAGGGCTGTTTCTTGCCGGGCAAATCAACGGGACTTCCGGCTACGAGGAAGCGGCAGCCCAGGGGTTGATGGCGGCTATAAATGCGGTTCACTGGATAAGAGGCAAAGAACCACTTATTCTTGACCGTTCCCAGGCCTACATCGGAGTACTAATTGATGATCTGGTTACTCTGGGAACCAAAGAGCCATACCGTCTTTTCACCTCAAGGGCAGAGTACCGACTTCTTTTGCGCGAAGACAATGCAGATCTGCGGCTCCGCCAGATCGGCCATAACCTTGGTCTTGTGAATGAAACTATCTGGCATACTTTTTTAGACAAAAAAGAAAAAATAAAAAAAATAAATAATTTTCTCCATAAGACGCGAATCCGAGCCGAGCAGGGCATCAATAACTATCTGACCTCCATCGGCAGCAGCCCTTTAAGCCAGGCTCCAACTCTGGCAGAACTCCTCCGCAGACCGGAGATTACCCTTTCGCACCTGAGAGAGCTGCTGAAAATCAGCAATCAGGAAAGTTACTCCACCCTGGACGATCTGGAATTCAGTGATGAAATAGAGCTGGAAATCAAATATGAAGGATATGTCCAAAGACAAAAGGAACAGGTCAAGAGATTCAAAAAACTGGAAAAAGTCATACTGCCGGAAGCTCTACCATACAGTGAACTACCCGGACTTTCAGCCGAAGTCATAGAAAAACTAAAAGCTGTGCAACCCCATACCCTTGGTCAGGCTCTGCGGATCTCTGGGGTTACTCCGGCTGCTATTTCCGTCCTTCAGATTCATCTGAAAAAAACTGGGGTTATATGATGACATCGTAAATTGATAATTGATAATTTTCGAACATCAAAAGTGTGCCTACCCCCCCACTGAAATAGGAAAAGCTAATTTGACAATACCAGCAAGAGAATGTAGCATATATGATATAAAGTAAACTGGCCAGGTTATATATATTCATACGACAATTGCCGTCAACAGGGGACATATGAAAGAAGAACAGAGAAAATTTATCAGATCTGATATTCTAAACTTATTAGACTATCTTGTTGTTGACGAACATGGACAACAGGGAGAATACTCAATGGGCAGAACACTCAATATCAGCCAGGAAGGGATTCTTCTTGAAACAATGACATCGATCCCCATCGGAATGCAGGTGATGATCACCATGGGATTAGACAACGAGCTAATCGAGATCATGGGAACAGTGATGCACACAATCTACAAATCCAAACGACACCAAAACGGGATTGAATTTTTCCATATAGCAGACGATGATAAAGTCATCCTTACCAAACATATTAATATTTTTAGACGAAATCTACAGCTGAGGCACAACCTGTCCACTGCATAAACCTGCAATAATATTACCTGAGTTGAGCGATTTTTTAGCTTGATAGCATAGGAATTTTCATTTTCGGGCAATTGTATCATCATG